>JAJDCW010000316.1 GCA_029260635.1 Phycisphaeraceae bacterium | reverse complement strand
CCTTCTTTTTTTTGCCTTAAGCTCTGTGGGGGTTGGATTGCACGCAGACAATAAAAAGATATACTTATCTTTATTATGTTTCAGCAAGCAGTGCGTGGCGGGATCGTATACGGCTTATTGGCGTGTCTAACCGTGTTTTTTAGGGCACAAGAGCCGGTCTACATGGGTCAATCGCCTTGGCTATGGGGTTCGTGCGCAGTCGCCGCAACGCCCGCCCCTCGGCTGGAGGCTATGCAGCGGGAACTGGATGGGCTTGAGCAAGAGATCGCGTCCCTCCGGGCCGGGTTGGATGGGACCCGGCTGACTCAACGCCGGGCTGAGGAGGTCAAGGCCCTGATCCACGAGGTGCTGGCGGATGCGGATACCCGCGCTTCGCTGCTCACCGAAGAATTCACCTGCTACTACGACAACGGCTTTATATTCCGCGACAACGACACCTTCCTCTTAAAGATATGCAGCTACATCCAGTTCAGGCACATCTACAACTCCGCGCCGGAAGTAGCCGATGACGAGGTGGGGGGGTTCCAGTCGCGCAGGGTCGCGTTGATGTTCTCCGGTTATATAGGTTCGCCGCGCGTGTCCTATATGCTGATGCCGACCTTCAGCCGATCAACGGGCGAGGCGCGATTCGAGTACGCGTTCGTGAAGTATAAACTCGACGAGCAGTGGGAAGCCATGGCCGGGCAGATCAAGGCCCCGTTCGACCGCGAATGGCTCACCAGTTCCCGATATCAGCCGATGATCGAGCGTTCGTATGTGAATTCGCAGTTCACCTCGCTCTACGTGCAGGGCGTTCAGATGACTCGACAAGACGACGGCACCCGCCTGCGCCTCTCGTTACACAACGGGACGTGGGGCTGGAACACCGACTTCGACGCCGACCGCACGGATTTCGCGCTTGGCGCTCGCGGCGAATGGAAGGTCTTCGGCGATTGGAAGCAGTTCAATGACATCCTCGGGTGGTCCGGCGACGATGGACTGCTGCTCGGGGCCGCGGTCCAGTATGACCACGGCGAGACCGGCGGCACGGCGACGCCCGACATCTTCAAGTACACCGCCGACGTCAGCCGGGAGGGCGACGGCTGGAACCTCTTCGGCGCGTTCACCGCCAGGCACATCGAGTCGAACGATACGCCGGGCATCCTCGAAGCCGACCAGTGGGGAGCTCTGATCCAGGGTGGCGTCTTCGTTGTCCCCGACAAGCTCGACCTCTACGCCCGCTACGAGTGGATCGATACCGACGGCGTCGCGTTCAAATCCTCCACCGGCGTCACCACCGCGACCGAGAACGATGCCGCACAACTCATCACGCTAGGCACGAACTGGTTTATCCGCGGACACAAGACCAAGCTCTCACTCGACGTCGTACACGCCTTCAACGGGTTGCCCAGAACCGACACCGGCTCGGGCTTGCGCGCCTCCGACGGCCGATCCACCACGGTGCGTAGCCAAGTGATGGTGTCGTTTTAGATTAGATCACACGACAACAGGACCTTTACCTACAAGTCGCCCAGGCGTGTGATGACCAGGGGCTCCTGCATGTGGAATAGCTCGTGGAGATTCCCCGACTCGATCAGGCCGTCGAGCGCAGCCTTGTCGCCGTGGATGTGCAGCGAGTTGTCGTCTTCGTCGACCTCGCCTTCCAGCACGCCGGCCTTGATCGCCTCGGCTATCCGGTCGAACTCGGGGGCCGACAGCACAACGGCATCTTCCCGCAGACCGGTAAGCAGCCCGGCGATGATCCAGGGCTCTTCCCCGTCGTCGGGGTCTTCGTGGCCCTCTTTTTCATCCCCGTCTTCCGACGCCTCAGTTACCTGCAAGAAGTGCGCATCCCCGAGGCGGGTGATGACCAGGTCCATCGTGTTCGTCTTGAATTTGCCGTTATCCCACTCGAGGACGGCCGCGACATATTCACCGCCTTCGACGTGCTTGACGTGCATGGCGCTGTCACCGAAACGCCAGATACCTTCGAGCTCCTCGGCGTCCTCCGCCGCGATGGGTTCGCCGATCAGGTGGTCGCTGTAAACGGTCTTGCACCCCGGCGTCAGGACAAGCAGCAGCAGCAGTAGCAGATTGGCAATGGGCAGTGGTCTCATCGCAGGCTCCTTTGTCAAGAGAGTGGCGTTCGTCCCGCCCGTCATGGTGTCTCGGTTATCCTACTGCGGAGCAAGCACCTCATCCAGAAACACCCGCATCTGCGCCCACGAGCGTTTGTCGGCCTTCTCGTCATACGCGACCGGTGCCAACCCGTAGGTGTCGGCCTTGGGGTTGCTGAAGGCGTGCTTCGCGCCGGAGTATCGGATCAGTTGCCAGTCCACGCCCTTGGCGTCCAGCCCGTCGGTGGCGGTATTGATCACCTCATCGGGCACCAGTGGGTCGGCATCGCCGTGGCAGAAGAGGATGGCGGCGGTGATGTTATCGTCTTCTTCTAAAGGCGCTTTGGGATTGCCGTGGAAGCTGATCACGCCGGCAAGTTCCGTACCGGAATACGCGAGTTCCGTCACCGTGGTCCCGCCGAAGCAGTACCCGATCGCGGCGATCTTCATCCCGTCGATGATCTTGCCGGTCGCTTTGAATGCCTCAAGCCCGGCGATCGCGCGTGCGCGATACATCTCCCGATCGCCCGCCACAGTGCCCGCCCACTGTCCGGCCTGCTCGGGGCTGTCGGTGACTTTCCCCTTGCCGTACATATCTACCGCAAATGCTACATACCCCAACTCCGCCAGCATCCGCGCCCGCATCTTCGCGTAGTCATTCAACCCCCACCACTCATGCACCACCAACACCGCGCCCTTCGCTTCGCCTTCCGGGGTGGCGAGGTAGCCTTCGAGTTCAACGTCGTCGTGTGTGTAGGTGACCGGTTCGGTGGTCACTTCGGCAACACATAGGGAAGTCGTGATGAGCAAGACAAGAACAGGAAGTATTTGCAGGGTTTTCATGGTTTGCCTCATAAGTATTGATTGAGTGTTTATATTCAGTATACGTAAAAGAAAACCCACGGCCGAGGCCGTGGGTTTTTGAGTTGTGAAACTATATTTCCGTCCCACGGTCTGGAGGCCGTGGGCTTGGGGCGGGTTACTTCTGAGCGGCACCTTCAAGGATTTCCTTGGCGAGGTTGCCGGGGACGGGGCGGTAGGTCAGGGGTTCCATGGCGTAGCTTGCTCGGCCCTGGCTCATGCCGCGGAGGGTGTTGGAGTAGCCGAACATCTCCGAGAGCGGGGCCTCGGCGGTGACGACGCGGGTGTTGCCGCGTTGCTCGGTCTCGCTTATCAGTGCGCGTCGGCGGTTCAGGTCGCCGGTGACGTTACCCAGGAACTCGTCCGGGGTGGTGATGACGACCTTCATGATAGGCTCGAGCAGTTCAAGGCCGGCCTTGCGGGTCGCTTCCTTGAAAGCCAGGGTGCCGGCCTGCTCGAAGGCGATCTGCGAGGAGTCCACATCATGGAACTTGCCATCCAGCAGCGAGACTTTGACGCCCAGCAGCGGGTAGCCCGCGAGGACGCCGCTCTTGGCGGTTTCCCGGCAGCCGACGCCAACGGACGGGATGAATTCCTTGGGAATCGCACCGCCGACGATCTTGTTCTCGAACGCGACGCCGTCCTTGTAATCCAGCCCGTCTTCTTCGGCTTGCGCCGCAGTGTAAGGCTCGACGGAGATCGTACAATCGCCGAACTGGCCGCGGCCACCGGTCTGCTTCTTGTGGATGCCGCGTGCCTCGGCGGTCTTGCTGATCGATTCCTTGTAGGCCACGCGCGGCGTGCCGACGTTGACGCCGACCTTCATGTCGCGGATGAGCTTGGTCTTGATGATGTCAAGGTGTAGCTCGCCCATGCCGGCGATGATGGTCTGGCCGGTCTCTTCGTCGTAATGGCTCTGGAACGACGGGTCTTCGCGGCGGATGGTGACCAGCGCGTTGCCGAGCTTTTCTTTATCCGCGGTGGTGGCGGGCTCGATGCTCATCGAGATAACCGGGTCCGGGAAGTCCATGCGTTCCAGGACGATCGGGTCGTCCTGGGAGCAGAGGGTTTCACCGGTGATCGAGTTTTTAAGCCCGACGACCGCGACGATCTCGCCGGCCTTGGCGTTGTCGCGTGCCTGGCGGTCCTTGGCGTGCATCTCGAAGATACGGCTGACGATCTCGCGCCGGCCGTTGTTCGAGTTCAGCACACGGGTGCCTTTTTCCAAGACACCGGAGTAGATGCGGACGTAGGTCAGGTCGCCGTGGGCGTCGTTGACGATCTTGAAGACCAGGCCGGAGAACGGGGCGTTCTCGTCGTGGGGGCGGGTCAGTTTCTTGCTCGCGTCTTTGACGTCGGTGCCCTGCACTTCGGGGACCTGCGTGGGATTGGGCAGGTAGTCGATGACGCCGTCGATCACGCGTTGGACACCGATGTTCTGCAGGGCAGAGCCGCAGAAGGTCGGGTGAGCCTTGCGGGCCAGCGTGCCCTTACGCAGCGCGGCACGGATCTCGTCGGGGGTGATCTCCTGGTCTTCCAGGAACTTCTCGGTCAGGTCGTCGTCCAACTCCGCAGCGCGCTCGACCAGCTCGTGACGCCAGAGTTCGGCGGCTTCTTTGTGTTCCTCGGGGATGTCTCGTTCTTCGACCTTCGAGCCCATGTCTTCCTTGGAGAAGTAGTAGGCCTTCATGCCCAGCAGGTCGATGACGCCCTCGAACTCGTTGCCCGAGCCGATAGGAAGCTGCACCGCGATGGCGGGGGCGCCCAGGCGTTCCTTGACGGTCTTAAAGCTGTACTCAAAGTCGGCACCGAGCTTGTCCATCTTGTTGATGAAGCAGACGCGGGGCACCTTGTAGCGGTCGGCCTGACGCCAGACAGTCTCGGACTGCGCCTCTACACCTTCCTTGCCGTCGAAGACGACAACCGCGCCGTCGAGCACACGCATGGAGCGTTCGACTTCCATGGTGAAGTCAACGTGGCCCGGCGTGTCGATCAGGTTCAGGACATAGTCCTGACCGTTGTGCGTCCAGGGGCACGTGGTCGCGGCGGACTGGATGGTGATGCCGCGGTCCTGCTCGTCCTGGAGGAAGTCCATGGTGGCCGTGCCCTCGTGGACCTCACCGATCTTGTAGCTCTTGCCGGTGTAGTAGAGGATGCGTTCGGTGACTGTGGTCTTGCCCGCGTCGATGTGGGCACAGATCCCGAAGTTACGGGTGAAGTTGAGCCTGTCGGTTTTGCCGTCTTTGGTCGCGGTCGCGGTCGTCATGGTGCTTTGCCTTCTAGTGTCGGTACGTACTGTTGGGCCTTCGCCCCGTCTGGGTATCTTCCAGACGGCGTAAGGCGTGGTTATTCGGTAAAAAACTATGCCAGGGTGTTCGGTGTCGGTCCCGATCTCAGGTCGAATCGACCCCGTTATTAGGCCCGCCTCCTGCCCGGCGAAATACCCGGTTTGGGCTATAAGCGCCGAGTCCAGAAAGAATAGCGATTCGGCGGAATCCGTCAAGTTTTTATCTTGTCGGCATGTCCCGCTTTTAACATCAGCTCCGCCGTGTCAGTTCCACAATAACCCTCTGTAAATCATCTGTATCGGGGGTTGACAAGTGGGTGATAATATACAACTATATAGTTGTATATGGAACTCAGCACCACTTTTTCGGCCCTGGGCGACCCTACCCGGTTGGCGATTGTCAGCCAATTGGCGGGGGGGCGGGCATCGGTTTCGGAGCTGGCAGAGCCGTTTGAGATGTCTCAACAGGCGATTTCTAAGCATATCGGCGTGCTTTGCCGGGCCGGGCTGGTCCGGCAGACCAGGCAGGGGCGGGTGCGGAGTTGTGAACTGGTCAGAGAGCCATTGGACGAGGCCACAGCCTGGATCGAGGCGAAACAGGCCGAGTGGACAGCACGGTTTGACCGGCTGGACGCGTATCTGAAATCAACCCAGGGAGCACCTAGCGATGACTGAAGCCACGACCCACAGCCTGCGCATCACCCGGACCTTCCAGGCCCCACGCGGCACCGTCTTCAAGGCGTTTACCGACCCGGACATCCTCAAACAGTGGTGGGGCCCGCAAGGATTTACGACGCCGGCGGTCGCGGTCGACCTTCGTGTCGGCGGAGAATTTCGTTACAGCATCCGACGGGAAGACACCGGCGAGTTGATGCACTTTCACGGCCGATACCTGGAAGTCGATCCGCCACAAAAATTGTCTTACACCCGCATCGCCGACCCAGGCGACGGCGGGCACGTCTGGAAAGACGTGGGCATGGCCGACCTCGAAACCCGCGTCACACTCGACTTCATCGATCACGGCCAGGCCACCGAAGTGGTCATGGTCCACTCGCTGTTCCCAACCGAGCAGGCCAAGCAGATGCACGAGCGCGGTTGGGCGAGTACGTTTGATTGTCTGGATAACTACTATCAGCTTAGCCACGACCATTGATGCGAGTGGACACCAATCCCGGCTCCTTATGCCCTTGCCATAACGCGTCAATAGGTTTCTTTAATGGTTTAAGCTTTACATCCGATCCACACATAGCATAGTGACATCGTCATTGACTTCTCGGCCGTTGAGGTGGCTTACCATGGCGGTGTGAAGGCTTGTAATAACCTGGTCAGGTGTGATGCGCGAATCCCCTGCGATATGTGCGATGCGGCTGGTGCCGAATTGTTCATCTCCCAGGTCTTGGGCTTCGCTCAGCCCGTCGGACGTAAAGAGTATCCTGTCACCGGATGTGAGGTTAATGGTTGTTTCGCGCTGCGCGAAGGGCGACGGCTCGCCTTCGGGAACGTCGAATAAAATACCAAGGGGCGGGCGGTGCGAGCCCAACTGCTTGACGGCCTGATCTGAAACCACCATGGCGGGGCCGTGGCCCGCGTTGGCGTAGGTGAACGTGCCGTCATTCTCGAGGATGCCGTAGACCATGGTGATAAAACGCCCGTCGTGCAGGTCGTTGATCAGCTGCTCTTCGAGGCGTTGGAGCAGGTCGCCCGGCTCCAGGCCGATCGACGCCAAAGCCTTGAGCGCCGAGCGGCAGGACGCCATCAGCAGCGAAGGCCCCAACCCGTGTCCGGTTACATCGGCCACGATGATGGCCAGGCGGTCTTCATCGATCTTGAATGCATCGATGTAGTCGCCGCCGGTGGCGTCACACGGGTCGCTTCGGCAGGCCAAGTGATATTGGTCGCTCTGGGGCAATTGCTTGGGTACAAAGTTTGACTGGATCGAACGTGCAATGTTGAGTTGGCCGAACAGGTTGTTGAGTGTGTCGGCCAGCTTCTGGAACTCGTCTTGTGAGTTGATATCCACGCGGTGCGAGAACTCGTGCCGACCCAACGCCTCCATCCCGTCGTGGATCTGCTTGACCGGGCGAAGGATCAACCATCTAAGCACGAAATAGCCCAGCAGTGATGAGATGACCAAGCCGACGACCGCGATCGCAGACGTCAGCAGGATGACATTGTCGTAACGGGCGAAGTATGCCTCGGCGTGGCGGTTGATTTCCAGCAGCCCAACGATCTCATCGGCGCTGTTTCGGATCGGGGCGACGGCGGATATCCATTTGCCGTACTCGTCGGTGTACAACTCGGATGCGTAAGGCATCCCGGATGCCAGCGACATCGCCTGGTGCGGCAGCACGTCGTAAGGGTCGCCCAGAAACGGGTCCTGTGTCATCACGCCGAACCGCAGCCCGCCGGACTCTGATCGGTAAAACGTGTAGATGTTCTCCGCGGTCAACGCCAACTGCGGCTGCTCCTGAGGCGAGTTGCTTTCCCGCACGTCCACCAGCACATCACGGATCGCCTGGAACTCGGTGGATTCCGGGTCGCCACTGGTAACGGCCCGGTGATGGGTGTCGCCGTCGATCTGCAGCGCCGCCGTCGCCGCGATCGCGCGCAGCTCGTTCTGCATGTCGCCGATCACCTGCTGTCGCATCTCATTGCGCACCGGAAGGAGGATGACGACCACGAGGATCAGCAGGACCAGCTCTGAGATGATTAGGAGTTTGGTGCCGAGACGCATGAAATAGATTCCTTGGCTGCATTGAGCCTCCGGCCGTTGAGATGCTTGGATAACAGGCTAAACTCTTAGATTATTCCTCATAGAAACATCGACATGCCCACGGAATCCGGTGCGGTGTGCTTGAATCCAAACTGTGAATACAGCTTGTCGGCCTGCCCGTCCGCGATCAGGCTGACGTAGGCACCCTTGGGAGCGGTTTGCTTTAAGTGTGTGAGCAATGCCTGCACGATCCGCTTGCCAAGCCCTTTGCCCTGACAACTCGGTTTCACCGCGATATCCACAAGCTGAAAAACCAATCCCCCGTCACCAATAACCCGACCCATGCCGACAAGCGTATCGCCGTGTCGGATCACAACCCCGAAACAGGTGTTGGGCAGGCCCCTCTTAGCCGCGTCAAAGCTCATCGGAGTCAGGCCCGCTTCACGGCGGAGGCTGACGTATGCTTCAGGCGTGGGCGTGCCGTGAATCAAAATATAATCTTGTGGATTCAAGGCAGTTACCCGGTGGATTAGAGTATGAAATGAGGCAAGTCAATCATTGTGCCTTGATTGACGGGATGATTAATCACAAGCTATTTGCCGCTGGACAAATGCCTCGTACTGCTCTGGCGTGTCAATGCCGTGGTGGCGGACGTGGGTCTGGATAATGGCGATCTTGTAGCCGTGCTCCAGGGCGCGGAGCTGTTCGAGTTTCTCGGCCTCTTCCAGCGGGGTGGCGGGCAGGGTGACGTATTTGAGCAGGAAGTCGCGGCGGTAAGCGTAGAGGCCCGGGTGCTTAAGGATTGCTGATTTATGATTTGTGATTGCGGATGTGGGAGAGGCCGCAGGCTCGGCGGCGTCACGGTGGTGGGGGATGAGGCTTCTGGAGAAGTACATCGCGTGGCCGAGCTGGTTGACGATGAGCTTGACGATGTTGGGGTTGGTGGGGTCTTCGTCGTCGGCGAAAGGGCTGGCGAGGGTGGCCATCGGCGCGTCGGGGTCGTCGGCGAGTCCGAGCACGAGTTGATCGATCACCTCCGGCTCGATCTCGGGTTCATCGCCCTGGACGTTGACGATGATGTTGGTGGCTGGTGGCTGGTGGTTGATGAGGAAGCTTCAAGTAGTTGCACGGCTTCGGCGAGGCGGCTTGTGCCGTTGGGGTGATCTTCGCGGGTCATCACCGATTGACCACCGAATGCGAGCACCGCCTTATGGATGCGGTCGTCGTCGGTCGCCACCACGATGCGGCCGATGTGTTGAGCTTTGCGGACCTGCTCGACGACGTGCTGGATCAGCGGCTTTCCGGTCTTGTCCGCCAGGGGTTTGCCGGGGAAACGGGTGGACCCAAATCGTGCGGGGATGATGGCGGTGGCTTGCATGGGCGTGGCGTCCCGGTGGGTGTGCCGGTATTGATCGGCCCGGGTTGCGGGGCGCGTGAATAATCAGCCTGCTTTATTTTTTAATTCGTCGATCAACTTCTTGACCTCGTCCATGCGTTCACGGATGTCGCGGAAGTTGATGTCGGCCTGGAAGATGGTGGACGCGATCTGTTGCGCCTCTTTGGCGTGCTCCATGTCCTGGTTCTTGCCCGCCAATTTGATGTGCGCCTCCATCTTGAGGTAGCGCAGGTCTTTGGCCAGCCGGTCGTCGGGGACCTTGTGCGACTCGATGCCGGTTTCAAGTGTCTCCACGGCCTCGTCGAGGTAGTCCTTATGGATGTAGCACCGCCCGAGGAATTCGTGTGAGACGGCCCGCCGCTTGGGGTCGGCCTTGGCCTGCTGGAACGCGCCGATCGCGTCGTCGAACTTACCGGCCATATACAGCCGTCGACCCAGTTCGTAACGCAGCCCCATGTCCGTGGGATAGTTCTTGCAGCGGTCGGTGTATTCCTGCAACTCGAAGGCAAGCTGCTTGGCTTTCCCGGCCTCGAACTTCTTGAGCATCTCCTGGTCGTTGGGGTCTTTGTCGATGCGAGCCTTGATCTGTCGCAGCACGCGGTTGAACTGCTTCATCTGGATGTCGCCCATCCGGACGCGCTGGCGGTACTGGCCCGTCTCTTCCCAGGACTTCTTGAGCAGCTCGATCGCTTCTTTCTCGCTCTCGGCCGACTCACGCTGGACCAGTGCGTCGACCAGCTTCTGCATCTTCGCGGTGTCTTGCGGGTCTTCTTCGTATTCGGCGCGTCGGCGGGCGATGATGGCTTCGGCGTCGGAGCCTGACTTACGGATCTGGTCTTCCTGCTGGAGTTCGGCCTGCTTGTCGGCGTCTTTGATGTTCGCGCGGAAGTCGCCGCCCTCGCCTGTGCCGAACTTCTTCTCCGACATCATCT
Source organism: Phycisphaeraceae bacterium (assembly GCA_029260635.1). GTDB lineage: Bacteria > Planctomycetota > Phycisphaerae > Phycisphaerales > Phycisphaeraceae > JAJRRS01. The sequence continues at coordinate 6,883 of JAJDCW010000316.1, read as the reverse complement.
GTTCGGCCTGGAGGTCTTTGAGCTCAGAGAGCAGGCGGCTGTCGTTGGGGTTCATCGCCGCGGCCTTGCGGCAGGCCTCGACGGCCTTGTCGTAGCGGTCCAGTTTGACGAACAGTTCCTTAGCGAGGATGTATCTTTTGGCGCTTGGTTTCTTCTGCTGCCCGATCATCGGCAGCCAGATCTCGCCTGCCCAGAACGCGACATCACCCAGGTTCAGTTCCTCGTCCTCGACCTCGTAGGCTTCCACGGCGGCCTTGAAGAAGTCGCCGGCGAGCCCCTCGTCCAGCGGGTTCATCGCCCAGAGCTTCTCGGCCTGGAGCATCTTGTCGATCTCCGATGGACCGAGCCGCTTCATCCTCTCACCCATGCCTGCGGGTTTGCCGCCGCTGACCTTGCGCCGCTTGGCGACTTCGTGCAACGCCTCGTGCTGGGCCATGTTGTCCGGGTCGTTGCGCAGACCGCTGATGTACATGTCGATGGAGTAGTCGTAGTTGCTGGCGTTGGCGGTGGTTTCGCCGTGCTCGAAGAAGCGGCGGGCTTTGCGAGGATTACGCTTGAAGCCGTCGTCTGAGCCGTTTGCAGCCGTGGCACCGCCCGTGTCCTTGCTCTTGCCACCGCCTTTGAATCTATCTAGAAAACTCAATGCCGTGCTCGCTTATTAGGGATAGGAATCCTCGGGCCGGACCTTCGATCCGGACACTGAATTGTAGGGGAAGTTCCCGGTTCTGGCTATCTTACACCTCGGTTATTTCACGGCCGTGGCTTGTGGGAGGGAGGCCTTAAGCTTAAGTTTGCGGTAGACTTGCACCATTGGCCCCGTGAGTGCGGCGGCCGGGGTTCACGGGGGCTTCATCGGCCGGGGTACAGACAGGTATCAGACATGATTCAGGTAGCGATCAACGGTGCGACCGGGCGGATGGGCAGGCGGCTGGTGGCCTTGGCGGGGCAGGACCCGCAGCTAAGGCTCGTTGCCGCGCTGGACCACGAAGGCTGCGGGCTGTTGGGCCAGGACGCGGGCCGGCTCGCCGGGGAAGATGAAGCCGGCATCCCGATCAGCGCGACACTCGATGCGGACACGGCCCCCGATGTCGTGATCGACTTCAGCGTGCAGCCCGCCGTCCTTTCGATCGTCAAGCTGTGCGTCGAACGCGGCGTCACGTTGGTCGTCGGCACGACCGGCCTGACCGATGCCGACCAGCAGGCGATTCAAGAGGCTGCTAAATCCATTGCCGTGTTGCAGGCCCCGAACATGAGCCTGGGCGTCAACCTGCTGTTCGCCTTGGCGGGGCAGGTCGCCAAGCGTCTCGGCGATGACTACGACATCGAAGTCGTCGAGGCCCACCACCGGTACAAGCAGGACGCGCCGTCCGGCACGGCGATGGGCCTGATCGAATCCATCTGCGACGCGACCGGCAAAGATATTAATAAGGACGTCAAGCACGGCCGAAGCGGCATCGACCCGCGCAAGCCAGGGGAGATCGGTGCGCATGCCCTGCGGCTGGGTGACGAGGTCGGCCGACACACCGTCAGCTTCGCGACCCTCGGCGAAGAGGTCCAGCTCTCCCACCGGGCCAGCACCCGTGACACCTTCGCCAAGGGTGCCCTGCGTGTCGCCAGGTGGTTGCACGGCAAGCCGGCCGGTCGGTACACCATGAAGGACGTGCTGGGGCTGTAGTTTCAGGTGTATTTCGTGGATTATTCTGGGCTTATTTCCTGTCTTTTCGGCGGTTCTGTGCTATGATGCCCGGTTGCTTTGACACGCACTCTCAACCCATGGAGGTTTCATGACATGACCACGCATACCACCCCCGCCGATCTGTCCCCGGTCGTCCCCGCCAAATCTCCGGCTTCCCCCAAAACCAAACCAACCCAAGGCTCCGGCGCACCCACGGGTGCGGTCCGTCGATTCCTGGATGAGAATTTCCTGCACTTTAACAGCCGGGAGGTCGTCGCCGCGGCGAAGGGCTTCGAGGCCCATGTCAACGCAGGCGGCCGGATGCTGATCTCGCTCGCCGGGGCGATGAGTACCGCCCGGTTGGGTAAGACGCTCGCCCGCATGATCCGCCAGGGCAAGGTCCACGCCATCTCCTGCACCGGCGCCAACCTTGAAGAAGACCTCTTCGCGATGCTGGCCGGGAAGGAATACGAGCACTGTCCGGACTGGCGTGCGCTCTCGGCCGACGATGAGCAGGCGCTTTACGACCGGGGCATGAACCGCGTGACCGATACCTGCATCCCCGAGACCGTGATGCGGCACCTGGAGCGTCGGCTTGTCGAGCGTTGGAAGCAGGCCGCCGACTCGGGTAAACGGCAGTTCCCGTACGAATACCTGTTCGACATCATCCGCAGCGGCGAACTGGACGAGCATTACCAGTACCCCACGAAGGACTCCTGGATGATCGCGGCCGCGGAGATGGATATCCCCGTGTTCTGTCCGGGCTGGGAAGACTCGACCACCGGTAACATCTTCGCCGCCGCCGTGATCCGGGGAGCGGTCGCCCACCACCAGTGCGTCAAGTCCGGCACCGAACTGATGCAGGCCGTGGCCGACTGGTATCTGAAGAACATGGCCGGCGAACGGGACGACTCGCCCAGCGTCGGCTTCTTCCAGGTCGGTGGCGGCATCGCCGGCGACTTCGCCATCTGTGTCGTGCCCATGATGATCCAGGACCTCAAGAAAGAGGACACACGCTTCTGGGGCTACTTCTGCCAGACCTCAGATGCCTGCACGAGCTACGGCGGGTACTCCGGCGCCGTCCCCAACGAAAAGATTACATGGGGCAAGCTCGACGCTGAAACACCCAAATACATGATCGAGTCCGACGCGACGATCGTCACGCCACTGATCTTTGCGTATGTGTTGGGTGACTGACAGATGAGTTAACCGCGAAGGCGCAAAGGTCGCGAAGGAAGAAACGGCCCGCAGATTGACACAGATTTCACAGATCGGGAATTGATTGGCCGGGTTATCTTCCTCAATCTACTCTTAATCTGTGAAATCTGTGGGCCATTCTTAACGGTTTTCCTTCTCGACTTCGCGCTTTCGCGGTTGACCCGGTTCCCCGCTATACTCCCTGCCATGAGCGAGAACTCACAGCCAATCGAAAGCGTTCCTTCCTTATTGAAGGAACTCGAGGCGCGGGTGGAAAGCATCCGCGACTCTCTTTAACTACGACCAGAAGAAGGCCCGCCTCGCCGAACTCGAGGCCAAGATGGGTGAGCCGGGGTTCTGGGACAACCAGGACACGGCCAACGAGATCGTCGTTGACCTCAAAGCCGCCAAGGCCATCGTCGATCCGCTTTCCACCGCGACCCAGCGCGTCGAGGATGTCGCGTTGCTCTTCGAGATGGCTCAGGAGGCCGACGACGACGAGACCAAGGCCGAGGTACTCGCCGAGGTCCACTCACTCGAAAAAGAGATGGGTCGGCTGGAAACCCTGTCGCTGCTGTCGGGTAAGTACGACCCACGCAACTGCTTCCTCACCATCTACTCCCGCGAGGGCGGCACCGAGGCCCAGGACTGGACCGAGATGCTGCTGCGGATGTTCCTGTATTACTGTGAGAGAAACGGCTGGGACGTCTCCGAGGTCAACAAGACCTACGGCGAAGAGGCCGGGCTCAAGGACGTCACCCTCTACATCAAGGGCCCGATGGCCTACGGCTACCTGTCCTGCGAACGCGGCACCCACCGCCTGGCGCGCGTCTCACCGTTCAACGCGCAGGGCAAACGCCAGACAAGTTTTGCCGCCGTCGATGTCGTCCCCGAGTTCCCCGACACCGGCGGCTTGGAGATCGACGAAAAAGAACTCGACGTCATGTACTTCGCCCGCTCCTCGGGCCCCGGCGGGCAGAACGTCAACAAGGTTGCCACCGCCATCCGCATCACCCACCAGCCCACCGGCATCCAGATCGTCAGCTCCACCCACAAGTCCCAGGAGCAGAACCGCAAGCAGGCGATGAGCATCCTCAAGGGCCGGCTCGAACTGATCGAAGAAGAAAAACGCGCCGCCGAACTCGACAGCGCCACCGGCGGCAAACTCGACATGGGCTGGGGCACCCAGATCCGCTCCTACGTCTTCTACGACAACCGCGTTAAAGACCACCGCACCAACTACGAACAACCCAACCCCCAGAAAGTCATGGACGGGGATTTGCAAGGGTTCATCGATGCGGAGTTGAGAAGAAGAAGGCGCGCGAAGGGTTAACGACCACAACTCACATAGATCCCTTTTAGCTTGCTCGTCGGATCAGGGAATTGCCACTCCATCGGTTGTACGGTTGAGGCGAGTGATGCTTGATAGGCGGCCTGAAACTCTGGGGTCAAGTTTGGGTCACACTCTAAAAGTCCGATAATACGTTATCTCATTGCACTCAAAGATTGGTCGATATAGATTACCTAACCCCATCCTTATTAACGTACTTACGCCCACTTTGACGATACGTCCAATTACCGGCCCCTCCGCTGCATGGCGGATGGGGGATGGATGTGTGACGCGCGTTTTTGCATGGTGGGATAATGACAACCGTATCTATAGATAAGCAGTCGGACCCCCGGATCACCCCGGCCCCCTCGGCAAATTCGACTGCCCCAGCCCTCGCAACCTCCCCGGTTGGCGTAGGCTCGCGCGGTCGGCTGGTCGTCCCGCCTCGGCGGTACAAGGTGGGGGAGCTGGTCGCGGCGACGGGGCTGAGTCGGCAGACGTTGCACAACTACACCAAGTGGGGCCTGATCGGCGAAGCCAGCTGGACGGCCGGGGGGCACCGGCTCTATGACGAGACGGTCTTTGCCAGGCTCGAACGGGTGATGCAGCTCAAGGCCAAGCACACGGTCGAGAAGGTCCGGGAGTTACTCGAACTTGAGGACGCGAAGGAGCAGGCGGCGTAGCGATGGCAGACGCACCCCCGATCCAACCCGGCCCGGAGCTTCCCCCCGAAGATTCCGCGGACATGTCCCACGGCTCGCTGACCGGTGCGGGCCAGGATGTCCTGTGGTCGCAGGTCTGGCAGTTGCCGGTGCTGTTGTTCGGGCTTGGGCTGCTGGTGATCGGCGTCTACCTCTCTTTGCCGACCAGCGACCCGAACGACTACAAGGGCACGATGGCTAACGTCGAACTGCTGCTGGAGAAGGATCAGCTCGAAGAGGCTCAGGCCAAGATCGATGAGCTTCAAGAGCGGATGAATCAGGTGTCCGCCTCCGATGACGAGAAGGGGCACCTCTTACAGCTCTCCGGCGACCTGATCTTCCAGCAGCTATACAAGACGGGTGTCGTCGGCCGAGAGGGCGTCGATGCGGCGACCTCGACCTACGAAAAAATTGTCAAGCGTTACGACGACGCCCGCGAACACGGCCGCGACCTCACGGGCGCGTCGCTGCGGAATTACCTCCGTTCACTGGTCGCGCTGGATAAAGACCGTCAGGCGTTCGCCCTGCTGGACAAGATGACCGGTGCCCAGGCGGCGCAGCGTTACCTGATCGTCCGGGACATGATCCAGAAGAAGCGGGATGACCGTCGGGAAGTGGATGTCGATGCCCTGATGCCGCTGATCGAACGGTTCCGTGAGGACATCAAAGCCATTAAGGACCCGCAGGTGGCCCGCGAGCAGGAGGTCTGGTCGCACAGCTTCCAGGCGTCGTTGTTCCTGGAGACAAAGAACCCGCAGGCGGCGATCACCTACCTGCTGCGGCACATCCAGCGGCTCGCCGCCCGGGACGGGGACGATGACCTCGCCCCGCTGATCGTTAAGCTGGCGCAGGCTTATCAGGCGGTTGACGACAATCAGAACGCCGAGCAACGCTACCTGCATGCGCAGCGGCGTATCGATCCGACCGACGAATTGAACGCCGAGATCCTCGTCGGGCTGGGGCAGTTGGCGCTTGCGCAGTCCACCGGGCAGGATGTCGAAGAGGCGTTGGAGCATTTCCGTGCGGCGGAAGAAGGATATCCGTCCTCGGCCGGGGGCCACATCTCGGCGTTGATCGGCCGGGCCGACTGTGAAGCGCGTCTGGGTGACCACGCCGCGGCCGGGCGGTACTTCGACCTGGCGGTGCGTGAGATGATCGAGAAGACCCGCCCCTGGGACCCAAGACGAAAAACTGCCGAGACCGCGATCAAGACCCATTTCGAGCGGGCCGCCGACCTGGACGAGTTCGACCGGGCCAAGGATTACCTGGATGTCTGGGCGCTGTTGCAGGATGGCAACCTCCAGAAAGAACTATTGCTTGATCTGGCGAGCACGTGCGAGAAGATCGGGGACCAGCGTTTAGAAGAAGCCAGGGCCAACACGCAGCGCCAGCCCGGCCAGCCCCCACTGAGCGCCGAGGCGATCCGCATGGCCAACCAGCAGGCCGCCGACTACTACGCCCAGGCCGCCAACTACTACTACGAGCACGCCACCCAGGTCACGGTCGAGGACAACAGCCGTCACGGCGAAAGCCTATGGAGCGCCGCGACCAACTACGACCGGGCTCAGATGTGGGACGACGCGATCCGCGTCTACGAGCAGTTCATTCAGACACGCCACGGCGACCCCAAACGCCTGCGTGCGATCCGTAACCTCGCCCGGGCTTACATGGCCGACCGCCAGTACAAGCCCGCGCTCGCACAGTTCCAGCACCTGATCGAAGACTACCCACGCAGCCCCGAGACCTACAGCAGCCTGGTGAACATGGCCCAGTGCCAGGAAGCGGTGGGGCAGACGGATGAGGCGATCGAAACCCTCACCCTTGTCATTGATGACCATGAGGCCATCACCCCCGACAGCGGCGAGTACCGCGAGGCCTTGATCGAGCTTGGCCGTCTGTATCACACCAATGGTGAATCGGACCCGACGCTCTACGCCCGGGCCATCGAATTGCTGACCGAAGCCGTTCAGCGTTACGGCG
>JAJDCW010000315.1 GCA_029260635.1 Phycisphaeraceae bacterium | reverse complement strand
CCGGGCTCATCGAAGGGATCATGCCCACCACATTCCACGTGCTGATCCGCTTCGGCAAGTGGGAGCAGATACTTCAAGAGCCCGAGTACCCCGAGTACCGGCTGGTCAGCCGCGCGGTCCGCCGCTACGCCCGGTCGATCGCCTGCTCGGCACTGGGCCGAACCGAGGAAGCACGTGCGGAACTTGAGGCGTTCGAGTCGGCGATGGCAAAGGTGCCCGAAGAGTGGTACATCTTCAACAACCAGGTCGCGACCGTGCTGCCGATCGCGCGTGCGATGATCCAGGGTGAACTGCTGTTCCGCGAAGGAAACCTTGATGAGGCGTTTGCCGTGCTTGCAAAGGGGATCGATGCCGAGGACGCGCTGATTTATGACGAGCCGCCAGGCTGGATGCTCCCCGTGCGACACGCCAAGGGTGCGCTGCTGATGTCCGCCGGGCGTTATGCTGAGGCCGAGCGGTTGTACCGCGAAGACATTGAACGCAACGAGGGCAACGGTTGGGGCCTGCTCGGCCTGAAGCTGTCGCTTGAAGCCCAGGGCAAGCGTGACGAGGCCGACGCCATAGAGCCGAAGGTCGCCAAGGCCTGGGCCGACGCCGACGTGATACCGACCAGTTCCTGCTACTGCGAGCCCGGCGGAGAGTAATGCGTTTCATGTCCTGATTACGTGCCCGTTCAAACCCGCCCGACAATAACCATCGCATCAACCCACACCGATCCGCCCTCGAACTCCAACCCGATGCAGGTCAGGCTTTCGAGTCATAACCAACACCTCAAAGATCAGTATTAACTTAATACTGATCTCTGAGGTGAACTATGAGAGGCAGGATCCGGAGCGTACGCAGTCGGTAAGCGGTGCATGGATGTGGCGTTTACGGTCGCCGCATACTGGCACAGGTGTCCATGGGTAAATCCACCAACGTATACGTCCTAAGCGTGCAACCAACGCGTGCAACCGCTTCACGTACACAATCCCACCCCGCACAAAGATTAGTTTTAAGTTAATAATGATCTTTGTGCTGGGGCCGTGCGGGGGCGGGTGGGGCAGTCCTTCATAGTCCGGGGTTTGCGTGAACCTATGCAAAAGGCCCCGCCTGACGGCGGGGCCCTTGTGGTTCTTTGATGGTCCGCTGTTTTCAGGCCGCCGCGAGCGACGAGCGTTTGGAACCGATCAGGCTCAGTAACGCCTTGTGCGGGTCGGCAAACTTCGCCGTGCCTTCTTCCATCAGCGTCTGTTCGAGCGCGTCCTGATCGACCTTGGCGTCGATCTCGTCGAGGATTTCCTGCGGCGAAAGTTGATCGACCTGGCGCGTGTAGGACTTGCCGAGCTCTTCGACGGCGTCGTTGGTGGCGGGGGGGTTGGTCTGGATATCGCTGCCGGCCAGGGCCGACACGTACTTGTCCTTGGGGTCTTCCGGCTTCTTGGTGCCGGTTGACGCGAAGATGATCTCCTGCTGAAGCTTCAGGCCTTTGTCGGCCCAGAAGGTCTGGTTATCCTGCCACAGCCGTTTGACGTTCACAATACCGACCTGGCCCTGCGCCGCGTCGGACAGGCTGGGCACACGCTTTTCGGTGTAGACATCGACGCGCGAGACGAAGATGCTGTAGACGCTCTTGAAGCTGTCGAGCCCGTCCTTGCGCCGCTGGGCGCCGCGCCAGACCGCGTCGCGGGCGGCCTTGTACTGGCGCTCGGAGAAGATCAGCGTGACGTTCAGCGTGATCCCCGCCGCGGCCAGCTCTTCGACCGCATCGAGCCCGGCGGCGGTCGCCGGCACCTTGATCATGCGGTTGCGCTGGCCCTTGGCCCATTTCTTACCAAGCTCGATATAGCGTTTGACGCGCTCATCGTGGGCAGGGCCCAGTACCAGGTCTTCCAGCAAGGGGTCCAGCTCGAAGCTGACGTAGCCGTCGTTGCCCCGTGTCTCTTCCCAGACGGGCAGGAACACTTCCTGGGCCTGCTTCACCAGGTCATCGGTGGTCAGCCACGCGACTTCCTCGTCGCTGTAGCCGTCCTGGAAAAGTTCGGCGAGCTTGTTATCAAACCGGCCGGTCTTGATCAGGTCCGAGACAATGATCGGGTTGGAGGTCGCTCCGGTCGCGCCCAACTTGCGGTTCTTGATCGTCAGTTCCGGGTCGATCGAGTCAAGCCAGAGCTTGGTGCCCGAGTCGATCAGTGAGCGGAGCGGTGAGGTCATTGTCGGTCCTTTCAATTTGGATCGGGTCGGCCGATCAGATGATACGCGCGTTAATCGTGCTCGTCATCACCCACGTAAACCGTGGCCGAGGGGGGTGCGGCGGCCTGTGCCTTGATCAGGGCCGCGTAGCGTTCGGTGGCGGTGTCAAGCCAGCCCAGCAACTCGGCTTTGGTCATATAGCCGGACGACTGGCTGATCGTTTGTCCGCTGGAGGTCAGTGTCAGCAGAGACGGAATCGCCTGGATGCCGTATTCTTCCGCCAGGCCCTGGTCGGGCAGGCCCTCAGAGGACAGGTCTACCTTGACGGGCACGAAGCGGTCTTCGATCGTGTCGGCGACCCCACTGTCGGAAAAGACAAAAGCCTTCATCTGTTTACAAGGCCCGCACCAGTC
>JAJDCW010000314.1 GCA_029260635.1 Phycisphaeraceae bacterium | reverse complement strand
CCTCGCCCGGCTTAAAGCTGGCGGGTTGATCGAGCACGAGTCCCAGCGCTTCTTCGGTGCTGCCGGGCGGGTCCTGATAGAAGCTGGGGACATCCGTGAAGTTGGGGATGCCGCTGCGGTGCTGGACCATCTGCCTCAGCGTGATCTGGTCCGCGTACTCGATCCGCCCCGCAAGCTCGGGGAAGTAGTCCGCAAGCGTCTTGTCCAGTGACAACCGCCCGTCGCTGACCAGCTTGGTGAGCGCCACCGCATCATAGAGCTTGGTGATGCTGGCGATCTTGAATAACGCGTGCGGGTCGGCCGGGATCTTCTTGACCCGGTCGTGCCACCCGGCGGCATACAACGCCGGGGGTTTACCCGCCTGGTCGACATAAACAATCACGCCGTCAAACCCGTACCCGATCGTATCATCGACCTGTTCCTGAACCGTACTCGGCAGCGGGGCGATCCACGCCAGCAGCATGGACCAAGGCACGTACCACAACGAGATGGCGGTGCCGGTAAACAACACGATCCTGAATATGAGTATTCTGCGTTTCTTAGTCATATTACGCCGGGGGCTTCCGTGGGCTGGCAGCATGTATCATAACGTCTGCCTGGCCTGCGGTGTTTGTCTCGCGATGACTCTGCGATGCGCACGGAACGGGTATGAAAAGGTGCCAGGAACCATTGCAATGAAATGGGGTCGGCGGCCTGATCGATCATTTCAGCGGGGTTTCCGGCAATTCCTGCGTCGTCGGGTGTAGGCCACATCAGAAATCTCGATTAATCATGCTCAGGGCGGCGAATGTTCTCGCGAAGCGGGGGTGGCCGGTTTATACTCATGTTTGGCGTGCCTTACCCAGTCGATCTGCAAGTCAGGAGGCCGGCATGATCCATCTCAGGGCAACTCTTCACGCAGTTCTCATCGCTTTGCTGTTTACCGCCGCGCCTGTTTCGGCGGCCATCGTGTCGATCGAGGCGTTGTACAACGCCCCCGGCGGCGGGACCGCGACGGTGACCGCGCTCTATGACGACACGGGTTTCACCGGCAGCGGGATCGAGTACTTCAACTTTATCCAGGCTGACCTGGTGTTCTCGGCGGCCGGCAGCTCACTGCTGATGGGGACGAGCCATTCTGTGGCGGACATGTTTGGGGTGGCCTATATCGATGGGGCCGCCGTGGACCTGATCAACCACAACAACACCGACCCCGTCACGGGGAAGTCACTTCTGATATTCGATTCAGGCCTGCCTTACCCCGGCTCGGTGGGGATATACATGGCGGATTCCGGGAGTGATATGGACCTCGAGGGCTGGTGGGTGACCAATCATCAGGGCGCGCAGGGGCACAGCCTGGTCTCTATTTCTGACCCGGTCGTGATCCCCTCACCCACCGTCGGTTGGCTGTTCGGCGCGGGCCTGGGTGCGGCCATCGGTATGCGGGGCAAGAAACGGTGGGGATGAAACGGGGTCAGACCCCGTTTTGGTGTGATTGAATTCTAAGAGCCACAACGGAAAAATGACATGTGGTTTGAGATAGCTCTTTTGGCAAGTATCTTTGCCGTAGGCAATATTGTATTTGGTCATTTCTAGGAAGGCGTCCCGAAGTGGAAGCGGGTTGTGAAGTTTTTTCTTTTCACGGGCCTCGCCGTCTTGATTTCGGCCTATGCCGGGCGGCTCTGGTATTTTATTTTCCTCGGGACCCTGCTGATGCTTGCGCTGGTCATCCATGTGTGGTGGCTGCCCAAGCACGGTATCAATGGCTGGACGGGTGAGCCCAAGGAAAAATACTACGAATTGAGAGGCTGGGAAAGAAAAGGGGATAAGCACATTTAATCGAAGGTCCCACCCGCTGGGGAAGTGAAACGGGGGTCTGGCCCCGTTTAGGAAGCCTGCCGCCCGCGATCTGATAAACTCATGCCGGAGCGTCCCCCGGCGTGGTCGGGGTTTTCTGCTCCGCGTCGGCTGGCCCTTTTTGAAAGCAAAGCACCATGGCCAACAAAGATCAAAACAAGCGCACGGACAACAAGAACAAGCCCAAGCTCACCGCCAAGGAAAAGAAAGAGCGCAAGGCCAAGAAGACCGCCGCGAAGAATAAGTAAGCGGGAAAGCGGGAAAGCGGGGCGGTGGCGGCCCCGTTTATCGGTTTGCTTCTGCCCGCTGTCGCCGCGCCATGATCGCATCAAACGGGATTGAAGTAAGTGCCTACATCGATCAGTTTCTGGAACAGGCGCGCCCGCAATTACGACCGCAAGCTGTACAAGGGCCCGAACTACGCGGCACGGCTTGAGCGTGCGGCCGAAGTATTTGGTGACAACGCGAATGTCCTGGATGTGGGCTGCGCGACCGGGGAGATCACGCTGGACCTCGCGCAGCACGCCGGGCAGATCCTCGGGATTGATCATGCGGAGAATATGATTGAGGCCGGCAACGCCAAGGCGCGGGAGCGCGGGATCGACAACTGCCGGTTTGAAGCGATCGAAGCGAGCGATCCGAGTCTGGAAGCGGGTTCGTTCAACGCGGTCACCAACTACAGCCTGCTGCACCTGGTCGATGACCCTCATGCGACCATCCAACGCTTCCACGAACTGCTCAGGCCCGGAGGGCACCTGCTGACCGAAGCGCCGCTCATCGGCGACTGGAACCCGTTGTGGCGTGTCTTGCTTGGGTCGATGGTGGGCCTTCGGGTCTGCCCGAAGATCGGGGCATTGAAACTTAATGGCCTCGAAAAGATGATGACCGATGCGGGTTTCGAGATTCTGGACAGCAACGTCTACAACCCCAAGAGCGGGATGCATTGTTTTCTGGCCCGCAAGCGATAAGTAGCAATTTGGCTGGTTGTTACGGGCTGTAGGCTGGATTGCTTGCCACGCTACAGGGCACGATATTCCCGAACCGTCCGATGGGATCGGCCGTATGATCGGCAAGGAGATCTACAATATGGACCTGAAACTGCGTCACGACGGTTTTGAGATGAGTGAGGCGATCGACCTGCACGTGCATGACCGTTTCGCGGCCGCACTCGATCAGCACGTGACCCACATCCGTGGTATCGACGTGACCCTGCGCGACGAGAACGGTCCAAGGGGCGGTGTCGACAAGACCTGCCAGGTGCATGTTGTTCTGGCCAGCCACCACGAGCCGGTGATCGTGAAAAAGCAGCACGATGATATCTACCTGGCGATCACCGAAGCCGCCGACGCTGTGAAACGCACAATCGGCAAGCTCGTCAACAAGGCCAAGAAACACCGCTAGTCCAGGCGTTGGATGTTTTGAGGGGCGTTGATGCGGTAGCGGATATTGCGCCAGCGGATGGTTCGTCCGACACTGGCACGCAGCAGCATCAGCAGGTTGATCCCAAACCATACCGGGGTGGTCCAGCGTTCGAGGGTAAAGGTGGGCTGGAGTTCTTTAGCGGTGGCTACGCCAAGGGTGAGTTGCACGACGCGCTTGCGGTAGGACGCGCGGACCTGGTTGGCCAGGAAAACCAATACGAAGACACCGAAGGCGAAGCGTGTGTGGTTTACATTCTGCGCGCGGACGAGCATGGCGATCGCCGAGGCGATGCCAAGAAAGTAGAGCGCGTTAATGAATAGCGCTGCGATGAACACCGACGGGGCATGGATGCGGGTGATGACGTACTGACGGAACGCGAAGTTGCACAGCCCGGCGAAGTCGTAATCCACCGGGGATGCGACCAGGCACTCGGGAACAAAATACACACGGCGGTCAAGGTCGCGACACATGCGCGTGACCTGGTAATCGTCGCTGAGTGCGCCGCGCCAGTAGCTCAGGAGGTCGGCCTCGTTCGCGGTGCTGACGCGCATCGCCATGGACCCGCCCCAGGCGTGTGTGAACCGGTCACGGCGGATGTAGCCGGTCGCTGAGCTGTTGATGATGCTGACGACCTTCGCCCAGAAGGTCGGGGTCGATGCGCCGTCCTTGGGTTCGGGGATCAGCCAGCGGAAGCCGGTGGTGACGGCGGTGCGTTCCTGGCAGAGCGGTCCGACCAGTTCACCCAGCCAGTCCGAGCCGGGCACGGCGTCGGAGTCGGCGAAGACCCAGACCTCCTCGCCCTTGTCGTCGGCTTCGAGTTTTTCGACGGCGGCGATCAGGTTGTGAACTTTCTGGCCCTCGTCCGGACCGGCGACACCTGCCAAGATTATTTCCGCGTTGCGTTGGGGGTATTGCTCGATCGCTTCGCGCAGGATGGGGTAGGCCGGGTCGTTTTCATCCTCGACGATCATCACGATGCGGTAGTCGGGGTAATCCTGTGCGAATAGCCCCTTGAGATTGCCTTGAAGCGCGGGCTCGACACCTTTGAAGGGCACGATCAGGGCGGCGGTGGGGCGGTAGGCGCCGAAGCGATCGGTCTGCGGGTTCTTGGCGCGCTCGGCGAGTTTGCGTTGTGCGACCACCGCCAGCACGGCCTGCGCTCCCCAGGCGATGCACAACCCGATCAGTATCCAGCTAAGGATGTCGTTCATCCGTTACGTTTCCGTCTGGACGCGCTGAACATGTACGGCGCTGAACCAGAAGATTTGGCCTTAGCCTACAGGGACTTCCGCGGTTTCCAGCAGGCTCACGCCGGTCATCTCGGCCGGTTTATCCAGGCCCATCAGGTCCAGCGCCGTAGGGAACACGTCCGCCAGCCGCCCGTCGGGCCGCAGCGGTGTATCGGCCGAGAGGTCTTCATCGACGATGATGCAATCGACGTCGTAGAGCGTGTGAGCGGTGTGCGGGGCGTTGGTCTTGGGGTCGAACATCTGCTCGGCGTTGCCGTGGTCCGCGGTGACAATCAGCTTGCCGCCCTTGGCGACCGTGGCATCGACGATCTTCTGCACGCAGGCGTCCACCGTTTCGACGGCCTTGATGGCGGCGTCGAGTTTACCGGTGTGCCCGACCATGTCGCCGTTGGCGAAGTTGACGATGATCATGTCCTCGCCGTCTTCCGCATTGATCCGGCCCAGCACGATGTCACAGACCTCATTGGCGCTCATCTCCGGCTGAAGATCGTAGGTCGCGACAGAAGGGGATTGCGCCATCTGCCGACCTTCGCCTGGGAACGGCTCCTCGCGGTAGTCATTAAAGAAGAACGTGACGTGCGGGAACTTCTCCGTCTCGGCACAGCGGAACTGCGTCTTGCCCAGCGCCGCGAGGTGAGCCCCGCCGATATTGTCCATCTTCGCCGACTTGGGGAATGCGACGTGGACCAGCTCGTTGAGCTCTTCCTGGTAAGCGGTCATGGTGACGTAGGTGATGTTGAGCTTGTCTCCGCGGTCGAAGCCCTTCTCGCCGGAGTCGGGTGACTCGGCGACGTGGCCATAAAACTCGGGCATGACAAAGGCGCGGGTGATCTCGCGGGGGCGATCACCGCGGTAGTTGTAGAAGATGACCGAGTCGCCGTCCTTTACCGGGTCGGCGTCGCCGACGTAGCGGGGGGTGATGAACTCGTCGCCCTGCTGGCTGTCGTTGGTGGGGTTGTCGTAATAATTCTGGATGGCTTCTTCAGCCGTGTCGAATTCAGGCGCATCCTCGGCCCGGCCGGTCATCAGGTCATACGCCTGATTGACACGTTCCCAGCGGTTATCGCGGTCCATGGCGTAGTAGCGTCCACAGATCGACGCGACCCAGCCGACGCCTATCTCTTCGCACTGCCGCTCGATCTGCTTGACGAACTCAAGCCCGGTGAAAGGCCCGGTGTCTCGGCCGTCGGTAAAGAGGTGCAGGGCGACGTGCGTCTGCCCACGGTGGTTACAGGCCTCCAGGCAGGCGTAGAGGTGGGTCATCAGCCCGTGTACGCCGGCGTCTGAGGCGATGCCCATCAGGTGGACCGTGCCGTCGTTGGCTTTGGCCTGGTCGATGGCGGCGTTGAGGACCTCGTTCTTGAAGAACGACTCGTCTTCGATGGCCAGGCTGATCCGGACGGATTCCTGATAGACGACCCGGCCGGCCCCGATGTTCTGGTGGCCGACCTCGGAGTTGCCCATCGTCTCATCGGGCAGGCCGACATCCCGGCTGCTGGTGTGGATCTGTGTATGTGGATAACGGGCAAGCAGAGCGTCGCCGCAGGGCGTTTTAGCGAGCTTGATGGCGTTGAAGGCGTCGTGCTCGGGGTTGGGGTTGTTTCCCCAGCCGTCGCGGACGATCAACACGACGGGTTTAGGATTCGCGGGCATGGTGTGGGTTCTCGTGCGGTTTAAGCGTGGGTGGGTTGTTGGCCTGCCCCGGAAGCAGGGTGACGCCGGCTTTTGACCCAGGGTCGGGCCGGTATCTGAGGATTGTAGGCGATTCTGACCGGCGTGTGTCGCAATTGCCACAGGGTGCGGGATGTTGTTAGATGTATGCGATGAGCGTCACGACGGGTAAGCGATGTGAGAAGTGTGGCTATGACCTGACCGGCCTGGAGCCGGAGGGCCTGTGCCCGGAGTGCGGGGCGTATCGTGACGCGTGGTCTGGCAAAGGCATCGCCGGCCGGGGGATGGAAGCACAGAAACGCGGCGACCAGGTCGTCCGGGTGTTTCAGGTTCTGGTCCTGCTATTCCTGGCGGTCGTGAGTCTGGTGTTGGGGTCTGTTTATACCTGGAAGTCTAAGAGCTATTCCCCGCTGATTATCACGGGTATCGTTGCGTTATTGTTCTTCATGAGCGCGGTTGTCGCGGGGCTATCGCTGTGGCGTCCTGAGAAGTAGGTTGACCTCACACAGGTCTGTTATAATCACGTCCAGCATCAGGGGCACGCTCGGGTGCCTGTCCACACCACTACAAGAAAAGGAGACCCGCGATGAACGCAACAAAGAGCCGGGTGGCATTGGGATTACTGTGTGTCTGTATGTTGGCGATGGTCGGCTGCAAGACCGAGCAGCCGGGCGTGGTTAACCGCGTCGGGACGATCAAGGCGACCCTCGCCGCCAGCCCCGCCGCCGTCACCGAGGCGGCCAATGAGGTCCTCAGCGAGATGGACCTGATCGTCATCAACTCCAGCTCGACCGCGATCGACGGCCGGGTCGTCGCCCGCACCGCGCAGGACGTCAAGGTCCGCGTCGACAGCGAGAAGATCGGCGAGAGCGTCAGCGAGGTCTTCATCCGCGTCGGCAAGCTCGGCGACGCCGACCTGAGCCTCACCATCCTCAACGAGATCAAGGAAGAGCTGGGCATCCCGGTCCACGAGGAAGATGACGATGGCGGGGAGGGCCACGCAGATAACGATGGTGATAAAGAAGAGCACGCAGGCGACGATGACGACAGCGACCACGACAGCAAGTAATCGCTGCTTGTCGATCAGTGAAAAGTAGTCAATAAGATGCCCCGGCCGACGTGTGTTGGCCGGGGTTTTTATGCTTGATCTTTCTTCGCCCACCCGACCTTGGGTTCGGTCCCGGCGCGGAGTCGGCTGAGGTTGCCGCGGTGACGCACCCCAATCAGGACCGCCAAGACGGCGCAGACGCCGGCGTAGACCGCAATCTCGCCGGGTTCGCGTTGCCAGCACAGGCCGCTGATGATGGCC
>JAJDCW010000313.1 GCA_029260635.1 Phycisphaeraceae bacterium | reverse complement strand
TTTTCTTTGTCTTCTATATCCACAAGGTGTCCATAAATCATGATGCCTCCACCACCACCGGTAAAGCGGCTGACTCGTAGATCATCAAAAATTGGATATTGTTTTAAGACTGTTTGAACATTAGGTATTTGAGTGTCTGCGACCCTCAGATTGCGGGCCTGTTTTCCAGCCGGGCTCAATGGCCAAACGATAAAGAGTATGAGCAGGCCAACCGCAACAACGGTCACAAGAGCTTTGGCTATTTGAAGCATGCTGCGATTGTCTTTTGCGCTATAGTGCCTGTCAATGATAACTATGTTTGAAGGACACTTTCTGTCATGCTGATGAACCAAACCGATTTCTTGAAAACCAAGTTTAACCAGGGCCTGGACTACGCGGGTTTCGTCAAGCTCGCCGAGGCTGAGGGGCAGCAGATGCCGTGGGAACAGCGGTACGGGCAGCTCTCGCTCGATCCGGAGCAGACGTCGCTGGTGGGGGGGTTCACGCGGAAGATCCACGTGCTGTGTCTGACCGGGACCTGGTGCGGCGATTGTGCGTTGCAGGGCTCGGCCATGCAGCGGATCGCGGAGGCGAATCCGGAAGTCATCGACCTGCGTTATGTTCTGCGCAGCGAGGAGCACGCCGATTTGGTCGTGAAGAGTCAGGTCAACGCGGGGTTCCGGGTCCCGGTGACGTGGTTTATGGCTGAGGACTTCGAGCCGGTGAGTTTCTTCGGCGACCGGACACTGAGTCGATACCGTGCCATGGCACGCAAGGCGATCGGCCCAGAGGTTGAACCGACTCTCGCCCCGCCGTCGGCCGACCCCGTTCGGGAGGTGCTATCCGAAGTCCTCGATGAGTTTGAGCGCGTGCATCTGCTGCTAAGACTCAGCGGCCGGTTGCGAGAAAAACACGGGGATTAAACGCCCGGCTCCGCGCGTTACCCTAAGATATCCCGTGCAGTGTACGGTTGATGGATACCTCGAAAGCGGAGTCGAACATGCAAACTATCGTGTATACCTGCGTGACGTGCCTGTGTCTGGTCGCCGGCGTGGTCGTGGCCCAGCAGGCCGAGGATACGCCCGCGGCTCAGCCAACTAATTTTGCTTCCCTGGAACGCTTTATCCGTGAGTACACCGACGAAGTCGAAGGTGGCAACGGGCAGTGGGCGTTTGAAGTCGCTGGCGTGCCGGTGATGGTACTAGCCGACCAGGCCGCCGACCGGATGCGGATCATGACGCCGGTCGCCAATGTGGCGGACTTCGAGGATGACGAGTTCCACAAACTGCTCTTAGCCAACTACGACCGGGCGCTGGACGCGCGTTATGCGATCAACAACGGCATCCTGTGGTCGGCCTTCATCCACCCGATGAGCAGCCTTAGTCACCAGCAGCTCGACGACGGGCTTGAACAAGTCATCCGTCTGGCTGACAATTTTGGTACGACGTATGCCAGCACCGACATGCTGTTCGCCCCGGGCGGGTTAGAGCCCGAAGAACAACCAAAACAAGAGCCACTGCCTCCGCTACGCCGTGGCGCACCGCCCGCACCGCGGAGTTAAGGCTCCGTTTTGGCAGTCATCATTAGTACATCACCACTTTTGTCCGCGCCTCGGCGAAAGCCTTGAACTTCGGGTCTTCACGCCACCGCTTGACGATCGCCTCAACGGGCTCTCGTGCTTCAAGCGCATCCAGCACCCACTTTGCACCGACCAGCTTGTGCAGCTTATCGACGTTGTAGCGCTCGGGGTGTACCTTTAACAAGGCATCCAGCATGTGGGTGCCCGCCTCGACGGGTCGGACCGCCCGCCGATCGGTCACAACAAATCGCACACCCTGGCAGACCTCATCGATGAACTGATACGGGTAGTTCTCTCGGCCGGTGATGTCCGTGCCGGAGGGGATAAACGTCGTGCGCATGACCCATATCCCCGGCAGGTTGCGTGACCGCAGTTCCGCCGTCAACGCATCCCCGTCCACCCACGGTGCCCCGAGATATTCAAACGGCCGATCTGTCCCACGCCCGACCGAGATATCCTTGTTCCCCTCGGTCAGTGCGACCATCGTGTAGATGATCTCCTCGTTCACCGACCGCATGTTCGGCGACGGGTTCACCCACGGAAGCCCGGTCTCGTCGAACAGCATCCCGCGCTTCCAGCCCTCGCACCGGATAATTTCCAGTTCGCAATCGATCTCGTGTGTTTGCTTGAATAGGAGGGCCAACTCGCCGACGGTCATGCCGTGCGTCGTGGGCATGGGGACGTAGGCGGTGAAATTCCCGACGAGTTCCTGGTCCTGGATCGGTCCGTCGAATTCCGTGCCGCCCAGCGGATTCGGCCGGTCCAGAACGTAGACCGTGATGCCGTGTTCCTGCGCCGCCTCCATGCACAGACCGAGTGTGGCGATGTAGGTATAGAACCGTGCGCCGATGTCCTGGATGTCGAAGACGAGTGTATCGATGCCTTCGAGCATCTCGGCGGTCGGCTTGCGCGTCTTGCCGTACAGGCTGTGGATCGGCAGGCCGGTGGCTTCGTCGACCTCGGAGTCGACGTGCCGGTCCTCCGTGCCCCGGATCCCGTGCTCGGGGGTGAAGATGCCCACGAGTTGGACGTTGTCCGAGGCGTGCATCAGGTCCAGGATGTGTTCACCTTTGATATTGATCCCGGAGTGGTTGGTGACCAGCCCGACCTTCTTACCCTTGAGCGCGGCGAAGTCGTCACGCTGCATCACGTCCAGACCGGTGACGACTTTCGGCTTGGCGTTTGCGATTGTGGTCAGGGTGGCTACGGCTATTAAGACACATAGCAGGATTCGTGTGAGGGGTGTGTTTGTATTGGTATTCATGTCGAAGCCTTTCAGGGTCGGTTTGGTTAAGTATCGCTTGGGTCGCGGCGTTCGGCCTTGCGTTGTGACCGGTGACGTTTGGCGTCGAGCCGTCGCTGGATCGAGGCGCGGCTGGGCTTGGTGGGGCGACGGCGTTTGGGGCGATTCATCGCCTCGACCACCATCATCCGCAGCTTCGCCAGGCAGGCTTGTTTGTTGGCGTGCTGACTCCGGCTTGAAGAATCGGTGATGATAATCCGGTCGCCCTCGCCTGCCAATCGGCTCCCCGCGTGGATCAGCAGACGCTTGAGTGCCCAGATCGGTAAAGCCTCACCGAGGTCTTCGATCTGGATCGTCAGCGTGGCTTTGGTGCTGAGTTTGTTGACGTTCTGCCCGCCGGGTCCGCCGCTTCGGGAAAAGGTGAATTTCAACGCCGACTCCGGCAGCCACACCCCGGGCGCGATCTGAATTCCATGCTCGGGGGCGGGCTCATCCATGATGGGATTGTCGGGTGTCCGGGTCTGTGTGTCGAGCGGCGGTATCACAGCCGACTAACGCAAAGCATCGTAAAGTAGTTGCTTCCACCCGGGGATATCCAACGCCCAGACAATCCGGCAGGGCGGGGTGTTTCGGGTGTCGCTCCAGGTGTCCTTGTTGCGGTCGTCTGCCGATACGTTCAACCTATCCACCACGGTCATCCCGCGGGTGAGTTCATCGGCACAGGCGATCTGGACGTGGTGCTCGCTGCACTCCACCGCCACCGCCGGGTCCAGGGCGACGGCCATCGCGGTCGGGTCCGGCAGGCTGATGCCCACGTCGCCGGTCTGCGTCTTGTTGGCGGCCATGACGTGCGCGTTGCAGTCGATCGTGAAGTGTGCAAGCGGGGTGTCGATCGAGCGGACGTGGGCGATGTCGGTTTCCGACAGGTTGGCCTCGCCGGTGCTGAGTTGCCAGCCGACCATCTCGATCGGCATACCCGAGCCGAATACCGCTTTCGCCGCTTCGGGGTCGCACCAGATGTTGTACTCGGCGGCGGGTGTGACGTTGCCTTCACAGCAGGGGTTCCCGCCCATTACGACGCACCGCCCGACCCGATCTACCAGAGCGGGATCGCGTTCAAGTACCTTGGCGATGTTGGTTAACGGCCCCAGCGTAACCAGTGTCAGCCCCGGGTGGTCGTGTGTGGCTTGCAGGAAGGCATCGACCGCGTGGGTGGGTTCCGGCGTACGTTTGGGCGCGGGGTAGTTCTGATTGCCCATGCCGTCTTCGCCGTGGAACCACTGAGCGTGAGCCCGGGCTCGTAGCAGAGGCCGGTCTTCGCCGACGTACACCGGCACGTCACTGCCGCAGAGTTCGGCGGTGTAGAGCGCGTTGCGTGTGCCTTGGGTGAGGGGCATGTTCCCGCTGACGATGGAGACCCCCACGACGTGGATGCCGGGCGAGCGCAGTGCCATCATCAGAGCCACCGCGTCATCGGAGGCGGTATCGGTATCGATCCAGAAGAGGCGTTCCATGTCTCGCAGTTTACAACGGATCACGAACGCCGATCACATCCGCGCGGTTACAGACTCGATCGGACCGGGCGGCGGGACAGGAAATGAAGTGCTATCCAGGTCTCGCGCAACGTCATGCACACATACGTGGTTGATTGATATCACGTATATATTCACCCGCATCCTTCGCGTTCAACGGCTTGGAAAAGAAGTAGCCCTGGGCGTTGTTGCACTCCAGGGCCTGTAGCTGAGCGACCTGCTCCGCCGTCTCGAGCCCCTCGGCAACGACACTGATGTTGAAAGTCTGTGCCAGCGTGATGATCGCCTGGATGACGGCGGAGTACTCGATCCGCTTCTCCATGTTCATGATGAATTCGCGATCGATCTTCAGGACGTCGATTGGGAATTGGTGCAGGCAGCTCAGAGACGAGTGCCCCGTGCCGAAGTCATCCATCGCCAGCTGAATGCCGAGCGATCGGATCGAGTCCAGGACGGGGGTGATCTCATTCCGGTTGTCCATGATCACACTCTCGGTGATCTCCAGTTTGATGTCGGTCGGTTTGACACCGGTTTCCTCAAATACCTGCTGAAGGTTCTTAACGATATCTGGCTGTGCGACCTGCCGCTTGGATATATTGATATTCATGTACAGGTCTCGTGCGTGGGTGTATTGCTGTTTCCACTGTACGAGTTGTCGGCATGCCTGCTTGAGTACCCATCTGCCGATTGTCACAATCTCGCCGCACTCCTCGGCGATGTTGATGAACTCCTCGGGGTTCACCGGTCCCAGTTCCGGGTGGTCCCATCTCAGTAGGGCCTCGAAGCCCATGAGGTTCGCGGTTTCGAGGTCCACAATCGGCTGGTAGGCAACCCACAATTGCCCCATCGCGATCGCTTTGCGCAGGTCTTTCTCGAGGTTGAGGCGGTGCAGCGCCTGGGTGTGCATCTGACTGTCAAACAGCACGTGTCGGGCCTTGCCTGAGGCTTTGGCCTGATACATCGCCGTGTCCGCATCGCGGATCATATCCTCGGCCCTGCGGTACTTCTCGCTGCTGGTCACGATCCCGATACTTGTCGTCGAGATCACTTCGTGGCCCTTGAGGTTGTGCGGTTCGGAGAACTTATTGAGCAACCGGTTTGCCACTTTGATGGCACCCCCGACTCCATTGATCCCGTCCAATAAGACCACAAATTCATCGCCCCCGAGCCTGGCTGCGGTATCCACCGTCCGTAGCTGGACCCTTAACTGCTGAGCAATATTGATCAGGAGCATATCCCCATACTCATGCCCCAGGCTGTCATTGATGATCTTGAACCGATCGAAGTCCAGGAACAGGATGGCGAACTGGTAGCCTTGGTCCCGCTTGGTCCGCGCCAGGGCAGTCTGCGCGATCTCGGTGAGTAGCGTGCGGTTGGGCAGGCCGGTCAGTATGTCGTGCTGGGCCTGGCTGCGCAATGCGGACTCGGATTCTTTCTGTCGAGTAATATCCGTAAGCGATCCGGCTATGCGGACCGCCTCGTCTCGCTCGTCGCGGACGGCGACACCTCGGCACAGGACCCACCGCGTCTCCCCGCTGCGTGTGGTGACCCGGTGTTCGTTGCGGAGATATTCTGCCTGGCCGGCGAGGTGCCTGGCGAGGTCTTCCCGGAATTGTTCGATGTCTGAGTCATGAATCAGGTCCGTCCATGCCTCTGGGGTAGGCTCGATCTCGTCCTCTTCGTATCCCAGGATCGACTTCCACCGCGGGGAGTAATAGACATTGTTCGTGCGCAGGTCCCAGTCCCAGAGCCCGTCGTTTGCGCCCTTGGACGCCAGGGCATAACGCTCCTCGCTGTGGGCCAGATCTCGCTCCGCCTGTTTCCGTGCTTCAATATCCCTGGCAACAACCGATATGGCGATCACCCGGCCTTCCGCGTCACGGATCGGCGAGAGGTTGCCCGAGATATGGACCAGGGTCCCGTCCTTGCGCCGGTTGACCACCTCGACCGCGGAGGTGCGGATACCCTGACGGATTTTTTCAATCAGTGGCTCGATGGCATGATCCTCGCCATCGGGGTAAAGCAAGCTGGCGGACCTGCCGATGATTTCCTTCGCGCTGTATCCGTAAAGCTCCTGCGCCGAACGGTTCCAACTGGTGATCCGGCGGTCGAGTGTTTCGGTAAATATCGCGTCATCGCTGTTTTCTACAATCGACGCGATTTCACGAATCTGTTGTTCTGATTCCAGGTGTAGCTTACGTTCGACGACAGCCGCGGCGATCAGCATGAGGACACCGATCTCATCGTCATCGATCTCGTATATCGGATTATCCCCCGGCTGATAGCGCAGGAAGTAGAGTACCCCAAAGACCTGACCATCCACCCGCAAAGCCACGCCGATGTATGAATAAAAGTCAATTGATTTGACGGTCCCCAGGTACGAATCGGGGTCGGTATCACACATCCTGACGACTTGGTCTGTTCGCAGTGTGACGGTGCAGGGCGAATTGTCCATTTTTAGGATATTGCCACGGGCCATCGACCCATCATCGATCCCGTATGACTCCAGAACGGTGCAGGTATCTTGATCCAGCCGTGTAAGCACCCCCAGGTCCATCTCGAACCGTTCGCATCCGGCTTTCAGCAAGGCCTGGAGCTGCTGCTCAAAGCACTCGCCTTCCCGGCAGGCGGTGAGGTAGATTGAGTTCAGAAATGTATCGTTTACGTCCAAAACCCTGTCCCGCCCCGGTAGTATCGTGCGCCTGCATTTGCAGTTATTGTGGCATGTGGGTTGTGAATGAACTGATATATCTCATGCCGGAAACAACTGATCCCTTCGTATTGTCGGTGGCAGGGGCTGGCGACTTTATGCCGGTTAACCGTTTGCCCTGTGTTACCGGACATCCCCGGAACCCGCCTATAATGTGGGCAATCTTCTATCCTTCAGAGAGGGCTGAATCTGATGAGCCGAAACACCGTCTGCCTCATGTTCCTGGTGTTCTGGTTTAGCGGGGGACAGGCCCAGTCACAGATCATCGCCCGCCCCGGCGGGGAACCGCTTGAACCGGGTATCGGGGTACAGCAACGCGACCTGGTCATCTGGGTCAACGCCAGGCGGGGCGATATTCTCTTGCCCGTCAACGTCAATAACTGGTGGGGCTATATGAATCAGCAGGGCCAGCTGGTCGTCTTCCCGGATTTCGACTGGGCCGACGATTTTTACGACGGGCTGGCCCGGGCCGTGGTGGGTGGTAAGACCGGCTATATCTCAGGCAACGGCAGCTGGGTGCACAACCCGGTCTACCCTTATGCGGACCGTTTTCAGGAGGGCCGAGCGGTTGTCGGCGATGGCGAGCATTTTGGTTATATCGAGAAGTCAGGCAACGTTCTGGTCCCGCTGCAACTCGACGCGGCCCTGCGTTTTCGCGAAGGGTTTGCGGCCGTGATGAAGGACGGGCTCTGCGGCTATATCAACGTCACCGGTGAGCTGACAATCCCCGTCCGCTACACCTCGGCCCGCTCGTTCCACGAAGGGTACGCCGCCGTCACCTGGCCGGGTCCCGAGGGGGCACCGGCCTACACCGGCTACATCGACCGACGCGGGAAGGTTGTATTCTCAGACAGCTCCGGTGATGTTCTGGCGTTGGGAGATTTCAACGACGGCCTGGCACGCATTCAAAGTAAAAGCGGCTGGGGCTACCTCGGCAAGACATGGAAGATCAGGATTAAGCCGGGCTTTGAGGATGCACGCGATTTCACCAACGGTATCGCGGCTGTCAAGGTCGATGGGAAGTGGGGATTCATCGATAAGACCGGACATTTCGTGATTCAACCCGTGTACGACAACGCCGACGACCTGGACGACAAGCTGGTCATGGTCACGCGCAACGGCAAGGTGGGTTATATCAACCGTGTCGGTGACAACAGCATCGAGCCACAATTCGACAGCGGACTCCCGTTCTTTGCAGGCTACGCAAGGGTCGGCGTCCAACCCTCGTTCGGCTACATCACGGTCAGTGGCAGCCCGGTCTGGGACCCGCGACAAGCGGTGCACGGATTTATTAATAAACGTACCAAGGAAAACGCCGCGATCCGTGGGCACGAGCAGGTGATCCACCACCGCACCGTCGACGCACCGGTGTATCGCGAGCCGTTTCCCGTTTCGTACCCGCCGGACCATGTTTACGATGAAGCACTGCCGAAGGAATAATGAAAGTGTTAATGGGTTAAACAAGCTCTTTACATTTTTGTATATCTTCGTTGCATGAAGTAAAGCGGTTAACAAATCAGCGCAAGGTGAATTCGTTTCAATCTGACTTGTAAAGACAGGATGAGCAAGTTGCATACATGACTTCTTGCAACGCTGCCAGCCCTTTTTTGTAGAAATCTCAGATATCACGCGTATTATAGAGGTGGAAGCAAACATGAAAGGAGTGATGCGATGTTCAACTCCGATTCCAACCCGATGCCCGACTACGATCCGGAACAAGAACCGCAGGATAACTCAGCCAGCGACCCGTGGGATGAGCCACAGGCCGAGGGCGGAAGCCTGGAAATACCGGACTATTTCCCGGATGAATTGCCCCTTTTTATGCCGGGCACGCTCGTCCGCCATCGGCGTTACGGGTACCGCGGTGTGGTAGTAGATTTTGACATGAGCTGCCACGCCGACGACAACTGGTACCGCGCGAACCCGTCACACCCCGATCGGGATCAGCCCTGGTATCACGTTCTTGTGCACGGTTCAACGATTAACACCTACGCGGCTCAGGAAAATCTTATCCCCGACGCCACCGGCGGGCAGATCGATCACCCCCTCGTCCAGCATTTTTTCGACGGGATCGATACGGCCGGGTATGCACGGAATGCGGAGCCCTGGCCAAACTTCGAGGGGTAGGCATTTTGTTTGAGTTCGTATTTTTAATTCCAGGCAAATAACGAACTGTTGACATTGAAATATTAAGCCGACCCGAGATTATTAGCTCTCGGGTGACCGGACAGACCCATCACACACGGCTTGTGTGACCCATTGTCGTCTGCCGTGACTATACCCACGGCCATCATCAGCGGAAGAGGGGTACCGTGCGGCGCGCCATCGGAGGGGTGGCGCGTCCGCGTGCCCGTACTGCTTAGTCGGTATACCGCTTGACCACGTCCATGATGTAGCGATTGACGGTGTGGGGGTGCGAGAAGTTGATGATGTGTCGGCCGTCGGGGATGACCTTGTCCGGATCGCTTGGGTAGTGGGGGATGATGGCGTCGAGTCGGCCGTGGACCTGATGCACCGGCGGGAACCCGGGGATCGTTTCCGGGTCGAACGCCCAACCCGCGCAGGCGTGCCCCGACCAGCGCATGCGTTTGGGGTCCGAGTCCGCAGCCATCGACATCAGCAGCGAGCGGTGGTGACTATCAAGCTGATCGAGGGTCGAGACCCATAACGCGCCGGCGGCAAGCACACGTCGGCCAAGCAGCCAGTTGGGTATCAGGTCGCCGACACGCCTGGCGACCTGCCAGCGCTTCGGCTTGGCGTGGTGGGACCGGCAGCTTCCGATCAGGATGACGGCTTTCGGGTGCATGTGCTGGGCCATCTGCATGGCGACCATCCCCCCGAACGAGACCCCGCCCAGGAACAGGGGCCGATCATCACCGGGCTTGGGCGCAATCTCGCGCGCCCAACGCTGAACATAGGCATCAAAGGTCTCGCCCGCGTCCGGCATCAACCAATCCGGGCACTCCAGGTCGTCGCCCAACACGGCTTTCTGGTTGCGGAACATCCTCGGGTCGGCACCGAGCCCCGGGAACAGCACGATCCGCGCCGGGATATACCGCTTCACGAGGGCCTCCGTTGTACGGGTGATACGTTACTCGTTCGTCGACAGGATCTCGACCAGTTCGATCTCGAAGAGCAGCACCTGGTTGGGCCCGATCCGGCCATCCGGCGTGCCGCCGTCGCGATACGCCAGCTCGGAGGGGATGACCAGTTCCCACTTGTCGCCGACCTTCATCAACTGAAGCGCTTCGATCCACCCGGGGATCACACGGGCGACCGGGAACGGTACAGGCTCGTCACCGGGGGAGCTGTCGAACTCCGTGCCGTCGATCAGCGTGCCGCGGTAGCGTGCGGCGACGTTGTCCTGGATCGTAGGACTGGCACCGTCGCCGGACTCGATTACGCGGTACTGCAGCCCGCTTTCGGTGACGGTTACGCCCTCCTTTTTCACGTTCTCATTGAGGTAGGCGATGCCTGCGTCGAGGCTCTCCTGTGCCTTGGCCATCTGGTTCTGCTGCATCTGCATCTGGAGGCTGAACAGGCACTGAGCGATCTGGTCTTCTGTGAGCCGGGCTTCTTCAAGCCCCAGGCCAGCGCGGATGCCCGCCGAGAGCTGGTCGGCGTCAAGATCAACGCCACGATTCGCCATGTCTGACCCGATGGTGTAACCGATCGAGAAACTGACGTCTTCGATCCCGGCTGGACCTACCGGGTCCGGTGCCGGCTCTTCAATCCCGGCGTCCGGCTGTGTGGTTTCGACAGCGGCCGCGGCGTCTTCCGGCTGGGTATCAGCAGCTTCGTCCTGAGCATACACCGATATCGGCAACATCAGGACTGACAGGCACAGGGCGGCAAGACGCAGGGGGGATACGGGTTTCATCAATTAATTCCAATAAAGAGTAGTTTGATCGCCGCTTAATCGGGCGGTGTAGGCCCGGTATTCTAGCCGAAACGACCGGAGATGTCCTTGATCTTTATCCGACTACACGTCCAGACAAGACAATGTAAGATAACAGCCGCTGTTGTGTAGTGGACGATCGGTGCCCGTACCGCGTCGGCTGCATTTGAGAACAATCCCGGACGGTGCAGGCCTCGCCGCCGATCTGACGGCGGGGCATCTCAGGGGTTTCGCACCCGGTTGAGGATGGAGATGGTCACACCACGTCCCAGTCACTGCAAAAGGCGAGCGTACGATTGCCTGGCCGGGCAGTTGCCGGTGTTGGACACGACCAAGGGGCTGCTGCGTGCCGCGGTGGCGGTGGCGATGCATGAGATGGACAAGGCCGATCCGGACTCGGTCGAGTCCCAGGTCGATGAGTTGACCTCGAAGATCGACCGCCGGATTACGAGCTCGCACCCCAGCGCCGTCATGGCACATGCCCACGACGTCCTCTTCGAGGAGCGGGGGTTCAAGGGCAACCGGGCCGACTACCACAACCCCCGCAACAGCTACCTCCCCATTGTCTTGCGTACCGGGCGTGGGCTGCCGATCACGCTGTCACTGATCTACAAGTGCGTGGTCGATCCACTGGGCGTTCCGGTCTACGGGATCAACGCGCCGGGGCACTTCATGATCGGGGTGGACGGCTCGATGACCGACCACGCCGTACGCACCGTTACCATCATCGACCCGTTCGATGCCGGTCGTATGCTTTCACCCGACGAGGCCATCGGGGTTTGCCGGAAGATCCTCGGCGACGCACCCATGCCCGAGGAGCCCCTGGCACCGGCCAGCCATCAGGCCTGGCTGCTGCGGATCATCCAGAACCTGATGAACACCTTCAACCGGCTCGGCCAGCAGAACGACTTTGCCGCCATGCACGAGATGCGTGAGCTGGTGCTTGAACACAGCCCGGAAGACTGACCCGGGTGACTCATGCTAGTGTCAACACCGGATTTTCACATAGAAGCCCGTAGATGCACCGCCCCGGTGCTTCTGCGGGATGGCTCTTATACGATCACTTCACGCTCTATGCGCGCATAAAAGAGGTCCGCAGAGGGTGGGGGTTTCCTCGTGCGGACCTGAGGGGGGTGGCAATGTATTAGGGGGAGGCCTGAATCGGCCTTGGCTAGTGGCATAATCTCTAGATCGACGGTGTTATTCCCTAGTCTGGCAGTGAGAAGAAAATTTATCGGCAAGCTCTGGCCTTTGATATGCTATAAAATCTAATATCTCATTAAATACAAGGTATATACGATGAACCAAAAAACGACCGGATCGGCACGGGGCGAACAGAAAGCTACGGTCAAGACGGTGGTCCTGGTGGGTCACTGCGGATTCGATCAGTCATCGATCGGCCGTGCGGTCACGTCGGCGCTGCCATCGTGCGCGGTAAAATCCGCCAACGACTCGGCTTCGCTGGGCGAATACACGGGTCCAGACAACTTGCTGCTGATCAACCGCGTTCTTGATGGACGTTTCGCCACCGGTTCGGGCGTCGACCTGATCGTCGACCTCGCCGGCCAGGATAATCCGCCCCGGATGATGCTCATCTCCAATTACCCCGATGCCCAGGCCAAGGCCGTCCAAGCGGGTGCGCTCCCGGGGTTTGGCAAGGGTGATTTAGGTGCCCCTGAAACGAACCACAAACTCCAATCCGCATGAGTATGGTTGTACTTTGCGGTGTTCAATAAAGCGGTAGGGCGGTTCCACCGAGGTGACTAGCCTCATGACTCGCAAGCAGGGGAAACGATCCTCGAATATCATCATCCCGCACGGGTGACACGTCTTTTCGCCGTGAGAACTTTATTGGTCTGAGGATCGGGACCACTTGGATGCCAGGGAAATCCAAAACCAAGCCAACGACCCGCCGGCTTTCTCATCTAAGTGATGAGGCGTTGCTAGACCTGCGGATGTGCGACCTGGGCATCTCGATCGAACGGACGCCCCTGAAACACCGGGTCAAGCGGCTGTATGACGAGTTGGAGCGGAAGGGGGTCCGGTTCCGCCCGCACGTCTGGCTCTCCAGCGAGTGGTTCAGCCCCGACGGTGTCCCGGGGATCGCGCTGCCGTTCTATCTGGCCCACCCCAGGCTCGCCAAGCTTGAGAAGGCGCGGATGTTCGAGGTCGAGGGCGGCAGCGAGACGCAGTGCGCCCGCATCCTTCGCCACGAGGCCGGCCACTGCATCGACACGGCGTACCGGCTGCATCGGCGTAAGAAGTGGCGAGAGCTCTTCGGCTCGTTCGCCAAGCCCTACCCCGAGGTCTACAACCCAAAGCCCGGCAGCCGCAGCTTCGTATTGCACCTGGACTGGTGGTACGCCCAGGCCCATCCGGCGGAAGACTTCGCGGAAACCTTTGCTGTTTGGCTCACACCGAACTCCCGTTGGCGGAGTCGGTACCAGGGCTGGCCGGCGCTACGTAAACTCGAGTACGTCGACGAGTTGATGAAGGAGATTGCTGACGCGCCGGCCCCGGTGCGGAGTCGGCGTAAGGTCGAACCGGTCTCTCAGCTCCGCACTACGCTCCGGGAACATTATCGTCAGAAACGCCTGTTTTACGCCGACGAATGGCCTGATTTTTACGACACCGATCTGCGCAAGCTCTTTTCCGCTGATCCGAATTACGCCGACCGTCCGACGGCTGCCGCTTTCCTGCGTAGCGTCCGGCCGCAAGTCCGTGAGGCCGTGGCCCGGTGGACCGGGACGCACACCTACACCGTTGACCAGGTGCTTCGGGACATGATCGACCGCAGCAAGGAACTCAAGCTCCGCCTGGCGGTCCCCGAGCGTCGTGCGAAAAATGACGCGGTGATGATGGTAACGGTTCAGACCATGAACTTTCTGCACACCGGGAGAAGGAGGGTCGCCCTGTGAGTAAGCCACGCAAGATGCGGGTCGTCGTGCTGATGCACGAGGACCTGGTCCCCCCGGATTCCATCAAAGGGCTCTCGGAAGAAGAGGTCGCCCCCTTCAAGACCGAGTTCGATGTCGTGGTAACACTCCGGGAGATGGGGCACCAGGTGCATGCCCTGGGCGTGTCGGACGACCTGGGATTGATCCGTCGTGCGATCGAGCAGATCAAGCCCCATGTCTGCTTCAACCTGTTGGAAGAGTTTCACGGCCTGGGGGTCTACGATTCACACGTCGTGAGTTACCTTGAGCTGATGCGTCAGCCTTACACCGGCTGTAACCCCCGAGGTCTGATGCTGGCGCACAACAAGGCCATGTCCAAGATGATCTGCCGGTACCACCGGATCCCCGTCCCGAAGTTCGCGGTTTTCCCGATGGGGCGGAAGGTCCGCAGGCCCAAGAAGCTTGAATTCCCCCTGTTCGTCAAGTCGTTGACCGAGGAGGGATCGGTCGGCATCAGCCAGGCGTCGGTGGTGTATGACGATGACAAGCTCACCGAACGGGTCGAGTTTATCCACCGCACGGTCGGCACCGACGCGCTCGCGGAGGGTTACATTGAGGGCCGGGAGTTGTACGTCGGGGTGATAGGTAACGACCGGCTTCAGGTCCTGCCGGTCTGGGAGATGCTGTTCCCCAACCTGAGGGACGATGCGCCTAAGATCGCTACCGGCAAGGTCAAATGGGACGCGCGTTATCAGAAAAAAATCGGTCTGGATACCAAGCTTGCCAGCGACATCGATGATGGGCTCCGCCGGAAGATCAACCACCTTTGCAAGCGGATTTACCGGTCGCTGGGCCTGTCGGGTTATGCGCGGATGGACCTACGGCTCACGCCGGACGGTCGGATATATCTGATCGAGGCCAACCCCAACCCGAACCTGTCCTACGGGGAAGACTTCGCCGAGTCCGCCGAAACCGCGGGGATCGGGTACGACCAGCTGCTGCACAAGCTGATCAACCTGGGGATCGGGTATCGGCTGCGTGGGCAGGCGTGACGGGGGCGTGGCGGGGCTCCGGGGGTGGCGGGCTCGGGTTAATCTGACGACAGCACGCCACGGCGGGGTGTTGTACGCGGTGGCTGGCGCGGCCCGCGCATAAAAAAAGAAGGCGACCCGTTTGGGCCGCCTTCTCTGTAAATGGAGCTCCGAGGCGCTGTTTTCGTGTTCTGGGTCCCATTCCCGCCATCTTTCGGAGCGGCGGTCCAGGGCCCCCTGATCAATCGCCGCGAGACTTTCGCGGCTGTGAATCACCCGAGGGCTACTTTCACTTCTTCTTCTTGGCGGCTTTACGCTTGGTCTTGCGCTTAGCCTTCTTCTTGGTGGCCTTCTTCTTCGTAGCCTTACGCTTGGTCTTACGCTTGGCCTTCTTCTTCGTAGCCTTACGCTTGGCCTTGCGCTTAGCCTTCTTCTTAGTGGCCTTCTTCTTCGTAGCCTTACGCTTGGTCTTACGCTTGGCTTTCTTCTTCGTAGCCTTCTTCTTGGTCGCCTTGCGCTTCGTACTCTTACGCTTGGCGGCCTTCTTCTTGGCCTTCTTCTTCGCCATGGGCTCGGTCCTTTCAGTTAGCCCTCGGAGCTGTGGGTCAACTGTAATCCATCCGGCGAATCGGGAAATAAAAACGTCCGATTGCGCCAGCTATATCGGCTTGGGCGATGCTGTGCCTTGAGCAATATTCACTTGTCAACGAATATCCTACAACACTATCGGTATAATATTCAACCCCAATCCCAAATTTTTTTTATTCTTGTCACCCGCACGACAACAGGTACCCTCTGCTTGTATGTCTGTTCATGTATAAATCACGGCGCGTTTGAGTGTGCATCTTGCCTGCGCGGGGGCGATCCTCGTGGTCACGTCAGATGCGCCCGAAAGGTTCGTGATTGGCTGATTCACAGGCAAGTCGGTAACACAAAACAACCGGATGGCGCACCACGACGACACGACGGAGTGATTAATGTCGCTTCGCGTTGTGTAATTCGTAAAGTGTTTAGTTTAAATGTACTTGCGGATGGGCATCGCAGGCATTGTGGAAAACTTTAGACAAGAAAAACCGCCGTCGAGCGGACGGTTTGTCCTTTCGACGGCGGAAGTATGTTGACTGATCCGTTGATCCGGGTCACACGATCAATCGTCGTCGTGTTGGGGCTTGTACTCGGCCACGATCTGCTGTTGGACATGGCTTGGCACGGGGTCGTAATGGCTGAGGTCCATGGTGTATGTCCCCTGGCCGCCGGTCACACTTTTTAATTGCCCCTGGTAGTTGCTGACCTCCGCCAAGGGGACGATCGCGCGGATAATCGCCATGTCGCCGGGCAGCATGTCGGTCCCCTGGATACGCCCGCGCTTGCCCGATAAGTCCCCGGTGACGTCGCCCATCGCGCTGTTTGGCACGGTCAGTTCCATATCGACCACGGGTTCGAGCAGGGCGGGCCTGGCTTTGTTGATCGCGTCGATGAACGCCCGTTTGGCGGCGGTGACGAAGGCGATCTCCTTGGAATCGACCGCGTGGTGCTTGCCGTCGTAGACGCTGACCTTGATGTCCTGCATCGGGTAGCCGGCGATCGCGCCCTGTTCGACGACCATCCGCACGCCCTTCTCCACCGCCGGGATCAGCTGGTGCGGGATCGAGCCGCCGAACGTGGCGTTCTCGAACTCGAACCCGGCCCCGCGTTCCAAAGGCTCGATCCGCAGGTACACCTCGCCGAACTGCCCGGCCCCACCGGTCTGCTTCTTGTGCCGGTGATGCCCCTCGGCCTTGGCCTGGATGGTCTCCCGGTATGCGATCTTTGGCGGCTTGGTGTCCACCTCCACGGTGTCCCGGTGCTTGATCTTCTCGAGCATGATACGAAGGTGCAGGTCGCCCACACCGTGGATGACGGTTTCGTGCGTCGTGGCGTCACGGGTGACCTTGAACGTCGGGTCCTCTTCCTGGAGTTTGGTCAGCGCGTCGGCGATCTTCTGCTCCTCGCCGCGGCGTTTGGCGGTAATCGCCAGCCCGACCATCGGCTCGGGGTAGGGCAGCGGCCGCAGGTGGATGCTGTCTTCATCGTGTGAGTCGTGCAATACGCCGTCACGGTGGATCTGCTCGAATTTCGCCACCGCTGCGATGTCGCCGGGGATCGCGTCGTCGATCTCGATGTGTTTCTTGCCCTGGAGTTTGAACAGGTGCCCGATCTTCAACGGCTTACGGCTCTCGCCCTCGACGGGATCGCCGATGTAGACCTGCGATTCCTTGCGGAGTGTCCCCTGATGCACGCGGAACATGCAAAGCTTCCCGGCAAACGGGTCGACCCGCACGTTGAACACGTGGGCCAACACATGGTTGTTCGGGTCAGAGTCGGCGTGGATCTCGTGGTCGGTGTCCTTGCCTTTCAGGAACGGCCGGGGGTTGCCTTCCTTCGGGTTCGGGGCGAGCTTCACGAACACGTCCAACAATTCTGCCACACCCACCGGGTTGTTCGGGTCATCGTGCGGGTGTGCCGCGGTGAAACAGATCGGGACCAGGTGCCCCTCCCGCAACGCCCGCTCGAACGGTGCGTGCAGTTGTTCCGGCGTCACCTCCCCTTTATCCAGATAGACCTCCATCAGCTTCTCATCGACTTCTACGACCTGGTCAACGATCGCAGTGTGCGCCTCCTCGACCGAGCCGAAGTCACTCTCGCCCGATGGGTTGAAGAAGCAGTCGACGACCGTTTTGCCTCCCTTAGCAGGCAGGTTCACCGGCAGGCACTCCTTGCCGAACGCCTCCTGAAGCGACGCCACCAGGTCCGGCAGGTCGATCCCCTCCGCGTCGATCTTGTTGACCACGATCATCCGGCAGAGGTTCCGATCCTTGGCCCGCTGCATCAGCCGGCGGGTGGACGACTCGACCCCGGCCTGCGCGTTGACCACGACCGCGACTGTCTCCACCGCCGGCATCGCGCTGATTGTCTGCCCGATAAAGTCCGCTGCCCCCGGGGTGTCGATCAGGTTGATGTGTCGGCCCTGATAATCGCAGTGCACGACCGCGTTGAACAGGCTGTGCCCGTGCTCCTGCTCCTCCTCGGTGAAGTCGCTCATCAGGTCGCCGGGGCGTCCCATCGCCCCCAGCACGCCGGCCTTGTACATCAATGCTTCCGTCAACATCGTCTTGCCTGAACCGGCGTGTCCCACGAGTGCGATGTTTCGGATGTCGGTCGTGCTGTAAGTCGCCAACGGAGGCCTCCTTCGAGATACGAGAATCGAGAGGTCGGACGCCCCGGAAGGACCGTAACAGTATAAGACTCGGCGCTCGCAATACCAAGTATTTCCGCCCCACATGGACGCCGGCCCACGCTCGGCTATCCTGACCCCATGCCGGATACCCAACGCCTCGCCAAACTCGACCACGACCACGTCTGGCACCCCTTCACCCCCATGCGCCAGTGGCGAGAACAACCCCCGCTGGTCATCGACCGGGCCGAGGGATTCCACCTGATCGACACCGACGGCAACCGCTACATCGACGGCGTCTCCAGCCTCTGGTGCAACGTCCACGGCCACCGCGTCCCCGAAATCGACCAGGCCATCCGAGCTCAGCTCGACAAAGTCGCCCACACGACCCTCCTGGGCCTCGCCAGCCCCCCCAGCATCGAATTCGCGAAGTTGCTCAGCGACCAGGTCAACGCCGAACTCCAACCACCAGCCACCAGGAACCAGCCACTCACCAAAGTCTTCTACTCAGACGCCGGTGCCACCGCCGTCGAGGTCGCCTTCAAGATGGCCGTCGGGTACTGGCACCACACCGGCAAGCCTGAGAAAACCAGATTCATCGGCCTCGCCGGAGCCTACCACGGCGACACCACCGGCAGCATGTCCGTCGGATACTCCGACCTCTTCCACAAACCCTTCATTTCGATGGTCTTCGACGTCACCACCTTCCCCCACGTCGACCCCCTCCGCGCCCCCGGAACGCATCCGTCCACCCACCCCAAGCCCGGTCATGTGGCTAAGCCACTTGGCCGGGATCTCCCCACGAGCACCCAACCCTCAACCCACACCTTCCCAAGCGAAGATGAATCTCTCACGCAATCCTTAATGCAAGACAGCCTCACCACCCTGGACACCCTCCTCACCGATCAAGCCGCCGATACCGCCGCCGTCGTCATCGAGCCCGTCATGCAGGGCGCCGCCGGCATGGTCTGCCAGCCGCCCGGCTTCGTCCGCGCCGTCCGTGACCTCTGCGACCAACACAACGTCCTGCTCATTGCCGACGAGGTCGCCACCGGCTTCGGGCGCACCGGCAAACTCCTCGCCTGTGCCCACGACGGCGTTACCCCCGATATCCTCTGCCTCGCCAAGGGCATCACCGGCGGCTACCTCCCCCTGGCAGTCACCCTCACCCACGACGCCATCGAGCAAGCCTTCACCGGCGAACCCGTTGAGCGGAAAACCCTCTACCACG
Organism: Phycisphaeraceae bacterium; assembly: GCA_029260635.1. Classification (GTDB taxonomy): domain Bacteria; phylum Planctomycetota; class Phycisphaerae; order Phycisphaerales; family Phycisphaeraceae; genus JAJRRS01. The sequence goes on along the minus strand of JAJDCW010000313.1, from coordinate 2,436 downwards.
GCCACACCTACACCGGCAACCCCCTGGCCTGCGCCGCCGCCATCGCCAGCCTCAACCTCTTCAACCAAAACAACACCCTCGCCCACGCCAACCGGTCCGCCCAACTCATCACCGAGAAACTCAACGCCTTGCGAGGCATTCCGGGGGTCCTGGACGTCCGCCAACGCGGCCTCATGGTCGGCATCGAACTTGGCCAAGATCGGTCACAATCCAAGACCTTCGATTTCAGCTCCCGTACCGGTGCCAAACTCTGCAAAGCCATGCTCCCCAAGGGCCTGATCATCCGCCCCCTGGGTGACACCCTCGTCCTCATGCCCGCCCCGGCCATGGATCACGAAACCCTTGCCGAGATGCTGGATATCGTGGTCGACACCCTCTCTAACTGCCAATTCGACACCATCTAGGCCCCATTGAGTCTGCCAAGGCAGTCCGCCCCGGTTTTCTCTGACATTATCCACGTATTAACCATAGAATTATCAGGTGGTTAGAGTCTCGTCGTCATTCCGGGAGCTGGCACCCCCGTTGCATTTATATAGTTGCCTGCGGGGACTCCTCGCCTAAATGAACGACATGACAAGCACTGACCCCCAATCCGCCAGCCGGTTCAACGTCCTGCTCACTCAGGACCGCCAGCACTCTGCTGGCCACTGGACCCGGCAACTGCCCCGGCTGCTCGAGCCCCAGGGGGTCAGCGCCTACCTTGCGCGGTCAGGCCGGGAGGCGGTGGACATGGTCAACGATCTGGAAATCCACGCCGCCTTGATCGACCTCGCGACACCGCAGAACGCGCCCCCCCGGAATACTTACCCCGAATCCCTCGGGTCGGCCTCATCTCGGCAATCATCTGGGGGTACATCCGGGGGTAAATCCGGGGGCGGTGGTGAAGCTCAGGGCCTATGGGTTCTGGAAGTCATCCGCCGATTGCCCAACCGCCCGCCGGTCGTCGTCATCAACAGCCGAGCCATCGCCCCTAAGCAGGCTCAGCGGTTCCTCAATGATGCCCTGCGTCTCGGAGCGTTCTCCGTCATCAACAGACCCAGCGACATCGAAGACATGCTCGCCGTCATCCGCCGACTCATCGACCGCCAGTACGAAGGTGCCTGGCCCAGCAATTAAACAGTTCTAAACCCTAACCCTTAAACCTAAACCTCAAACCCTTACCAAACGGAGACACACAACATGAAAATCAAACCCCTCGGTGACAAGATCCTCGTGAAGCGCCTCGAAGCCGAAACCAAGACCGCGTCCGGCATCTTCCTGCCCGAGTCCGCCAAGGAGAAGCCCCAGCAGGCCAAGGTCATCGCCGTCGGCGAAGGCAAGGTCCTGGATAACGGCGACCGCGCACCGATCACCCTCAAGAAGGGCGACACCATCATCCTCAACAAGTGGGGCGGCACCGAGCTGAAGCTCGAAGGCGAAGAGTATCTCGTCATGTCCGCCGACGAAGTCCTCGCCGTCGTCGAATAATAATCTGATTATTTAACCCCTGGTCGACGACCCGGGAGTTCCGGGGCCGGCCCCACGTCGTTGACGTGGGGCTAAATAACACGCCTGTAACAAACAGACATCAATAAAAAAGGAATCAATACCCATGGCCGCAAAAACCATTACCTTCGACAACGAAGCCCGCGAGGCGATCCGCCGCGGCGTTGCCAAGCTCGCCAAAGCCGTCAAAGTCACCCTCGGCCCCTCCGGCCGGGTCGTCGTCCTCGAGAAGTCCTACGGCAGCCCGACCGTCACCAAGGACGGCGTCACAGTCGCCAAGGAAATCGAGGTCGAAGACCCCATCGAAAACATCGGTGCTCAGATGGTCAAGGAAGTCGCTTCCAAGTCCAGCAAGGACGCGGGCGACGGCACCACCACCGCGACGATCTACGCCGAAGCCATCTTCACCGAGGGCCTGAAGAACATCACCGCCGGTGCCAACGCCAACCAGGTCAAGCGCGGCATCGATAAGGCCGTCGCCGCCCTCGTGGAGCAACTGCACAAGACCAGCAAGAAGATCAGCAACTCCAAGGAAGTCGCCCAGGTCGGCACCTGCTCGGCCAACCAGGACCAGCAGATCGGCCAGATCATCGCCGAGGCCATGGACAAGGTCGGCAAGGACGGCGTCATCACCGTCGAAGAAGGCCAGTCGCTCGACACCTACGTCGACCTCGTCGAGGGCATGCAGTTCGACAAGGGCTACCTCTCCCCGCACTTCGTCACCGACACCACGGACATGAACGTCGTCCTCGACGACGCCTACGTCCTGATCCACGAGAAGAAGATCAGCAGCGCCAAGGACCTCATCCCGCTGCTCGGTAAGATCGCCGAGTCAGGCAAGGCCCTGCTCATCGTCGCCGAAGACATCGACGGCGAAGCCCTGGCGACCCTCGTGGTCAACAAGCTCCGCGGCGTCCTCAAGGTCGTCGCCATCAAGGCTCCCGGCTTCGG
>JAJDCW010000312.1 GCA_029260635.1 Phycisphaeraceae bacterium | reverse complement strand
CGCGACGCGATCGTGCGAGCGCTGGAGAATGAGTCGTGCGCGGTCTTGGTGAAAGATATTGATGAGGCCGCCGAGGTGGCGAACCGCTTTGCGGCGGAGCACGTGAACTTGGCGGTGAAGGATGTCGATGCGCTGATGGCGAAGGTCCGTCACGCCGGGGAGGTGTTCCTGGGTGACACGACGCCGGTCGCGGCGGGCGATTACTACGCCGGCCCGAGCCACTGCCTGCCGACCGGCACCACGGCGCGGTTCACCAGCGGCGTCAGCGTCTACACCTTCTTGAAACGCACGGGCACGGTGGCGTATCGGGATGGGATGCCCGCGACCGCGATCGAGCACGTCGCCCGGATGGCCGAGGCCGAGGGGTTGGACGGGCACGCGCATTCGGCGCGGGTGCGGGGCGAGTAGTTACGGTCAGGTATTATTGACGCCTGGATAACAGGTGTGTCTCTTCCTCTTTGTTAATTTACGCTAAGCCGCAAGCGGCTATGGTGTGGGTAACTAGAGTGGTTAGGTTTTTTTACAGGATCACGCGCGCGACCGCCAGGCCGTCGTAGCCTTTGGTGCTGACGGTCTGGATGGCGGTGGCTTTGACGCGGGGCTCTGAATTCAGCATGTCGGCGAATCGGCGGATGCCCTGGATGTCCGGGTCATCGCTGTCGGCATTGAGGACTTCGCCGCCGCGCACGACGTTGTCGACGATGATGAGGCTACCTGGTTTCGTGAGTTTTAAGGCCCACCGGAAGTAGTCGGGGATGCTGGCCTTGTCGGCATCGATGAACACCAGGTCGAACGGGCCTGCGCCTTCTTCGGCGAGTTGGGGCAGCGTGTCGATGGCCTTGCCGACCCGGACCTCGACACGGTCGGCCAGCCCGGCGTTTTCGATGTTGGCCTGGGCGACCTGGGCGTGGGTGGGCTCGAACTCCAGGGAGATGAGCTTGCCGTCGGCGGGCAGCGCGCGGGCGAGGCAGATGGTGCTGTAGCCGGCGAGGGTGCCGATCTCGAGGATGGATTTTGTGCCGAGCGTGAGCGCGAGGATGTGCAGCAGCGCGCCCTGGTTGGCGGAGACGTCGATGGGGGGCATGCCCGCCTCCGCGCCGGTGGTTAAGGCCGTGTCCAGTACGGCATCTTTAGTCGCCAACCGTTCCTGATAGTAGTGGTCGATCTGAGTCCAGGTGTCTTGGGTCATGCGGACAGTTTAGCTTAATGACACTCGGTAAATTCACACACAAGGCATCTATGATGCCGCGCTAAGCCGCAAGCGGCTTTTAGGATGGGGTTTGGTTGATGGAGGTGGTTTATCCGCGGTGGCGGTAGCGGTTGAGGGTCTGGACGACTTTCTGGTGGACCTGTAGGGGGTTGTTGAGCATCAGCCAGTAGGTCTCGGCGGCGGCGGTGCCGGCGGTGGCGAAGGCGATGCTGCCCAGGCCGAAGATGCGTTCGCGGATGCTGAACAGCAGGTTCGTGTGCTGGATGCTGGTCAGGGGGGTCTCGAAGACGCCGACCCTCAGGACGCCCGCGACGGTCACGACCCGTCGGTCGGTCAACACGTAGACACGGGAGAGCCATTCAAGGAACTGCCAAGAGAGTCGTAACAGGATCAGGAACAACGCGGCGAGCAGGATATTCTGCCTGCCCAAACCGAGGCTTAGATAGGTATTTGACGCATCGACGGCGATGGCGAGCACCACGATCCCGGTCAGGGTGCGCAACGAGGCGAGCGGGACGTACCAGAGGCTGGGTTTAAGCAGCAGGATGATGATCTCGCCTGGCTGGAGCAGTTCGTCGGGGAGCATCCCCGCGGCGCGGGCGGCTACTTCATCGGGGCTGGCCTCCCCGGTGAGCCCCTCGGCCAGGTGGTGGGGGGGCGATGCCTTGGCGGGCTTGGGTCGGGTGGGGGGTGGTTCGATGGCGGTGGGGGTCATGGGTTGGGTTTTGTGTTAATTAGAACACGTGGGTCTGCGATCCGCCGCTAAGCGGCGAGCCTGCGCGTTACATCATTGATAATCGGTCCAACGGTAACCATGATCGGTTAAGCCTGTGCGTAGACGTGTTTTTTCAGGGTGACGATATCGGGGAGGTTGCGGTAGTAGTCGTTGAAGTCCAGGCCGTAGCCGACGACGAACTCGTCGGGGATATCAAAGGCGACATATTCGGCTTGGAAGCTCATCGCGGAGGGGATCTTCTTACGCAGCAGCACCGCGGTGCGGACGCTGATGGGGTTGCGCTGCTCGATGGTTGCCTTGACCAGCTTTAGTGTGTTGCCCGAGTCGAGGATGTCGTCGATGATCACGACGTGGTTGTTGCTCAGGTCTTCCGGGAGCTTGGTCAGGGCGGCCTCGATGCTCGCGCCCTTGCTGCTCATGGCGGTGCCGGGGTAGCTGGTGACGCTCATGACGCGGATCTGCATGGGTATCGGGAGCCTGCGGATCAGGTCTGCCAGGAAGATGATGCTGCCGGTGAGGATGGGGACGAGCGTGACCTCGCCGGGCCCATCCTGGGTTTCGGCCAGGAGGTCGGCGGCGAGGGATTGGGCAAGCTCGTCCAGGCGCTGGCTGATGGCGTCGCGGTTGATCAGGATGTGGTCGATGTCGTCTTGCATGGGCATAGTGTAGCAAGGCGTGGGGGAGCGGTTTTTGGCGGGTTTTTTGGTGGCTTGTGGGTATTGAGACACTTGCCGAGGCCCACTCGCCGGCGAAGATTTGGCTTGACCCAAGGGGGCTCAGGGCCGACAATAGATTCCCCCCTGATCCCCAAGAAACAACCGACAGGATCACCATGACAGACAATCGACGATGTAGCGTCTGCCCGCCCGGGTCCGGCGGCGGACGAGGGCTTATCCGGTGGCGCAGCCGTGCGATGGCGCTGGCTGCGCTGGTCTTGTCCGGCCTGCTTGCGGTGCAGGGCTGTGAGACGTCCAAGGGGCCCATGACCGCCCCCGGCGTGGCCCCGGCACCGACCTATGTCGGCCCGGCGTATCTGCGTGGCACCGTCGGCTCACTGGCCCGGCTCCGGCCCGGGACCGAGCGGGCGATCCTGGTGAACGGCTACGGCATCGTCGTGAATCTCAACGGGACCGGCTCCACCAACGCCCCGCCGGCGCTCCGGCAGGCGCTGATCAACCAGATGAAGAAGTACGGGCTGGGCAGCGCCCGGATGGACACGCTGGACATGACCCCCGAGCGTGTGCTGGCCGACCCTAATACGGCGGTCGTACGCATCGACGGGTTAATCCCCGCGGGGGCATCGCCCGGGTTGAAGTTTGATGTGCTGGTGACCGCCGTGGATTCGCAGACGACCAGCCTCGAGGGCGGGACTTTGTGGACCTCGATGCTGGGGATCAACGGCGCGGAGCAGGCGTTCAGGTTCCTGCACGAACAGGCGACCGCGAAGGGGCCGATCTACGACAACCCCTACCGCGACGCGACTAACTCCGGCAAGCCCGAGGAGTTTGGTCGCCAGCAGTCGATCATCGTCGCGGGCGGGACGGTGACCGCGCCACGCGACCTGGAACTGGTACTGAATCAGTCCAGCTACTCCCGCAGCCGGGCCATCGCCGACCGTATCAATGAGCGGTTCGGCCGGGCGAACGACCCGAAGCCACTGGCCAAGCCGCTCACGGACCAGTTGATCAAGATCCACGTCCCTGCCCGGTATCAGAACAACCCCGCCGGGTTGATCGACCTGATCATGCACCAGTACATGCAGGTCGGCCCAGGGTTTGAGGAGCAACAGGCACGACAATTGTTAAGTGTGCTCGAAGAACGGCCGGAGACCGAGGCGTCGGTCACGCTTGCCTGGCAGGCGATGGGTCGGCCGGTCGTGGAAGTGCTCAGAGAGTCCTACCACCACCCCAGGATCGGGGTCCGCCTGGCATCGCTGAAAGCGGGGGCCTGGCTGGGAGATGAGCGGGCGAGTCAGTCCCTGTCAGAACTGGCCAAGGACCTGGACCCTGCGGTGCGGGAGCGTGTCGCCAGGACGCTGGTGATGCTGCCGCGATCCCTGAACGGCTCACGCACGCTCAAGATGCTGCTGGACGATGAAGACGCCCTGGTAAGAATCACGGCCTACGAATCGCTCGCCACAATCAATGACAGTGTTGTCACCGAGGGGCGCGTCGCGGTGGCGGACGAATTGGGCACGGGGTTGAAGTATGTGATCGACACGGTGCCAAGTGAGAAGCCCCTGGTGTATATCACCCAGCTGGGCGTACCTAGGATCGTGATTTTTAAGCCCGACCTGGGTTTTAAGGATTCGATGCTGACACGGCTGTGGGACAACCGGCTGATGCTCTCGACCAAGCCGGGGCAGACGCACATGGAGATCTTCTACCAGCCTCCGCTCGGCTCGACACCCGGCGAGAAACGCGAGCCGGTGAAGCTCAATGCGGTCCCGGACCTCAAGACCCTGATCTACCTGCTTGGCCATAAGCCGACCATTGAGAATCCTAACGAGGGGCTCGGCCTGACGTACAGCCAGGTCGTGGATGTGGTCTATCAGATGTGCCGCAGCGGCGAGGTCGATGCCCCGATCGAGGTGCTGATCAGCGATCTGGCGATGCAGGTCGCTGAACTGGATAACTCCCAGGCCCCGGACGCCAGGCCCGAAACCTCGCCCGGTGGCCCGGATGATCCCGCCGCAGAGCAGGGCGACCCATTGACCTCCCTTCCCGCCGACCCGGGGCAGACCCAGCCGGTCGCGGTCCGGCCTGAGACTTCACCCGACACCGGTGATGCACCAAACCCAATCAGAAGGTAGACTTAGAGGCCCCGATCCATGATGATCTCGATGGGGAGAATTTCAGCCCGCGCCTTGTCGGCGGGGCCAGGCCTGGCAAGTCCTTTTGGAGCCGGGGAGAGCTTGATGACGATGTATGATTTATCGACATGGAGGTCGATTTTATGCGCTTAGCGAAGGTAACTCTGGCGGGGTTCAAGTCTTTCGCCGACAAGACCGAGATCGTGTTCGACGCCCCTGTGGTGGGGATTGTCGGCCCGAACGGCTGCGGCAAGTCTAATATCGTTGATGCTATCAAGTGGGTGCTCGGCGAGCAGTCCGCCAAGAGCCTGCGCGGCGGCGCGATGATGGACGTCATCTTCAACGGCTCCGCCAACCGAAAGCCCTCCGGGATGGCCTCGGTCACGCTGACCTTCCTGAACTCAGTTCGAGACGACGGCACCCGGCACCTGGCGCTGGACCAGGACGACGTCGCCGTCACCCGCCAGCTCTACCGCGACGGGACCAGCGAATACCTCGTCAATGGCCAACGGGTCCGGCTCCGTGACGTCCGCGAACTCTTCATGGATACCGGCATCGGTACCGACGCCTACTCCGTCATCGAGCAGGGCAAGGTCGACGTGCTGCTGCAATCAAATGCTTACGAGCGTCGCTCGATCTTCGAGGAAGCCGCCGGGATCAGCCGGTTCAAGGCGCGCAAGAAAGAAGCGATCCGCAAACTCGAACGCACCGAGCGCAACCTGGATATGGTCCGCCAGCGTCTGGAAGACACGGAGCGTCGGCTGCGCAGCGTCAAGATGCAGGCCGCCCGCGCCCGTTCGTACCAGGAACACAACGCACGCCTGCGTGAGCTGCAACTGAGCTACGCCCTGGCGGAGTACCACAAGCTGCAGACCGAGCTGGGCGAGTTGACCGAATTGTTGGAGCAGGCCGAGGCCGACCGCGCCGCCGCGGCCCGTCGTCTGAACGAGCGTGAAGAAGCGATCGCCGACGCCGAGCTGGAGCAGCAATCGGTCCTCGCCAAACAGAAGCGCCTCGACCACGACCACCTCGAACAGCAGGCCCAGAAAGAACAGGCCCAGCAGCGCATCAACTTCGCCAGGTCCTCGCTGGAAGAGGCCCGCAAGCAGATCAAGCGTGACACCGATCGGCTCGATGAGCTGACTGACAACCGCGAGAAACTCCGGGCCGATCAGCTGGAACAAGCGTCGCTGGTTGAGACGCTTGCCACCGAACAGAGTGAATGCGAGGCAAGGCTCGAATCCGCGCAGCAGCAGCACACCCAGCTCCAGCACAGCCTCAACGAGAAGCGTGCCCAGCTGGAAGATGACAAGGCCGGCATCATCAACCTGATGCGTCGCACCTCGCAGCTGCACAACGAGATCAACTCGCTGGACGCCTTCGAGAACAGCCTCGTCACCACACGGGCCAAGCTGACCGAGCGTGCCAGCAGCGTCGCCGAACAGCTCGAGAAGCTGTTGAGTTCCCGCGACACCGCGACCGCCAAGCGGGCCGAGGTCGAATCGCTGCTCGAAGAAGAAACCGTTCAATTTGATCAGCAGACCCAGCTGGCCGAGAAGTTCGACTCCGAGCAACGCGACCTGACCCAGCGGCTGGGGGATGCCAAAGAAAAACGCTCCGGGCTGGAGTCGCGTCGCGGCCTGCTTCAGGAGATGCAGGATAAACAGGAGGGCGTCGCCGACCCGGTGAAAGCCGTCCTCGCCCGCGCAGCATCGCGCGATGGCGAAGAACACAACACCTTCGGCTTCGTTCGGGGCCTGCTCGCCGAGCTTCTTGAGACCGATGTCGAGAGGGCCGCGGTCGTCGAAGCGGCGTTGGGTGAATACCAGCAGGCGCTAATTGTCAATAAACTCGCGGATATCTGCTCAGACAACGGTGGCAAGACCGCGATCGAGTCGTTGGCCGGTCGTGTAACGTTTGTCGCGCTGGACCACCCGCCGCTACCCAGGCAGGTCGGTTCGGCCATGCACAAGGTCGGGGACGGCAGCTTCGTCAAGCTCACCGCCGCGGTCGACCTCGTCCGCTTCCCCGACTGGTTGGGCCCGGTGGTCTGGCGGCTGTTGGGGCGGACCTACATCGTTGAGAACCTGACACAAGCGATGAAGCTGCGGGCGCAGATGCCCGACGGCTGCCGCTTCGTCACCGAATCCGGTGAACTGCTTGAATCCGACGGCCGAGTCTTTGCCGGGCCACTCAGCGGGGCGGCGGGGGGTCTGATCAGCCGACGCAGCGAGCTGGCGTTGCTCCGACTCCAGATCGGCGAACTCGACACCGCGATCTCGCGCGACTCGCAAACACTCGCCCAGCTTTCTGATCAGGCGGCCCACGCCGAACAGGTCTGCAACGACCTGCGTCAGTCGATCTACGAAGCCAAGTCGATGACCGCCGAACTCAACAGCAAGCTGGAGGTCCTGGACGACCAGGTCGCCGGGCTCGAGCGGGAGCAGCCCGTGCTGGCGGCGGAGACGGAACAGATCCACCGCCAACTCAAGGAAGCCGACGAGAAGCGGGCCGGCCACAAGACCGAGGCCGAACGGCTTGAGCAGGACTCGGCCGAGAAACAACAGCGCATCGACGCGGCTCAGGCGGAGATTGATGCGTTGGCCGCCGAAGCCGACGCGGCTCGCGAAGCCGTCACCGCCGTGCGTGTTGAAAGTGGCAAGACCGCGGAGCAGCTCGCCAGCGCGCAGCGTCAGGTCCGGCAGATCGAGATCGCCGCGGCCGATGTGGATCGCCAACGCAACCGGATCGAAGACCAGCTCACCGGCTACCGCGAACGCATCGCCGAGTTTGAGCAGACCGAGGCACAGGCCATCGACCAGGCCGAACAGTCGGACCGCCAACTTCAGGGATTGATCACGCAGTGCGAGTTGGCACAGCGTAAGGCCGAGCAGGCCCACGCGGCGCTTTCCGAACTGAAGTCACAGGTGCAGGCCCACCGCGGCGAGGTCGAGCAGGCCGACGGGGTATTGCACAAATTGCAGGTCCGTCAACGCGAGCTGGAAGTCAAGACCGACAGCGTGCGTCAGCGCGGCCACGAGCAGCTGGACCTGGACGTGACCGAGGCGTACGCCCGCGCATTGGAAGGCGTATCCGCGGACGGCGCCGAACCGACCGACGCCAACGCCAGCGGCGACGGAGAAGACCAGGCGGACTTGCGGGCAGTGGACGGCGATGAGTCGCAGGCGGATGCGGAAGAAAGCGAAGCCGCCGCGGAAGCCGACCTGTTTGATATCGACTGGCAGACGGTCGAATCGGAGATCAACGAACTCCGGGGCAAGATCGCCCGGCTGGGCACGGTCAACGTCGACGCGATCGCCGAGCAGGACCAGCTCGAAGGCCGCCAGGACGAGCTGGCCGACCAGGTCGCCGACATCGCGCAGGCTAAGCACGACCTGGAATCCCTGATCCAGCAGATCAACGACGACTCGCGCACCCGCTTCGAGCAGACGTTCAACACGATCAAGGAAAACTTCGCCGGCCAGGACGGCCTGTTCCGCAAGCTCTTCGGCGGCGGGCGCGCCGACCTCTTCCTCCAGCCCGACGAGGAGGGCAACATCGACGTGCTGGAGTCCGGCATCGAGATCCGCGCCAAGCCCCCGGGCAAGGAGCCCTGCTCGATCAGCCAACTCTCCGGCGGCGAGAAGACCATGACCGCGGTCGCTTTACTGATGGCGATCTTCAAGACCAAACCCTCGCCCTACGCGCTATTGGACGAAGTCGACGCCGCGCTGGACGAGGCGAACGTCGAGCGGTTCACACAGGTCATCCAGAGCTTCCTGGACGTGTCGCACTTCATCATCATCACGCACCACAAGCGCACGATGCAGGTCTGCGACATCCTCTACGGGATCACCCAGCAGGAACGCGGCGTCAGTAAGCGCGTCTCCGTACGCTTCGACCAGGTCAGCCACGACGGCCGGATCTCCGACGACGCGGTCGCCGAGCAGAACCATCGTGACCGTGAAGAGAAATCGGCTTCAGTCAAAGCGCCCAAGCGGGAACCGACGGTCAAGGTCGAGCCCGTCCTCACGGCTGCGGCAACTGAAGAGCCCGAAGCGGTCGTGGTAGCCGTCGGTAGCAACGGCAACGGCAGCGCTTCCGCTTCATCGGCCCCGCGTGACAAGCTTGCCGCGATGCTTCAAGGCCGGGACCCGGTCGAAGTCGAGGCGAATTAACACGTCCGCCCGTGTGATCCATCTGAATAACACCGACGACCCCGCGCTCAGGCCTTACACCGCGCTGAAGGACCGCCAACTCGCCGCGGAGATGGGTCTGTTCATCTGCGAGGGAGAGCACAACGTCCGTCGGCTGCTGGCATCGTCTTTCAAAACCGAGTCGTTGCTGATCGCGGAGCATCGTTGGGACGCGTGGTCGTCTGAGGTGCCCGACGACGTGGCGGTTTATCTTGCTTCGAACGACCTGTTGTCCAGCGTCGTCGGCTTCCAGTTTCATCTAGGCGTGTTGGCGTGTGGGGTTCGGCCAGACGCTGCGGGTGTAGATGCCTTGCTGCCAGCCAAGACGCTTGTCTGCCTGCCCGAGATCCGCAACGCGGAGAACCTCGGTCTGATCGCGCGGGCGGCACACGGGCTCGGCGCGGATGGGTTGTTACTCAGTGACATCGGTTGTGACCCGTTCACCCGGCGGGTGATTCGTGTGTCGATGGGTTCGGTCTTTGGCCTGCCGATCGTACGTTCAGAACATCTAGCCGATGACCTGAAGAAACTCATAGACGCGCAGGGGATGGCGCTGGTCGCCGCGACACTTGATGAAGA
>JAJDCW010000311.1 GCA_029260635.1 Phycisphaeraceae bacterium | reverse complement strand
CAACCCACCGGTCCTGCGTGGCGTCTTTCAGGACCGGTGGGTTGCGGCAGTTGTCGCAGTGGCCGCAGTCGCCTGGGTGTGTTTCTCCGAAGTGGCCGAAGAGGGGGACGCAGCGGCAGCCGGTGGCGTGGGCGAACTTGGCGACCTTGTCGAGCTGGTCGTAGGCGTGTTGTTTTTCGGCGTCGTCGGGCTTCTGCTCGATGAAGTATTCGATCTTGGCGCGGTCGGCCGGGGAATAGAAGAGGATGCAGTCGGCGGGCAGCCCGTCGCGTCCGGCCCGGCCGGTCTCCTGGTAGTAGCCCTCGAGGTGGCGGGGCATGTCGGCGTGAAACACATAACGCACGTCGGGCTTGTCGATCCCCATGCCAAAGGCGATGGTGGCGACGATGACGCGGGTGTCGCCGTAGATGAAGTCGTGCTGGTTCTGCTCACGGACGTCGGCGTCGAGGCCGGCGTGGTAAGGCAACGCGGCGATGCCCTGGCCCTGCAACCGCTCGGCGAATTGATCGACGCGGGCGCGGCTGGTGCAGTAGATGATGCCCTCGTCGTTGGGATGGCTCTGGATGTACTGGGTGATCTGCTGGGAGGACTGTTGCTTGGGGCGGACCTCGTAGTAGAGGTTGGTGCGTTCGAACCCGCCGTGGTGCGTGGCGGGGTTATTCAGCCCGAGCATGCGGACGATGTCCTCGGCGACGCGCGGGGTCGCGGTGGCGGTGAGTGCGATCAGGGGGGTGTCTTTGAAGCGTCCGCCGTAGCTCGAGCGGAGCGTGCCCATCTGGCGGTACTCCGGGCGGAAGTCGTGGCCCCACTCGCTGATGCAGTGGGCCTCGTCGATGGCGAAGCGGGCGACATCCAATTTAGACAGCAGGCGGCGGCCGGCGGCGCTCATGAGCCGTTCGGGGGCCATGTAAATCAGGTCGTACCCGCCGGCCAGGGCCTTCTGCTCCCGGCGGGCGGCTTCCTGGGGTTCGAGCGTGGAATTCAGGAGCGTGGCCCGGACGCCGTAGCCCTTGAGCAGCTCGACCTGGTTCTGCATCAGGGCGATCAGCGGGCAAATCACGACTGTCGTGCCCCCCCCGGAAGCCACGCCCCCGGAGTTTTCGCCCCCGCCCCCGGATTTCCTGTCCCCAGTTCCCCCGGCTCCCCCGGCGACGCCGGATAAGACGGCGGGGAGCTGGTAGCACAAGGATTTACCGCCGCCGGTGGGCATGATGACGAAGACATCCCGGCCGTCCAGGACGTCGGCGATGGCTTGGTCCTGGATCGGGCGTAGCTGGTCGTGGCCGAAATACTGCTTCAGCGGGCCGGCAAGCTCGGCCGCTAAATCGGACTGTGGGTCCGTATCCCGGGTCCGGGTTTGGGGTTGTGTCGGGGAGGAACTCATGGGCTAAAAGACTACCCGATTGGGTGAAAGCTCACAGGCTTAGGCGGGATCAGCCGATGTAAGGGTTTTCCCTGCCTTGCTGGGCGGTGTGGGTGAGGGTATTCTTCCCCCTTCGTTTTCCCAGAAATATGTGAGGGTTGGACGTGCGTTTAACTGATATCCTACAACCTGACTGCGTGAAGGTCCCGCTTGTCGGCGAAGACAAGCAGGCCTGTGTCTTTGAGCTGGTCGACCTGCTGGTCGAGCACACCGCGGTCGAGGACGCCGAAGCCCTGAAAGAAGCCGTCTGGCAGCGTGAGCTGACCCGGACCACCGGGATCGGCCACGGTATCGGAATCCCCCACGCCAAGGCGGCCTGCTGCGACGAGTTGCGCATGGCGATCGGCCGGCCCGCCACCCCGATGGAGTTTGGCTCGATCGACGGCAAGCCCGTGAACCTCATCATCCTGCTCGCCTCCCCTCTCGATAAGACCGGCCCGCACATCCAGGCCCTGGCCAAGATCAGCCGGCTGCTTGTCAGCGAAGACCTCCGCGACGCGCTGCAGGAAGCCGAATCCGCCCAGGCGCTCTACGACCTGCTGGTTCAGCACGAGAACGAAGCGGCGGTGTAAAGCCGGGGGCCGGAGGTCCGATTGGCGATTTTCAAACGCAAATGGAAGCCACGTGAAATACGGATGGTGGCCATGCTGGCCATTGTTCTCGTGGTGTTTCTCTATCTCAAGCGCCCGTGGTTTTACGACCTGACCGCCGAATCGGAACATTACATCTGCTACTCCACGGCGACCACTGAACAGACGGAGCAGATCCTTGACGTAGCCGAAGCACTTTACACGGCCTACACCACGGAGTTCGCCGGCTTGCCCGATCTCTCGACCGACCACCCAAAGCTTAAACTCAAGCTCTATAAAAACCGCGAAGAGTTCAAGAGCTACAACCCCCTTAGCGGATGGGCCGAAGCCTTCTACCAAAAACCCTATTGTCACCAATACTACTCCGAGGGTGAACCCAACCCGTACCACTGGATGGCCCACGAGGCGACGCACCAGCTCAACGAGGAGGTCGCTCACCTGGACCTGCCGCGCTGGCTCAACGAAGGGATCGCCGAGTATTTCGGCACGAGTACGTGGCGTGATGGACAACTGCATCTAGGGGAAGTGGACCCCAACACTTATCCGGTTTGGTGTCGAGGTGACATGGTCTTTTCCGGCGATATCGCTGCGGATATACGAGCCGAGCGGTTCATCCCCCTTGAGACCCTCATCAAAGACCATGGCGGCCCCGACATCGATGAGCACGTCAATCTTTACTACATACAGTGGTGGTCTCTGGCACACTTTCTATATCATTATGAGGGTGGGCGTTACCGCTCGGGTATTAAACCGCTGCTCTTAGACCACGGGACCCTGGATGCCTTTCGGCGACACATCGGGGCACCGGAAGAGATTCAGCCGTTGTGGTATGAGTACCTGCGCGGCGCCGAGTACATGGACACGTCAGTCGCTTCGGAGGATGTCGGGTCGGCAGACAAATAAGGGTTTGTTGTTTGCTCAGAGCCCAGCGTTGTAGAGGCTCATCGTCTTCTCAATGCCGACATTGAGCCAGGACTCGATACAGTCGCAGACGCGATTGAGAGTGGGATCAAGGTCGGCGAGTTGGTCTTCGGTGAAACGGCCAAGGACGAAGTCTTTGCGGGCGGCGCGGGTGGGGGACCCGACCCCGATACGGAGGCGGGGGTAGTCGGCGGTGCCTAGTTTGGCTTCGATGTCTTTTAGCCCGTTGTGGCCGCCGGCGCTGCCCGTGGCGCGCAGGCGTATCGTGCCGACGTCCAACGCGACCTCATCCACGATGACCAGCATGTCTTCCGGGTCGAGCTTGTAGAAGTTCATCGCCTCGGAGACGGTCAGGCCTGAGCGGTTCATGTAGGTCATCGGCTGGACGAGCAGGCAGCGGTGCCCGGCGACCCGGCCGTCGAGGATACCGGCGTGGAAATTGGTCTTGACCCCGGAGATGCCGTGTCGCTGGGCGAGGCGTTCGACCGCCATGAACCCGGCGTTGTGCCGGGTCTTGACGTAATCCGAACTGGGGTTGCCCAGGCCGACGATGAGCTTCATGGTTGTTCTCCGGTGGTCCTGGTAACTGGATTAGTGACAGACGTACGGCGCGACAAGTCGCGTCGGTTCGCTGGCATACCAATTAATTCCAAAATCCGCGACCGAATTACTTGTCGTCGCCGTCTTTCTCATCATCGTCAGATTTCTCTCCGATGACTTCGGGCTGGTCGGCTGCGGCCTCTTCGGCGGCGGCGTCCTCTTCCTCGCCGGCCTTGGAGATCGTCAGGTGGGCGACGAGGGTGTCCGGATCACTGACCGCGGTCACGCCCGCGGGCAGGACCAAGTCGGAGACCAGGAGCGTATCGCCGACACCCATCTCGCTGACGTCGAGGGTCAGGTTTTCGGGGATCGCATCCGCGCGGCACTTGATCTCGACGGTGCTGCTGTTCTGCTCGAGCAACGCCCCGGCTTCCTTGAGCCCGATGGCGTCGCCGATCAGTTCGATCTCGATCTCGACCTCGACCTCTTCACTGAGGTCCACGCGGGCCAGGTCGATGTGGATGATGTCCTTACCCAGGTGGTCCCACTGGATGTCTTTAACCAGGCAGGACTCGCCCTTGCCGGACACACTGACCTCGATCAGGTGGGCGTTGTGGTGCAGCAGGGCGATCAACTCCTTGGCGTCGACGGCGACGTGGACGGGGTCCTGCTTATGGCCGTAGATCACGCCAGGAATCTTCTTCTCGGCGCGGATGCGTGCGGCGTAGCGGGTGCCGGTCCGTTCGCGGACCTCGGCTTTGATGGTGGGTTGGGTAGCG
>JAJDCW010000310.1 GCA_029260635.1 Phycisphaeraceae bacterium | reverse complement strand
CCGCCGCCGCCGTTGCCGGCCACGAGGTCGAACGTGTTGAGCGGATCGGCCATGAACTGCCCGCCCGCGCCGTTGCCGCCGCCCGCGCCGCTACCGCCGGTCGATCCGGTAAATCCGTTGAATCCCACACCGCCGTCCTTGGTATCGCCGCCTAGAAAACCAGGCAAGACGTCCGGCCAATACTTCGCAGCCAGACCGCCTGCGCCCCCGTAGCCGGTGTTTGTGTACGTTGTCGCGTCGTAGGCGGGCGCGCCTCCCGAAGCCAGTGGGGCGATATTGTTAAACCCCCGCTCGCCGTCGCCGCCTTCGTAGCCGATGAAACCGGCTCGACCCGAAAGCCCGTCGTCGGCGTTGCGTCCGTTAAACGCCGGGACCGGCGGGGGGGCTGCGCCAAAGAAGAACGCGAACGCTCCACCGCCACGCACCCATTGCACACCACCGCCTTGACCACCCGAACCGCCGTCGCCGCCCGCGCCACCGATCCCGCCGATCCCGCCGTCTCCGCCGCCCGCCCCCGCGGTTGATCCGACCGCCGAGAAATCGATCGTGGCCGAGGGCGAGATAAACAGGTCGTTGCCGACATTAAACGACACGGGCCTGGAACCCACACCTTGAAAGAGATCGCCCGAGCCGAGTATCAGGTCGCCGCCGAGGTAGAACGTCGCCTTGCCGTTGACGACGCCTGACGTCGACAGCAGGCCCCCGAAGTCCCACAACTGTCCGTCTCGCGTCACGGTCATGCTGTCCGTATTTACCAGGTAAGTGTCTGCCGAAGAGTCGCTTGTGCCCAAACACACAAGGGCTGCAAGGAAGGCGATCACGGTGCTGTATTGCGGACGGATGTGAAAAATATTCATGGCTTCATTCAACACTTGGACAGTAAGAAATCCAGACAAGCAAAACACGGCTTGGGTCGTGCGGCAACAGGTCAATACTTAGAAATATTCCGAATCCCGCCACGGACAGCGTAGCGATCCGATTTAATTAATACAAGCTCTAATTGTATAAACATTTAGGGATTACTAGACTATTGTGTGAGACGGTCCGCATATTAGGGATATGTTAGCAGTTTTGGTGCCATTTCGTTGCTATGATCGGCTGTAATACTGTGCCCACAGCTTGATGATGAGGCCATGGGGGAGTTTTGTGGTAGGACACGGCTTAATTCCGTGCGTTGGATGAAGTCTCCCCGCGAAATAGGCTTGGACGTGTTTGAAAAAGAGCCGCAGCCTGCGGATCACGCGTTCTGGCATATGCCAAACGTGATCGTCACACCTCACCCCACCGGCCGTGACTGTTACGAGTGCGAACACCCCTACGGCCTGGTCGTTGATGAACTGCGTCGGTATCGTAACAGGGAGCTATAGAATAATGTGATTCATCTTGGCAAGGATCGATCCCTGACAGGATGGCATTTTCTTACTTTTCGTTAAACGGCGCATGTATTTTCTGGACGAAGTTCATTCTGCTGGTACTGGTTTTCCATTGGATTCGGCGTGTCCGCCCATGGATGGGTGCGGGTGGATATTACTCTCGGTTGCCGTTACTTCGGTGCTGTAGCTGCCGGGCTGAAAGCGGTTGCGCTGATAGACCAGCCTCGCACTGACGGATTGCTGCGCGCCTTCGAGCGCAAAGTATCGCAATTCGCCTGGCTGTAGGGGTGGCTGCGGTTTTTCAACCACGGTCGACATGCCTTCCTGGCCTGGACGCGATTTAGCTAGTATTGCGATTAATCGTTCAGGCTTACCGTCAACAGCTGCATAAAGCTCCAAGGCCCGACGCGTGGTGCCCGTAGGGTAGGCGTGCCCCGCCAGGTTCTGGAGGACAAGACCGGTTCGCCCTTGAACATCCTGTGTGACATCAAGCGTGATCCCACCGGACAACAGGTCCGGGTCTCGGCGAGCCGACCAGAGATGACTGCTGCTAATCATGTGGCAATCGATGCACCCGGCCGGCGCACTTAAATCCGCCTCGGTCGCACCCGGTGGCCACGTGGCCTTCCGGTATCGCGGTGACTTGATCCACGTTTTCCACTCCACCTGCTCTTGTTTGTGACACGTGCCGCAAGAGAGTGTCTGGAATGTGGCAACACACCGCAAACTCTCGGGCTCGTCTTCGTCCACCAGCGGAACTGATTCATCGGGTTGATGGCACGCAACACAGGACATGCCCTTGCGTCCCTCAAAATCAAACGGAACCTGCTGCCGAGTTGCCGGGTCTATCGTGATGAGGTTCAGGTGTGACAGGCTGTTCGTATGCGCGGTGCCGGTCCATTGCCTGTGGATCGTTTCGTGACATCCTGCACACCGCTCACTGCTGAGCTCAGGTGTCGGCTCGTCACCCACATGACAGCGCAGGCAACGCTGAATCAGCGGCCGACCAAACCGCAGGTGCTCCGCCGCCGCGTACACATCGCACAGATCGCCCGACAGCTTGGGATCATGCCGATCCAACCAACCGAGCACGATCGTTTCGCGTTTATTGACCGGTGTGTCGCGCATGGGCATAAATTCAAATGGCTGGATTTTGCTTATCGCCGTATACGACGCCGCACGTACACGCCAGTCTTCGTCGCTGCTGGACGCTACTAAAACTGCCAGGGGGGCGTTGGCGCACGCCTCTGCTCGTTGTAATGCGGGGTCGGCCGCCTCGGACCGCACCGGGGTGGAGTTGCCGGATGGGTCGGGCCAGATCAGCCACACCAACAAGGCCACCGGGCAAAGCACAAGTAACGCCCCGACCGTCGATGGGCCACGCCGAACTTGAGACATTGGACTTGTTTGAGGGCGGGACACCGCACTATAATACAGAGAATTGAAAACCTTCTACCAAATCCCGGGGTCATGCCGCTCGTTGTGCGCGATGCTGCTAGGCGTCCTTATATTCACAACCGCGCTGTGGGCACATAACGGCGAAGTTTACAACCCCCCGGCCCCCCAACCACCGCCTAAGCCATTACCCCCGCCTAAGTTCCCGAAGCAGGTGTATGAGCTACGCTGGTCTTGGGTGCATTGGTGGGAAGCCAACCGCGAGTTATATCTGTACCCGGCCGGTCAGCGTGTGCAACATCAGGGTCTGGATCAGGCATCACTGAATACGCTGCGTGCCGATGCCTCCGCCGAACTCGTGCGCCTGTTGGACGATGAACTGGTCGAAGCACGGATGGCTGCCGCGACGGCGCTGGGCCGGATCGGCGGTCCGTCTGCCGAGGGCGTGATCGATAAGCTCACCGATGTCGCCGAACACGACACACACGAGCCCGTGCGCTTCCGAGCGGTTCTGGCGATCGGGATGATCGGCGGAGAAGAAAGCGAATCATTCCTCG
>JAJDCW010000309.1 GCA_029260635.1 Phycisphaeraceae bacterium | reverse complement strand
TTGCGGACGCCGTCCCAGGTCGTGGTCTTCTTCGCCGACTTCATCTGGTCGTCCCACGACCAGGTGCCGGGCTCGGTTTTGATCAGCCAGTAGTTCATGGGGAGTAGGGTCTGGGGTTTGGGGTTTAGTCAGAATCTGTGGTGATTGTTTTCAGGCATCGGTCGATGCGGTTCAACACCGTCTGCTTGCCGAGCAGTTCCAGTGTCGGTCCGATCTCCGGACTCACCGCGTTCCCGGTCAACGCGACGCGCAGCGGTTGCGCGATGCTGCCCATATTCTTAAGTTGGTGCTTCTCTGTGAACGACTCGATGAGCGCGTGCAGTGTGTCGCCGGTCCAGTCGTCGCAGCCGTTGAGTTCATCGCGGAACTGTTTGAGGACGTTTAGGCCTTCGCCGTCGCTCTTGGTCAGGTTCTTCTTGACCGCCTTGGCGTTGTACTCGATGGCGTCGTCGTCGCACACAAAGAACCGGCCCATCTCCGTGGGCGTGTTCAGCGTCTGGCTGCGAGCCTGGTACATCCCCGCGAACGTCTGGAAGTTTGCTTCGCCGATCTTGTCCAGGAAGTCCAGGTGATACGCCTTACAGTGAGCCAGCAACAACTCATGGAACTTATCTGCCGGCATCTCGGCCAAGGCCTCGGCGTTAAACTTTGCCAGCTTGGTTCGGTCGAACTGCGAGTTGGATTTGCCTATTCGGTCGTAACCAAAATGCTTGATCAGGAAATCAAGATCAAATCGTTCTGTACCATCACCCGGGTTCCAGCCCAGCAGGGCGATGTAGTTCAGCAAGACATGTTGCAGGTAGCCGCTGCGCTTGAAATCGGCGACCTCGATCTCTGGCAGCGATAGCCCCAACGCTTCTGCGATCGCGTTGGCGATATCGGTGTCGTCGTTGTCCTTAGCGTTGAATGCGGCCATGTTGTCATCGGCCGGTTGTAAATCGGCATCATTGGCAGCCTTCCGCGCCGCCTTAGCTTTGTCTCGTTTACTCATCTTCGACCCGTCCGCGTTCATGATGGACGGGAGGTGGACCCACTGGGGCCGATCAAAGCCCATCGCGTCACAGAGCGCCGCGTGCTTCGGCGTGTTGGTCAGGTGTTCCTGACCGCGGATGACGTGCGTGACTTCCATCAGCGCATCATCCACCGTGACCGCGAAGTGGAACGTCGGCAGCCGACCGCCTTTCTCGCCCTTGCGGATGATGAAGTCTTCCAGGTCGTCGGCCTTGATCTCGATGCGGCCATACACGACGTCGTCAAAGGCGATGTCTTTATCCATGCGGAACCGCACCGCGTCTTCATCCTCGTAGGCCTGGCCCGAGTCCAGCAGCTTCTGGATCAACACATCGTAGATGCCGTCTTCGTGGCGTTGTGACTGGAAGTAGGGGCCTTTGTCGCCAATCTGGATGTCGCGCGCGTAAGGGTCCACGCCGGGGTCGGTGGTGGGGGCGGGGCCTTGGTCCCATTCCAATCCGAGCCAGAGCAGGTCACGGATGACGCTTTTAGTAGATTCCGGGCTGGACCGTGCCAGGTCGGTGTCTTCCAGGCGCAGGATCAGTTGGCCGCCGTTCTGCCGGGCGAAGGCCCAGGCGAAGAGGGCGGTTCTTGCCCCGCCGATGTGCAGGTTCCCGGTGGGGCTGGGCGCGAAGCGTGTGACGACTTTCTTGGCTGTCATGGCGGGGATTGTAGCGGATGCCGAGGGCCGGGTTATAGTAAGCGGATGAAGGCTTTGATCGCGGCTACTTGTGTGGTAATCGTCGGGGCGTTATCTGCTTTTCAGCCGGGGATGGCTGGGGCAGAGACTCCGGGGGAAGTTCCGATGGTAGCTCCGGGGGAAGATCCGGGGGCGGGTGATTATTTTTCAATCGAGGTCGTGGATGCGCAGACCGGTCGCGGCGTGCCGATGGTGGAACTTCGGACCACCGGCGGGGTCCGTTACTACACCGACAGCGCAGGCCGGGCCGCGTTTCTTGAGCCGGGACTGATGGGCCGTGATGTCTACCTGCATGTCTCAAGTCACGGCTACACCTACGCCGCCGACGGGTTTGGCTACCACGGCACCAAAGTCCACCCGATACCCGGCGGATCAGTTCAGATCAAGATCGACCGGGTCAACATCGCACAACGGGTCTACCGGATCACCGGCCAGGGCATCTACCGCGACAGCGTGCTGCTACGTCTGGACACGCCGATTCGTGAGCCGGTGTTCAACGGCCGGGTCGTCGGGCAGGACTCCGTCATCAACGCGATTTATCAAGGCAAGCTCTTCTGGTTCTGGGGCGACACCGGGCGGGAGTCTTACCCACTGGGCCACTTCCGCGTCTCCGGTGCGGTGTCCGACCTGCCCGAACAAGGCGGGCTTGATCCTTCGGCCGGGGTGGACCTGACTTACTTCGTCGACAACAAGGGATTCAGCCGTCCGATGGCGCCGTTCCCGGACGTCAAGTCCGGGCTTTACTGGATGGACGGCCTGATTGTCTTGCCGGACGCCGCGGGCCGGGAACGCATGGTCGGCCACGCAAGTCATATGAAATCACTCGGCGAACGGTTGGGGCACAGTCTGGTTGCCTTTAATGATGTGACTGAGATTTTTGAGACGCTCAAGCCCTTAGACGAAGCACAAGAACTGCACCCGGTGGGGCATCCGTTTGATGTGACCATCGACGGGAAGCGATTCATTTATTTCCCCAGGCCTTACCCGCTCACCCGTGTGCGGGCTCAGTGGGACGCGGTACTCGACCCGGAGGTGTATGAGTCGTTCACCTGCCTGGAACCGGGCACGCGTTATGAAGACGGAGCCGCGAAGGTGCAACGCGACGACCAGGGTCGCGCCGTCTGGGATTGGAAGGCGGGGACATCCTGGATCGATCATGCTCGACAGCAAGCCCTGATCGAAGCCGGTGAACTTAATGAAGACGAGGCGTGGATCAATACCCGTGATGCGGAGTCCGGCGATCCGATCACATTGCACGGCGGGTCGGTGGCGTGGAACCCGTTCCGGCAGAAATGGGCCATGATCGCGGTGCAGATCCTGGGCACGTCCATGCTCGGCGAGGTCTGGTACAGCGAAGCCGACCAGCCGCACGGCCCCTGGCAATGGGCGCGTAAGATCGTGACCCACAACGACTACACGTTCTACAACCCCAAGCACCACCCCTACTTCGATCAGGACGGCGGGCGGGTTATCTATTTCGAGGGCACCTACGCGGACACCTTCTCCGGCGCGAAGTTCCCCACGCCCCGATACAACTACAACCAGGTGATGTACCGGCTTGATCTTGCGGACCCCAGACTCAAGCTGCCGAAGGAATAGAAGGTTCAGTCCGCCCCCTTGCACGGGCTTGTGTGCGACACCCGGGCGGCAAACCCCTTACAATCCCGCCGATATCGAACCCTGATCCTTTAGAACCCAGAACCTTCCTTATGACCACGGCCGAAACCACCTCGGACTCCACCCCGGAAACCCCCGCACGCGACTTCATCCACCAGGCCGTCGCCGATGACCTGGCGTCGGGCCGGTTCCAGCCCCCGATCGTCACGCGCTTCCCGCCTGAGCCCAACGCCTACCTGCATATCGGCCACGCCAAGGCCGTCGGTGTCAGCTACCGGATCGCTAAAGAGTTCGGCGGGAGGTTCCACCTGCGTTTCGATGACACGAACCCGGCCAAGGAAGAACAGGAATACATCGACGCCATCAAGGAGGACCTCGCCTGGCTCGGGATCGAATGGGGCGAGCACGAGTACTACGCGTCGGACTACTTCGACCAGCTCTACGAATGGGCGGTCAAACTTATCGAGGCGGGCAAGGCCTACGTCGACGACCAGACCGGCGACGAGATCCGCACAGGGCGGGGGACGCTAACCACCCCCGGCACGAACAGCCCGTTCCGCGACCGGCCCGTCGAAGAGAGTCTCGACCTGTTCAATCGCATGAAGGCGGGCGAGTTCCCCAACGGCTCACGCGTCCTGCGCGCCAAGATCGACATGGCGTCGCCCAACATCAGCCTGCGCGACCCGGTCATGTACCGTGTCCTCCACGAGGCGCACCCGCGCACCGGGGACGCCTGGTGCATCTACCCGCTGTACGACTTCGCGCACGGCCAGAGTGACTCGCTCGAGAACATCACCCACTCGCTGTGCTCCATGGAGTTCGAGTCCCACCGCCCGTTGTACGAGTGGTTCATCAAGGAGCTGGGGATCTTTCCGAGCCGGCAGATCGAGTTCGCTCGCGGCAACATCACCTATACTTTTACCAGCAAGCGACGGATGGCCGAGCTGATCGAGAAGGGGCACGTCACCGGGTTTGATGACCCGCGCATGCCGACGCTGCGTGGTCTGCGTCGTCGTGGGTTCCTCCCCGGCTCGTTGATGCGCTTCTGGGCCGAGGCCGGCGTCGCCAAGCGTGACAACAATATCGAGTTCGCCAAGCTCGAATCGATCCTCCGCGACGACCTGAATAAGATCGCCCCGCGCCGCATGGCCGTACTCGACCCGCTCAAGGTGGTCATCACCAACTACCCCGCCGATCAGGTCGAGCCCATGGACGGCATCAACAACCCCGAAGACCCCGACGCCGGTACCCGCCCCGTCCCGTTCAGTGGCGAGTTGTACATCGAGCGTGAAGACTTCATGGAAGACGCGCCCAAGAAGTTCTTCCGCCTCGCCCCCGGTAAAGAGGTCCGGCTCCGCTCGGCCTACTGGGTGAAGTGCGAAGAGGTCATCAAGGACGACTCGGGAAACATCACCGAGTTGCGCTGTACCTACGACCCCGAGACCCGTGGCGGCAGCAACCCGCCGGACGGCCGGAAGGTCAAGGGCACGCTGCACTGGGTCAGCGCCAACCACGCGGTCGACGCCGAGGTCCGGCTGTACGAGCACCTTTTCACCGCAGAAGACCCGACCACGCCGCCCAAGGGCAGCGAGGATTGGCTGGATAACCTCAACCCCGACTCGCTGAAGGTGATTACCGGCGCGAAACTCGAACCCGCGCTGGCGGACACCGAGCCGGGCAAGCCCGTCCAGTTCGAGCGCATGGGTTACTATTGCAAAGATTTAGTTGACTCCACGCCCGACAAGCTGGTCTTCAACCGCACGATCACGCTCAAAGACACCTGGGCGAAGGTCCAGAAGAAGGGCGGGTAAGCAGGTTCAGCCTGCCGCTTCGATTTATTTCAGCGTGCGGTCACAGGAGCCTTATCTTTCCCCTTCCCACGCTTCGTCACCACCATCTCCGGCGGCTGTAACAACACGTCGTCCGGGATCCGCCCAAACGCGATCTTCTCGTCCATCTTGTGCCGGCAGCCGTGCATCCCCGCGAAGTACACCGTGTTCTTGCCGAATCGCAGGTTCAGCCGATCGATCGCGTGTGACAGGGTCTGCCGACGCTGCGCACCGGGGAACAGCAGGGCGGGGGTCGCGTCGGCGGGGGTGAGCTTGGTCAGCGTGATCGAGACCTTAAGCGGCGTGTGTTCCGGGTCCTGTCGCAGCGGCGCGGGCCGACGGTCCCAGAGGCGTTGGAAGTGTTCGAGGATCGTCTGCGTGTCCTGGCAGGTCGGCAGT
>JAJDCW010000308.1 GCA_029260635.1 Phycisphaeraceae bacterium | reverse complement strand
GCTGCCGACGAAGTCGTTGTAGCTCTTGACGGCCCGGCCGAGGTTGGCGCCGAGCTTATCGACGTGGCCGGTGGCGACGGAGATGCGTTCGTGCAGTTCCTTGCCGAGGTCGCTGATCTTGCGGGCGTTCTCGGCCATGCGGGTTTCGCGCCAGCCCATTTCTACGACGCGCAAAAGGCTGATGAGGATGGCGGGGGTGGCGATGACGACGCCGTTACTCATCGCGGACTCGGCGAGGCCGGACTCGGCGTCCAGCGCGGCGGTGAGGAAGGCTTCGCCGGGGACAAACAGCACGACGAAGTCGGGGGCCTGGGTGAGGTTCTGGGTGTAGGACTTGCGGGACAGCTCGTTGACGCGCGAGCGCACGTCGCCGGCGTGTTTGTGCAGGAGGTGCTTGCGCTCTTTGGGCTCGTCGGTCTCCATCGCCTGGAAGTAGTTTTCGCCGACGGCCTTGGCGTCGATGACGATGGATCGGCTCGACGGCAGGTTGACGACCAAGTCGGGGCGCTGGCTTGACTCGCCGGTCCAGATGGTGACCTGCTCATCAAAGTCGCAGTAGGCCGACATGCCCGCCATCTCGACGACACGGCGAAGGGTGATCTCGCCCCAGCGGCCGCGCGCGGTGGCGGAGCCTTTCAAGGCGGTGGTCAGCGCGGTGGTCTGGTCGCCGAGCCTGCGTTGGACTTCGACCATCGAGGTGAGTTGCTGACGCAGCGAGCCCTGGTCCTGCTTGCGGTCTTTCTCGATGTCGGTGACGGCCTTGCTGTGCTTGTCCAGCGATTCGCGGATGGGTTTAATCAGCGATTCGATGGCCTGCTTGCGCTGCTCAAGCTGTGCTGCGGCGTCTTTCTGATCGCCTTCCAGGGTTTTTTTGGCGAGCTGTATGAATTGTTCGTTGTTCTGTTTGAGCGCTTCCCCAGCTAACGCCTTGAACTTGTCGTCGATGCCCTCGTGCTTGGCGCGGATCTCGGTGAGCTGGTTTTCTTTCTGGTTGACCGTGTCGTTGAGCTGCTGGACCTGGTCGAGGTAGCCCTCGATGGCGGCCTCACGCTGGGCGAGGTCGGCGTTGATGCGGTCGCGTTCGGCATGTAGGGACTGGCGCTGGGTCCACAGCCAAAAGGCGGTAAAGGACAGCAGGACGCAGAGGACGGCAGCAATCGCAAAGAGGGTCGGCCACATGATGGGATTGTAACCGCCCCCGGCCCCCGGAGGGGTGGGGGGGTCTATGAATAGCGATTGAAGATTGATGATGGGGGAGAGGACGGCGAGTGAAAATTTGGGGATCGGGGATCGGGCGGATTGTCATAGCCGGGGATGGTTTGCCGGTCTTCCGGGTGGGGTTGGGGGATTGAAGGGAAGGCGGTGGCGACCCGGGCCAAGGCCCTCTGGGCCATGGCCCGGTTTCAGGGGATATCTGGTTGGTCAAGGCTGAGCCCTGATCCCTGAACCCCGGGTCCCGGCCCCTGCTCAGGCCTGGATGTCGATGTGGGTGTAGAGGGCGTCGGGGGACCCTGCGGCGGCGGTGGCGCGGCGCTGGACGGCTGGGTCGGCGGTGGCGGCGAGCTGACGCAGCAGCGTGTCGGCGTCGGGGAGGTCCGGGTGGGCGCGGTCGTCGCCGTCGGGCTGGGGGTCGCCCTGTGCGTGGGCCTCGGGACGGTCGTAGTCGGGGTGCTCGCGGTCGGGCTGCTGGTTGTCGACGTGCAGGCGTGTGGCGGCCTCGTCGCCGTCGTGCTCCTCCAGGCCTATCAGGCGGGTCTCGAAGACCTCGGTATCCCGCTGGGCCTGTCGGGTCCGGTCCTTCGTACGCTTGTCGTGCTGACGGGCGACCTGCTGGGACTGCAGGCCCGTCTGGGCAACGGCGGCGGCGATTCCGGTTCCGATGGCACTCAATGCTAAGCTCCAAGCGGGCGGGACAACCCAGACAGCCCGTATTTATATCTTCGGTCAGACCGGGGGGCAGGGCTTGAAAATATCCCATAAGCGTTGAATATTTAGTGTTTTATCCGAATATCTGGAGTGGGTGGTTTGGGGGAGTAAGGGTGGGATGCTGGTTGGGACCCCGGCCAAGGCCTTTTGGGCCATGGCCGGGCTTTGGGGCGTGGGGAGGTGAATAATCATGAAAAAACGCCCCAAAATGCGGGGCGTTTTAGTGTTATTTTGATATCCGATCCCTGATCCACGAACCCTGCACCCCGCCGCTACTCTTCAAACTTCTCGATGAGCCAGTATTCCAGCTCGACGGGGGTGGCACGGCCGAAGATCATGACCACGACGCGGACCTTGCCCTGGTCGGGCAGCAGTTCGTCGACGGTGCCTTCCATGTTCTCGAAGGGGCCTTCGCAGATCTTGATGTGGTCGCCCTTCTCGAACTCCATCTTGACGGCGGGCTGCTCGTCGGCGGGCTTGGAAGCCATCTGCATCTTCTCGATCTCGGGGATCGACATGGGCGAGGGGCGGCCGGCGGTGCCGATGAAGTCACCGACGCCGGTGGTTTCCTTGATGAGGAAGAAGACGTCCTGGGGGATACGGCCGTCATCTTCGAGTTTCATCTCGACAAAGACGTAACCGGGGTAGAGCTTCTTCTCGACGATCTTCTGCTTGCCGCCCTTGATCGTCTTTTCTTTTTCGGTCGGGACGAGGATACGGCTGACCAGGTGCTCGAAGTCCTCGATCTTGATCTTCCGCAGCAGCGTCTCGCGGACGGAGTCTTCTTTATTCGAGGCGACGCGGAGGACGAACCAGTTCATGCCGGGGGTCACGAGCAGTTCGTCGTCGTCGGCATCACCCGCAAACTGGGTGGGGATGTCGTCCGGGGCCGACTCATCGGGAGACGGCGTACCGGAGTCCGCCTCGCCGGATGAATCGCCCGACTGATCTTGTGGCTGATCTTCGGGCTGGTCTCCCGAGTGATCTTGTGGGTCTTCGGTGTGCATGGATACCTCGGTGGCGGCCAGATCGTTCGGGGCGTCGGTGGCTTGTTCGTCCTGGATCAGGTTGTCTTCGGCCATGGTTTTTTGCCTTGATCGGTCCGGAGCGGGCAGTGCCCGTGGTTAGCCTTCCAGCACCCCGATGCGGATGAATAGTTCTGCGAAGCCCAGGTTGATCACCCAGAGCAGCACGGCGATGAACGCGGTGCCGCAGATGACGACCCAGGTCGAGCCGATGATTTCTTTTTTACTCGGCCAGTTGACCTTCTTCATCTCGGCCTCGGTGGCGATCATGAAGTCGGCGATGCGGGGCTTGTTCAGCAGGAAGTAGACCAGTGCCCCGAAGAAGGCGATCACGCCGACGGCCATGCCGGCCTGGTAGTAGAGCTCCTGGTCTTGGGGGATCGCGTCGATGGTCGTCATCTTTTCCCAGAGCCAGGCGACGCCCGACAGGACGATGACGCCGACACCCACGGCGCTGAGCATCCGTGTGTAGTAGCCTTGACCGGGTTTGTAGATGGATAAAGCCATGAGTTACGGAGCCTTGAGACTGGGTCTATAAGCGGAGGGCTGATAGCCGGCCATGTGTTAGTCGTAAGCCAGAGAACAATATGGCTCGCGTGGGCCAGCCTTCTGTTCGGAACGTGGCGAACGGCTTTCTTACTCAACGACGAGCCAGGCCGGTTCAAGTCCGGCCCGTACCGTCCCGACACGCCAGGGAGGACTCGAACCTCCAACCTGCGGATTTGGAATCCGCTGCTCTGCCAATTGAGCTACTGGCGTAAGAGCACATCGTGGCGGGCGGGCTCGTTAGTACGCCGAGCAAGCTCGACGGTTAAACGCGGGCTTCGCCCTGGGCACGGCCGGGCCGTGCGTGCCCGCTTCGCGGTCACTTGCGCTTGATCTTGTGCAGCGTGTGCTTGCGGAGCTTCGGCGAGTACTTCTTGAGGCCGGCCTTGAGCTTCTCGGGCAGGCCGCCCTTAACGTTCACCGGGGTCCGGTAGTTCAGGTCCCCGGTCTCACTGCACTGGAGCCACACGTATTCAGTTGCATCGGCTCTCTTAGCCATGGGTCACCTCACAAACAAAGCCGTCGATGGCATCGACGGGACTCCAAATCAGGAATCACGCGATGCCATCGCAGGCTTCTGGATAATTACTCAACGACCTTGGTGACGACGCCTGCACCGACGGTGCGGCCGCCTTCACGGACGGCGAAACGCACGCCCTCTTCCATCGCGATGGGCTTCTCGCCCAGGTCGATCTTCATGGTGATGTTGTCGCCGGGCATGCACATTTCTGCGCCGCCGGTCAGCTCGATCGCACCGGTCACGTCGGTGGTGCGGAAGTAGAACTGAGGCTTGTAGCCGGCGAAGAACGGGGTGTGACGCCCACCCTCTTCCTTGGTGAGCACGTAAATCTCACCCTCGAATTTGGTGTGCGGGGTGATGGAACCGGGTTTGGCGAGGACCTGGCCACGCTCGATCTGGTCCTTCTCAACGCCACGCAGCAGGCAGCCGACGTTGTCGCCCGCGATGCCTTCGTCCAGCGTCTTGGTGAACATCTCGACGCCGGTAACGGTTGTCTTCTGGGTCGCGGTGAAACCGACGATCTCGACGGAGTCGCCGACCTTGACGATGCCACGCTCGATACGGCCGGTGGCAACCGTGCCACGGCCCTTGATCGAGAAGACGTCTTCGATCGACAGCAGGAACGGCTTGTCGGTCTCACGCTCAGGCTCGGGGATCCAGGTGTCGATGGCGTCCATCAGCTCCTGGATGCACTTGCTGGCTTCGGGGTCCGAAGGGTTCGACAGCGCGGGGAACGAGGCACCC
>JAJDCW010000307.1 GCA_029260635.1 Phycisphaeraceae bacterium | reverse complement strand
GCCTGCAAGAGCTGATGCGCCAGTCGCAGCAGAAATCGCAGAGCAACACCGGCAACAGCCCGAGCAATAACAACGCTGGCCCGAGCCGGGAGCATCGCCCCGACGACCGTATCCCGAGAATCGGTCGCGAGCCCCGCAGTGAGACGCTGCGGAAACTCGGGCTGTAATAACCACCAGACGCCCAGCCGAACACCCGGCGGCACCCACCCGGTGCCGCCGGGCGGCCGGGTAAAGGCCTGAGGCATAAGTCATATGTGAGTAATATTACCCACCTGTGGGTAACTAAATACATAGAAAATAGGGTTATTTTTCCCATTGCGCCAAAGCATATAAACCATTACTGAAGCCAAAAAATGCTCAACAAATTATACAAGTCGCTTGTGTAAATAAGTTTACAACAAATATTCCGTGTTGCTGAAGAGGCGTGATCGATCTGCGGATCACTTCTGGCATACGGCTCGCAACTACTCAAGGCAGATACGGAAAAGAAATCACCCACGAAAGGATAAACCATGAAAGCTTCCCAGATCACCACACGCAACCGCAAGAACAAGCCAATCGCCGGTTCAATCGCCGCCTTGGCGGTCCTGACTTTTTTCGCCGCCGGGCCCGCCGACGCCCGATGCCGCAACAAGGTTCGCCAAGTGCAAATCGAGTCCCGGTTCGTTACGGCCCAAGACAACTTCACACAGGAGGTGGGCACGGACTTCCGCGGCCTGTCCCACACCCCGCGTACCGAAGCACGCAATAGAAACAATCGCAATTACAACTCGGGTCAGGGGGAATTCGGCCGCGCACCCCTGGACGTCCGAGGCATCTACCTGATCGCGCCCGTCGCCCCGCAAGGCTTCGACCAGAACCCATCGGATGACCGCAACCGCGCCGCCAACCTCCGCGGGCTCCCACCTGTTAATGGCGACACGACCTACAACATCGGCGACACCGAATACGACCGCCGCAAGGCAGAAAGAGCTGAACAGCGCCGCCGGATCATCGAGGGCCTGAAAGAGGCCGGCGTGATCCGCGAGCCCGGCCAGCCCGCGACGACCACGACGACCACGACGACGGACAACAACACTGGCTCCACCACAACGAAGCCCAAGCCCGCCCCCAAGCCCGTTGTTACGCCTAAACGTAAACCTCAGCCCAAGGTCACCAAGCTCCCTAACGGTGACCAGATAACCGAGTACCCCGACGGCCGGCGTGTGGTCAAGCTCAAGGACGGTAGCACGGTCAGCACGTACCCCGACGGCAAACGCGTCACCACGAACTCTAATGGCGACACCACCGTGACCGAGCCCGGGGGCTACCGCAAGACCACCAACCGTTACGGCGACGGGACCGCCCACTTCCCCGACGGCACGCGGATCGACTTCAAAGCCTCCGGCGAAGCGACCCTGACCCGTCCCGACGGAACGAAATTCCACCGCATGCCCGGCAAGGGCTTCACCGAGGTTGACTAATACAACAAAGGAGACCACACAACGACGATCAGCCCCTCCTCCCTCCTAAGAAAGCCCCGAGGCCAACACCTCGGGGCATTTTCTTCCCTTTAACCGCCGCGGGGCTTACTATGACAGCCCCTTTAGGAGATGCCATGAACCCGCGAACCCTGACACATCTGTGTATCACGCTGATCGCGATGGGCCTGGTGGTGACGGCCCACGCCAAGAAGCAGGACGAGGCCGACCAAGACCCACCCAAGCTCAAACCCATGAGTGTGCAGGTCAACGACGCGGCGGTGCGCACCTCGCCCAGCTTCCTGTCCGAGGTCGCCTCGGTCTTGGGCTACGGCGCAAAGGTGGGCGTGGTCGAGGAGGGCGAGGACTGGATGAAAGTTCAGGCCGAGGAAGCGACCGCCTCGGGGTGGATGCACACCACGGCGTTGACAAAAAAAGAAATCAACCTTGAAGCAGGCGATACTGACGCCAACGTGAAGGCCAGCAAGGAAGAGCTGACCGCCGGAGGACGGGGCTACAACCAGGAGATCGAGAACAAGTTCCGCGAAGACAATCAGGAGCTTGAAGCGGGTTACAAGCTGCTGGACCAGATGGTGATCGACCCCAGGCGGCGGGCCTCACGCACGGAGGTCCTGCTGTTCATGCGCAGTGGTGAGCTTGGTAACAACGCGGGGGGTGCCCAATGAAAAAGCGGTCACGGAACATTTCAAGATTATTAACTGTTTGTCTGGCGGTGATGGTCGCGCTGGTGTTTTTCACTGAGCCCGTGATGTCACAGTTCAGCATCGGTGGCGGCCGAAACAAGAGCGGGATCAGCATCGACCCGATGCAGGCGTTCCGGACCGTCCGCAGCGCCACCGAGGCCAGGCAGGGGTTTACCTACGCGCAGGCGTTTTACCTGGGCCGGGCCATCGCGGCGAACATCCTGACCGAATACAAGCTCTACTCCGACCCTACGGCGAACCGCTACGTCACGCTGGTCGGGCAGACCGTCGCGGCCCACAGCGACATGCCGCAGACCTACGGCGGGTACTTTTTCTTTATTCTGGACAGCGACGAGGTCAACGCCTTCGCCGCCCCGGGCGGGATCATCTTTATCACCCGCGGGATGCTGAAAGCCTGTGAGAACGAGGACCAACTGGCAGCGGTGCTGGCGCACGAGGTCGCGCACATCCAGAGCCGGCACGGTGTCGGCCTTATCAAGGACAGCCGGTGGAAGAAGTTCGGGACCGACGCGGTGTTTCTAGCGGCATCCGGATATGGCGGCGGCGATGTCGCGGCGGCGGTCGGCGTGTTCGGCGACATGGTCAAAGATGTCAGCAACGAAATCATGACCCGCGGCTACGGTAAGAAGCTGGAGAAAGAGGCCGACACCGAGGCACTCACGATCCTGATGCGCATCGGGTACGAGCCACACGAGAGCGCCACCCTGATGCAGAACATGGAAGAACAATTTATCAAAGGCGGCAAGGACTTCGCCAAGACCCACCCCAAGCCCAAGGACCGGATCAAGACGATCGACAAGGCGCTCAAGCGTGAGCCGGTAGCGGCCGAGGTGCCGTCGGTGCGCGTCACCCGTTTCGACGCCGCGCTGTCTGCGGCCAGGGCGCAATAGCTTGTGGACCCGATGTAGACCGAGCCTATGAAGAAGTCCCGCAAGCTGATGGCCGGCGTCTTGATCGGGGTCGTGTGTGCGCTGGTGGCGCGGGGGCTGAGCTGGACGTGGGTGGTAGAAACTGCCGAACACATCACCTGGGACGCTAGGCAACAATACCTGGCGGAACCGGTCGATCCCGATCTGCCGATCCGGATCATCCTCCTGGATGAGCAGAGCCTGGAGTGGGCGCGGGGCGGGATGGGGCTGAGCTGGCAATGGCCTTACGAGGTCTACACCCCGATCATCGAGTTCTGCCGAAACAGCGGCGCCAAGGCGATCGCGTTTGATCTGCAATTCACCGAGCCGGGACGCTACGGGCCAGCCGACGACCAGAAACTCGCCGACGCGATGGCGGGTGCATCGGATTTTGTCGCGTTTGTGAGTCCGGGCGACCAGACCAGCACAACGACCGCCTGGCCAACTGATATCCCACGCCCCCCAGTTCAGGTTGAAGGGCTCGATTCCTACGTCGAATCAAACCGAGTCACGGGGCTGACCGCGGATACTTGTGTGTTCCCACATGCGCTATTTGCAAAGAGCGCAACGATGTTTGGACACATCGGGATCGATGGGGATACGGCGGTCCGTCGTGTTCGGCCCGTCCTGCGGTTCGACGGGGCCGACCTCCCGATGATGGGGCTCGCGGCGTACCTGGTCGGCACGAAACAGACACAGGTAAAGATGCAGATTGAGGGCAACGATCTGACTGTCGGCGACGTGACGATCCCTTTGGGCAACGATGGCCGGGCCCTGCTGCGCTACCGCAAGCCCGACAAGGCGGAAAACGACCATCTTTACACAAGCTACAGCGCCGCGGCGGTGATCCAGTCGCAGCTGCGTGTGCTTGCGGGCGAAGAGCCGAGCATCAACACTTCTGAGTTTGAGGGGTGCTACGTCTTCTTTGGTTTAAGCGCGCCCGGTCTCTATGACATCCATTCTCTGCCAGGCCGAGAAGGGGTACCGGGGGTTGAGGTCCACGCGACGGTACTGGATCACTTGTTGAACAATGATTTTCTCCGCGATGCTCGGCAGGCCTGGGTGCTTGTGTTCATGCTGATCCTGTCGGTTACCGCAGGGGTGGCCGTGGTGTTTACGTCCGGCGGGGTACGGCTGGCGATCGTGTGGGTTGTGGCTTGCGTGTTGCCGACGGTGTTCGGGGTGGCGATGTTTAACAACGGCGTGGCCTGGCCGATCGTCGGACCGACGCTGTGTGCCCTGCTGGCGCTGCTCAGCGCGACGGTGTTCTCCCTGGCGACTGAGGGCAAGCAAAGACGGTTCATCAAGCGTGCGTTCGGGCATTATCTCAGCCCAACGGTGATCGAGCGCGTGCTTGCAGACCCGTCGCTGTTGAAGCTCGGCGGTGAGCGGCGTGAAGTCACGGTGATGTTCATCGACCTGGCGGGGTTCACCTCGATCGCGGAGAAGCTGGACGCGGAGGTCTTGTCGTCGCTCTTAAATGATTACCTGTCCGCGATGAGCGAGGTGATCCTCGAAGAACAGGGAACGCTGGACAAGTATCAGGGCGACGCGGTGATGGCCTTCTGGAACGCGCCGCTGGACCAGCCGGACCACGCGCTGCTCGCCTGCCGGGCGGCGTTGCGTTGCAAAGAGAAACTGGTCGGGATGCGCCGCCGATGGTTCGAGCAGACCGGCGGCGAGCCAAAGATCCGGATCGGGATCCATACCGGCACGTGCGTGGTTGGGAATATGGGGTCAAATCAACGCTTCGACTACACCGTCTTGGGCGACACGGCCAACTTGGCATCACGACTAGAGGGCGTGAATAAGGTTTTCGGGACCACGGCCCTGGTTTCCGAGGAGGCGTGGAAGGCGGTAGAAGGCCGACTGAGTTTCCGGGATGTCGGTCGAGTCGCGGTGGTCGGGCGGAAGGAGCCGGTCTGGGTATTTGAGCCCTACTCGCTTGACCCTAAGTAGATGCCGCCGACCCAGGAGGCGTTCAAGGAGGCCCTGGCGTTCTGCGGCGAGGGACGGTTCACCGACGCGATGCACAAGCTTCAACAACTCGGTGACGACCACTTGGCCCGGGTCTACGCGGACAAGCTGGCGGACGTGCTGCAACAGCCTGAGCCGAGTTGGGACGGCGTATGGGAACTGTTACACAAATAGATCGTTACCTGCTGTGATATCACCCTTTGCGCATCAGCCGAAATTTACGGCTTTGCCGTGCTCCAAGGCCCGTTTCATCCGTCAACACGACGCGTAAAACCTTGTATTTTAATAATATATCCCTAAAACCGGCAATTCTCATGATGTCTTTCGTGTAAGAGCCCAGGTAATAATTCAAGATATGCCCCCGTTATCTGACTATCCCATTGTAAAAATTTCTAATTTGATCAGAATTAACGTATGTGTCTGGTTAGAATTAGATTTAGAAACATATCGATTGAAAGTAACTATGTAACATGAGAATTTACCCGCTCAAGGGCTTGACTTGGCTTTCGGGCCTGTTAATATATGCCTGTTGGATATGACTCACCTACGGGTTGACTGTCGTATCCGGCCAACCCAATATTTTATGGGTTGAATAATCTTGCCCCCGGAAAGGCTCGGCTTGGACTTCGGTTCTTGCCGGGCCTTATTTTTTGCGCTGAATAGGTGAGGTTTGATAGCCGGGAGAGAATTAAGGCCGATACACCGCGGTGCAGCCCTCGGCTTCGCCGACGCAGGATTCGACGAGGGTAACACCCTGGGGCAGTTGTTGGATGACCGCCAGGGCGATCTGCTCGGCAACACGCTCGGCGCTGGGGTTGATCGCCTCGTTGGCGAAGGGTTCAACATCGTTGAGGTGCTGCTCGTGCCAAGGATCGAGCACGGCATCCACGATCTTTTCCAACACGTGGAAGTCCATCACACAATCCATCTCATCGAGCTTGTCGCTCTGAACCGTGACCGCCACCGGCCAGTCATGGCTGTGGACCGGTTCGTCGCTGCCATCAGGCAGGCGCAGGGCGTGGGAGGCGGTGAAGGCGGTTTCGGTGATGATCTGGTAGATCGGCATGATGTCGGTCCGGTGTTTCTTGTTGGGCTGGTCGGGGTGTGGCGGGTGGCCTACACTTTCGCCCTATGACGGGAACTAAGCAAACAAACCCATCTGTGGAACCGATCATCGGGATCGACCTGGGGACGACCAACTCGCTGGTGGCGTACTGCGACGAGCGGGGGCCGCGGATCCTTGAGGGGCCCGGCGGCCAGCGGCTGATGCCCAGCGTGGTGCGTTACAACCTGTCCGGGGGTGGGGTCGAGGCGGTCGGGCGCGAGGCACGTGACCACGCGGTCGAGCACCCGAAGAACACCGTCTCCAGCGCCAAACGCCTGATGGGCCGGTCGGTCAATGATGTGCAAGACGACCTGGCGTACCTGCCTTATGAGGTTGTCGAGGGCGGGCACGATACCGCACGGGTGAAGATTGGCGATCAGTTGATCAGCCCGCAGGAAGTCAGCGCGGTGATCCTCAGCGAGCTTCGCGTTTGGGCGGAGGCGGCGCTGGGCGTGACGGTGCGTAAGACGGTGGTGACGGTGCCGGCCTACTTCGATGATGCGCAGCGCCAGGCGACGCGCGACGCCGGGCGGATCGCGGGGTTGCAGGTGGTGCGGATCGTGAATGAGCCGACCGCGGCGGCGCTGGCGTACAACCTGGGGGACAATCCGGGGGTCGGGGATCAGGGATCAGGGATCAGGGAGAAGAAATCCGATGGCACGGTTTCTCTGAGTACAAAGCTCAACCCAGAGGTATGTAGCTCCGAAAACCAGCCACCAGCCACCAGCCACCATCCACCGACCCAGACCGTCGCGGTCTTTGACCTGGGCGGCGGGACGTTCGACGTCTCCGTACTTCGATTGATGAAGACCGAGCAGGGGCGGGTCGATCAGGTGTTGGCGACGGCGGGCGACACGCACCTGGGCGGGGATGATGTGGACCGGATGATCGTCGAGCTGATCCAGGCAGAGGTGCGCAAACAGTTTGGCGAACAGATCGCGTTCCCCGCATCGACACGGCAGGCGTTTAGAAACCTCGCGGAAGCGACAAAGATCAGGCTCTCCGCCGAAGACTCGGCTCAGATCGAGGTAGACCTGGGCGCAGACAAGAGCGGCGGGGCGCGGATCTACCAACGTACGCTTTCACGCGAAGATTTCAACACGATGATCGGACCGTGGGTAGACCGGACGATCGACTGCTGCCGGGATGCGTTGCGCAGCGCCAAGTGTTCAGTGGACGACATCGACCGGGTGGTGATGGTAGGGGGATCGACGCGCATCCCGTTGGTGCGCGATCGGGTTGGTGGGCTGTTTGAGACCGAGCCTTACACAGCACTGAACCCCGACGAGGTGGTCGCGTTGG
The DNA here is from genome assembly GCA_029260635.1 of Phycisphaeraceae bacterium. Classification (GTDB taxonomy): domain Bacteria; phylum Planctomycetota; class Phycisphaerae; order Phycisphaerales; family Phycisphaeraceae; genus JAJRRS01. Next base: position 13,054 of record JAJDCW010000307.1, on the reverse strand, counting down.
GCGCAGCGGTGCAAGGCTCGATCCTGGCGGGGATCAACCGGGACATGCTGCTGCTGGACGTGATCCCGCTGAGTTTGGGGATCGAGACGATGGGCGGCGCGGTGTCGAAGCTGATCATGTCCAACTCGACGATCCCCGCACAGGCGACGGAGATGTTCTCGACGTATGCCGACGGGCAGACGAATATCAAAGTGCATGTCTTACAGGGCGAGCGTGAGTTGGTCAGCGACTGCCGGTCGCTTGGCGAGTTCGAGCTCAAAGGGATCCCGCCGATGCCCGCGGGCTTACCCAAGGTCGAGGTGACATTCTTGGTTGATGCCAACGGCGTACTGAGTGTCCAGGCGGTAGAGAAACGCAGCGAGAAGCGGGCGTCGATCCAGATCGTCCCGAACCACGGGCTGACCCGAGACGAGGTTCAGCGGATGGAAAACGATTCGTACGCGCACGCAGCGCAGGACATGGCGGCCCACCGGCTGATCGACCTGCGTAACCAGGCGAGGCTGGACATCCGCGCGATCGAGAAGCAGTTGGCCAAGGTCGGCGACGAGATGGACGCGGGCTACCGGGCCCAGGTCGAGCAACACGTCGCCGAGGTCAAGGCGATGGCGGATTCATCGGGCGTTGATCCCGATAAGTTCCACGAGGCGCTCGACGCGATGGACAAGTCAACCGTTCGGCTTGCCGAGCTTGCGATCACCATGACGCTGCGCGAAGAGCAAGCCTAGTAAACAATCTACCTGAAAATATGTCCGATCTGACACGCACAGAACACGACAACGGGGTGGTGACGTACCGGTCGCCGTTGCTTTGTGATGTCGGTGTGCCACACGGGTTTACCACACGGATCGGGGGGTTGAGTCGTACGCCTTATGCATCACTAAATCTGGCGTCGCTGGTAAATGACCCGGATGCCGATGCGAATACAAATGTCGCGGAAAACTTCCGGCGGGTTCGGCGGGTGATGGGGTGTGAAAGACATATCCGGGTACAGGTGAACCAGGTCCACGGCTGCCACGTCTGGAAACCCCCCGCCGAGCCGGTCAGGCCTGTCGATGCGCCGCGCGCCGATGCGGTGGTGTCAGCTCGGCCGGCTCAGTTGTTGATGGTGCGCGTGGCGGACTGCGTGCCGTTGCTGATAAGCAGCCCCGACGGGCGGGTCGTGTCGGCGGTGCATGCCGGGTGGCGTGGCGTGATCGCGGGCGTCATCGGGCAGGCGATCGATTCGGTGTGTTCGCTGAGTGGGGAAAACGCGTCGCGATTGATGGTTGCGGTCGGGCCATGTATCTCGGTCGAGCATTTCGAGGTCGGGCCGGAGGTCGTGGAGGTGTTTGAGGCCGAGGGGCTGGGGGACGCGGTCTGCGAACGAGGCGATTGGGTAAAACCGCATATCGACCTGCCGGCCGCGGTCACTGAAAAGCTCAAGCGGGCCGGGGTTGATCTAGACCGCACGGATATCTCATCGCAGTGCACCTACGCGAACACAACCGACTTCTTCAGCCACCGCAGGGACCAGGGCCGGACCGGCCGACAGGCGGCCCTGATCGCGGTCAAGAAAGATTGATCAAAAAAAAGCCGGGCGCTGTCAGGCACCCGGCTTGAAGATAAGACCAATTGGGTGTGTTTACTTAATCGTAGCTGTCGGGCACATTCATCGGATCGGAGGGAGCATCGGTGAATATGATCGAGCCGACCTCACTTAATCCGACCGCCATGCCCGCACCAAGCGGCTGACCGGTCAGTGCATCAACCGCGACGATCCGGTCGTTGACGTTTTCAAAGCCCATCAGGGTCGATCCGAGGAACTCCAACCCCATTGTACGGTCCAGGCCCGATGTCCCGACCAGGACCTCAGACTGATTGGCGGGATCGATCGCATAGATATCGTTGCCGCTTGTCGCTAGGAATGTACCGCCGTCCGTGGTGGCCAGGCCGTCGTACGATCGGCTCAACGCCATCAGGTGGCGGGTCTGACCCGTCTTGTGGTTAACCTGGTAGAGGCCCACGAGCTGGGTCTGAAGTGCCTGGACGGCCTGCTCATTTTCTTCTTCGATGACGACGCAGCCCCCATCGATGCTAACCCACCAGTGGCCCATCGCCTTGCCGTTGTTATGGATGTGGTCGTTGTAGACCGAGATATCCATGTCGTCGCCGGTAATCAGATAGGTCTTGCCGTTCTCAAGAGGGTAGACCTCGCCGTTGTGTGTCAGTGTGTTCTGGTTGCCGTTGCCTTTGGGCTTGACCCAGACGCTTTCAGCGGCACCGGAATAAAACACGCCGCCCTCGGACAGTTGCACGTTCTTGTCGTGCAGGTCGTCGCGATTGAATGACTCACCGCCTGGCAGGGCAACCGTAAATTCGTTGTGTGGGCTGTTGTTCGGATTGATGTTGATCGTGCCCGATGCGGGCGTGCAGCCGCCGGCGGCGTGGTCGTGATCGCCACTGGAGGCCTGGGCTTCGACCTCATGGATAGCGAAGATCGTGTGGTCAAACTCGTCGAGGATGGGCTGCGATCCGTCGGGGTTCGGGAAGACCCAGCCCCCTTCGGGGGTTTTCACGGAGGTCGCACCGGTCATCACGCCCGCTCCCAGCGGGGCACCGAGCACACTGGCGGCCGCCGTCTCGCAGTCGATGTAGAGCAGCTTGGTCTGGCCGTCCGAGGGGTCCGTCCAGAAGCCGTAAATATTCTGATGGCCGGGGATGTGGGCAGAGGCATCGATCCCGGTCATGGATGCGCTGGCGGGGCCGCTGATCATCCCGACGTTCGTGAGCGTTTGAGAATCGAAGTGGTAACGCATCAACTCACCGGAATCCCGCTCGATGGCGTACATAACCTGGCCATCCGTGGGGGACCCCGCGTCCTGGGCGAATACCGGTGACGCGGCGAGCAACATGGCTAACCCCGTCCCGAATCCCGTGGTCTTCTTGAATCTGTTAATCGACATAAATAACTCTCCACCCCGAATGTGACTCAACTGAACCGTATTTCAAACTCAAAGACAGAGACCCGCTCTGGCAAGAAGAAACGTAAAATTCCAATAACACATGTGCAAGGGTTATTGGAATAAAAAATCAAAAACGACCACGCATGGCGCCAGCGCATCCATATACATAAAAAACTAATGAGGTTGACCTAGTTATGCCCCGTGTCCTATGGCCTGACACGTGCAGGCACTACAACCATCACAGAACGCATATATTCCACCAAATCGGGCCGACTCACGAGGTCCGGTTTGCACGGGGTGCCATCTGTATTGGTTAGTTGTCTTGGCTAATACCCATGATCTTGGGAGTGTGCCCGGCGTGACCAAAGGGACGGAACATGGCCGAGCGTGAACTTTAAGGTGTCGAGGCGAAACGGAAGGACGGTTGATTATGAATGTGTTAGGTAGAAACGTATCGACTCGCGATTTATTGGGTGCCCTGTGTCTGGGCGCGGTCCTGGCGCCGGCCTCAGTGGCGGTGGCGGGTGACGCCATCGACTTCGAGATCAGCGACGGACGGGTGGTCCCCACCGAGGACTTCGCTGTAAAAGTCTCTGTGCTGGGCGCGGCGATCACGTCAAGCGGGGAGAATATGCCCGTGACGGTGCTGGTCAACATCGGCGGGGAATCGCATGAACCCTTTGGCGACCACGACGACCCGAACGCGGGCGACGTGAACGACGGCTCACCGCCACGCCACTTTATCGTGCAGGAAACGTTTGACCCCGAGTCGGGGATCGACATCACCGGCACAAGCTGGCGGACCAGCGGCGACCTGTACCTGCAGCGTAACTCGCACGAGGAATCTCCCTCGGTGAAGGTGCTGCGTGACGGGGACGCCGTGCCAGACATCGCCGGCTACGAAGACCAGTCCAACGCGGTCGAGTTCGTCCGTGACTACATCGACGAAGAAACCGGCACGATGACTATGGACGCGAACCAGTCGATCTACCTGTTCGAACTGGGCACGACCCGGCTGACCTCCAGCGCGGCGGACTTCCAGGACCTGGTGGTCCTGGTGACGCTCGGCACCTCGCCGGAAGCACTGGAACAGGAAGACCTGGTCGATGCGTCGTACGACTAAGCATTACATCACATAAGAATAATTTGTGTCAGGCGACGGTCCTAGCGGGCCGTCGTCTGATTTTTTTTGTGAAGCCTATCAGAGCCCGTCTTCCCAGGGCCAGATCAAAGGCACCCCTGTTGCGGCGAGTCGGTTTTGCAACACACGCAGGTGCCGCGCCCCTTGATGGACCTGCGCGGGTTCGAGCTTGTCTGAAAGGCACAACGACGCGAGCGTGCCCGCCGCCTCCCCGATGTTCCACTCAACCGGGTGCAGGCGGAAGCAGCCGTTGGCGACGTGGGTGGTGCCGATGGCTTTGCCGGCGGCGATGACGTTGCGGACACGGACGGGCAGCAACGCACCCAGCGGTATGCGGAACGGGCAGGCGGCTACGAATACCTCGCCTCGCATTGCGCAGGACGGGTGCAGGTCGATGTGGTAGTGTCCGACGCCGACGCTGTCGGTAAACGGTTCCCCGGAGACGCGGGTCGGGTGCCGCATCGGTGCGTGCCCCGCCTCGATACGCTGCTGCTGACCGACGTGGGCCTCGGTCACGACCGACCTAGCAGCTAGGCGCCGGGGCTCACGGATATACGGGGCCATCGCGAAGCCGTCGGTTGTGCCTAGTACGTCACCACGCAGACGCAGCCCGGGGTATCCGACTCTGTCTGCCGAGTCGTGGCGCGGTGCCTCGGTCTGCATCCAGTAGAAAAAGCAAAAGCTCTGCTGTTTTGCTTCTCTGAGGGCCTCCTGTTTAGCTTCATCGGTCACGCCCAGAATCGGCTTCTGGAAGTAGTCCATCTGCACGCAGTTGAAAAGCGAAATATCGGGTGGTGTTACATCTGATCCACTGGTGTCGTGCTGATAGATCGCCCGGTTGACGATCTTCCGGTAGCGCCACAATTCCAGTTGGCCAGGCTTGGGCGCGTCGGGCCAGGGGACCAGCGGCAGCGTCCGTGAGGGCTTGTCGCGCCCCGCGATGTCCCAGGAGAACAACGGCCCGGGCCAGCCACCAGTCAACGCAGGCACGTAGCTGCGCCAGGTGTCGTAGCCGTCGGGCTTGTCGATGGTGTGGTCTTCTCCGGGGCGGTGCTCCATCGCGAAGCACCATGTGACGGCCTGCTGGTCGTTGGGGTCGTCGTGGTCCGGGTGGCCGTGCATCTCGTGGTGGATGTCGCGGCGCTCGGCCCCGATTTGGTGCTCAATGTCGGCTAACGGGTAGAGGTCGCCGGTCTCGGTGGCATCGAGGATGAGATTGGGCTCAATCGTTTTTTCTTCGCCGGTGTTCGTGTCCCGAAGCGTGACAGAGGTAACGCGGTCGCCGACGACCTCCGCAGCGACGGGCTCGTGGTTCAGCAGCAGCGTGACCAAGCCGGACGCGACATGCTCGGCGAGCATGGACCGCAGTACCTCGTGGCCGATACGCGGCTCGAAGCACAGCCGGCTGACCCAGCCACCACCGGGGTTCAGGGTCGGGTTGTTGTGAGCGTATGGTGTGAGCCTGCGGTGTTTGCGGTACCAGTGACGCACCGCCTGCCTGAACTGCTGGTAACTGGCGGTGACGGAGGTGATGCCGTCCAGCCCCTCAACCCAGCGGTTCTCATCGGGGGGGACCGCCTGGCTGGTGAGTTGCCCGCCGACCCAGGCGGTAGGCTCAGTGACAACGCATCGGATGCCGTGCCTGGCCAGCGCCAGGGCCGCGGCGACACCCCCGGTACCGCCGCCCAAGACCAACACCGGGACTGATAAAATCGCGCTCATGCAGTATGTGTATCATGTCTGTCTTGTGTTGACTAGGATGCACGGATGACCTTGTATAAATGAGTAACCATCAAATGACTGAACGGATAGGTGTGTGTTCCTGGTCTCTTCAACCCAAAGACCCCGCGGAGTTGATCGCTCAGCTTACCGGGCTGAAGATTCCACGTGTGCTGCTTGCGATGAGCCCGATGGTGCAGGATCCCGCGACATGGGGCGAGGCGATCGGTGAGTTACGATCCGCAGGCATCGAGGTCTTATCGGGGATGTTCACGCCGATCGGCGAGGATTACTCGACGCTTGAAAGCATCCGCCAGACCGGCGGGGTCGTGCCGGACGAAACATGGGAAGAGAACCTGGCTGTCGCCACGGGGATCGCCAAGATCGTGGAGCGTGAAGGTATCGAGATGATGATGTTCCACGCCGGGTTTGTCCCGCACGACCGGACCGCCCCCGGGTACGTCACGCTCGGCGACCGGCTGACGGTGCTGGCGGACCTGTTCGCCGATGCGGGATGTGAATTACTGCTAGAGACCGGGCAGGAGACCGCCGACGACCTGCTGACGTTCCTGGATGCCGTGAACCACCCCAACATCGGCGTGAACTTCGACCCCGCCAACATGATCCTCTACGGCAAGGGCGACCCCATCGACGCCATCACTAAGCTCGTGGACATGACCGGGCAGGTACATATCAAAGACGCGACCGCCACCACCACACCCGGCGAATGGGGCGCGGAAGTACCTTCGGGCCAGGGTCAGGTCGACTGGACCCGTTTCTTTGCCGTGCTGGATGACGCGGGTTACGACGGCAGCCTGATGATCGAGCGCGAGGCCGGTGACGACCGGCCGGGCGATATCGCCATCGCGCGTGACCTGATCACGGCACATCTGTCGGGAACCAATACGAACGCAACCCAATCACAGGAAGGCGCGTGATGGTCAGAGTGGGTGTGATCGGTCTGGGTGTGATGGGCTCGACGCACCTGGATGCGTACAGCCAGATACCAGACGCAGAAGTCGTCGCGGTCGCCGACCGTGACCCGGCCCGACTGTGCGGTGAACGCAAGAGCGAAGGCAACATCAAAGGCCAGGCCGAAGGCGGCTTCGACTTCTCCAAGGCCAAGCACTACACCGAAGGTATCGACCTGATCCACGACCCGGATGTGGACATGGCAGACATCTGCCTGGCGACACCTCTGCACGCCCAGTTCGCGATCGAGGCACTGCAAGCGGGCAAGCACGTCCTGATCGAAAAACCTTTCGCGCGCACCAGCGAAGAGGCGAAACGCATCCTGGGTGTGGCGGCCAATTCAAATGGCAAAGCCATGTGCGCCATGTGCATGCGCTTCTGGCCGGGGTGGGACTGGCTGAAAGAGGCGGTCAACAGTGGGCGCTTCGGCAAGGTGCTCTCGGCCACGTTCCGCCGGGTCGGCGAGCACCCCGGCGGCCCCTTCTACTCCGACGGCCAACGCTCCGGCGGCGCGATCCTCGACCTGCACATCCACGACACCGACTTTGTCCAGCACCTCTTCGGCACGCCCGACGCCGTCAGCAGCTACGGCTACAAGAAAAACACCGACCACATCGACCACGTCACCACCGTCTACCACTACCCCGACGGGCCACACGTCACTGCCGAGGGCGGCTGGGCCATGACCAAGGGCTTCGCGTTCAAAATGACGTACTGTGTGAATTTTGAGAACGCCACCGCGGTATTCGATATCTCTAAAGACAACCCCGTCACGCTCTACGAAGCCGACAAGGAACCCCTATCGGTCGAGTTAAATCCGGGCATGGGTTACGCACCACAACTCGCGTACTTCATCGACTGCATCCAATCGGACAAAGGCCCGGAACGCGTCACGCTCAAAGAGGCAGCGCAATCGATCCTGATCGTCGAGGCCGAGGCGCTCAGCGTGGAATCGGGGCAGAAGCAGCCGGTCACGAAACTCGATTAAGCAGCCGCGTCTGTACCAGATCGCATATCCCACCTATCTTGCCCAGACTATCAACTACCCCCGGTTTCCAGACCGTTACACACCTCGCCAGTTAGACTGAAAAAGGCTAAAAAACCTTAAAAAACCTTCAATTCTGTACCACGGTGATTTATACTGAGAGTAACGATCACCGCCCGGGCCTGTGTTGCTATGTGCCCACGACGAGGGAGGCCGGTCTTACGGTGGTCTGTTAAGTGAATTGATCGATCAGGGTGACCGCCGAACCTCGAAGCGCGATTCGAGGCCCGCCGCGACACGCAGAGTTATCAGGTGCGCTATTTATTTTGCGCACCGGGAAGGACAGACCCATGACCCGATCCAGTATCTATCAACACCTCCCCCACGCACTGCTGCTCGCCGCCGCCGCTGTCGGCCTGAGCCTTACATCGGGCGCGCCAACCGACATCCACACGCCGCAGCTAAGCATTCAAGCCGACACGGTTGAATTACCTGACCTGCCATACAACCGGTCCTATATGGATGCCCGGGGCGACACGCGCAGCCTCGCCGATATCATCCGTCAGGCCCGTATCAGGATCAACGCCCTGCAACGATCGCAGGCTGACGACGCAGAACAAACGGCAGATCATCCAACACCGTTGGCCTCCCTGATGACCGAACCTCAACACCGACGGATGGTCAGGCGTCAAGACATCGTCGCGCTGCCCACAGCCGAGCACCGCTCAAACACACTGGTCGCCGAGTATGTCGGTGGCACGGCCCCCCTCACCTGGCAGCCGCCCGAATCGATCGCGGAACGAGAGTACACCGTCCTCGAGTTCGGCGCTTTGGGTGGAGAAAACCCCGAAGCAACCGGTTCTACGCTCAGCCCGGTCGTATCGACATCATCGCAACCGACCAGCCCCACCGGCGTTTTCACAGCAGACGCCGAAACCAGGACGCCCGGTTTGCCCGCCGCCTTGTCGTCCGCGGAGATCAGCGTATCTCCCCAACCGTCCGCTCTGGCTGACACCCCGGCGGCACACATCATCCCGATGCAATCCGCCAGCAGGCAGGCCCCCACACCGCTGGCATCGCAAAGCGTACCCGTTACCGAAAGTGATTCGGCACGCCTCGCCGTGCAAACCCCCGCACCGCAAAAGGCCCAGGTCCAAACCCGTACACAGATGATCGACACCCCGTCTCAAACCGCCTTCAACAGCAATCACCAACCTGTCGACAGAACCCCAACCACCGATTCAATGAGCCCCGCCACCGGGCCTGACCGCAGCTGGACCGAAAAACCAGTCGCCAAAACGAACCCGTTAACCCACAAAAACACGCCCACCGTCACACCCAAATTTTTAGTCACAGCCGACAAACATCTAGATAACCACGACGACCGCCCGACACCATCCTCCGCTTCATCCAAAGACAAGCCCGGCAACCCCCTGCTGGTCTACATCGACGAATACAACAAAATCGGCTCGGACCGCGTCAACGCAATCGACAATGCACTGTCCCGCATCAACCAGGCGGTGAAGAAGGCCAGCCTTGATGTCGAACTGAAAATCACTACCGATATGCGTTCAGACTACAACATCCGTTTCGCCGAGAACGACGGCAAGGGGATGGGCAACAAGCTCGGGCTCGCCGAGTTCGCCGTCACCGAAGACGACCACGGCAACGAGTTCTTCCTTGGCGAAAACAGCAGCACCCGGGGCGGCAAGGCACAGATCAGCATCAACAACGCCTTCAACTGGTTCGCTGGCGACGACGCCAACGACATCGACGAAGATGAGTACGACTACCAGACCGCCGTCGCCCACGAGTTCCTGCACCTGCTGGGCCTGGACGATGATTACGACAACCTCGACTCGGTGACCCATGCCCTGCTGAGCCCCGGCGAGGTCCGCCGGGAGGTCCACGACCGCGAGGTCAACACGCTGTCCGACATCTTCGCCTACGCCAACCCCTGGCAGTCGGCCTACACCCCCGCGTCATGGTCGAGCAACTTCTTGAACAACAAGAGCACGACCCGCTACAAAGCCAAGGCCCTCACCGCCTTCGTCGTACCGGAGCCGGCGAGTCTGGGGCTGATTGTGTTGGGGCTGTTGGGTGCCATGCAGCGCTGCCGGCGATAAGCCCGCAGCGATGCCTGGTTACTGCTTACCCGGGCCGAAGGAATCAAAATCTTCGCGCAGGTCAATCAATGCGCGATCGACCAGTCGGCGGATCTGTTTCTCAACCTCATCGATCGATTTAGTTTCCTTGGGCAACATCATCCAAGTCAGCTGGATCGCCATGCGGATCTGCTGATCGATCTGCTCTGGTCCAATGATCTTACGGAGATGGTCAGGCAACTCCGAATCATCTTTTGAGAAAAATGCCACGGGAATCCTTTCAAGACGTTGCGTAGACAGGTCTCCCTCATGATAGGCCTAAGGCCAACCAATCTTACTGTAACGGGACGATCTAAACGGGATTCGGTGGGATTGCCTGGGATCGGGCGGGAAGGGATTGTGGGCACAAGACTTAGGGCGTGATCGGTGGGTGATTATCGCCCCGACCTAAACTGGATCGCACCTGTCGGATCGGGCTCGGTCCAGTATAGGAAACCGCATTTAACCGGCCGTCAAACGGGCTTCGACCCGTGATTAGGTGCGCGCTGCGCGCCCGGTGCGCGCGGTTTTAGTGGCCGATGGCCGTCGCGGCGGAACTCGGCCGGGTATCGAGCAGGGACATCTGGCCGGCCGTCTCAGCGGCGGCCGAGGACCGCCTGGCTTGCGACACGGCGGCCAGGTGGGCCAGCCCCTGCCGCTGCCGCCAGGTGTTGTACTCGGCCCAGTCGCTGGCCTCTGAAGCCAGCCAATACCCCCTGTCGTTCGAGCAGATCGGCTCACCCGCCTGCCTCAGATCGTGGATGATTTTCCGCACCGCCCGCTTGCGGCTGTCCTCGGTCCGGGCGTGGGGGTTGATGCCGAACAGCCGGGCCAGGACCAGCGCCCGGATCACCTTCGGCGGGTCGCCGGTGCGGCGTCCGTCCTGCCGCTTATGCAACGCCCCCAACACCAGCTGCTGGAGCTGCTCGGGGGTTCGGTCGTCTCTGTGCCTGGTCATCCCTGGGCCTCCTGCCCGGCGGCCGTCACGCCGTGGTAGGTGGCAATCGGCCGGAAGACGATATAGGTCCGGTCGGGGTATTTTCCAGCCAGCTCTTGAGCCTGGGCCTTGGCCCGGTCGTGCGGCACCGGTGTCGTCGATAAGAGGTTCACCCGCAACGGTGGGCCGAACAGCTCGGCGACCACGAAGCCGATCTGGCGCTCCAGGTCGCCGGCCTGGTCGCTGGTCAGGGGCTGGGTTTCGAGGGTGGGTGTCGTCATGTCAATACCTCCCAGGTGTCACCGCCGTCGTCAGAGAAGAGCGTGAAGGGGTCGTGCCGCTTCTGGGTCGGATACCACACCGTCCTGCTGGCGGGGTATGGCTGCACGTCGCCCGGCAGCTCGCCGGGCCAGAGACGGTTGTAGATCTCGATCTCCCCGGCGCTCAAGCCGCCCCACAGGACGCCCGGGCTGGTCAGGATCAGCTGGTCGCCGTCGAGGCTCAGGTCGTGGTAATAAGCAGCGTACTGCCCGCGATCACCATGCACGAGAACCTTCGGCTCTGTCCATGTCCCGTCCGCGTTGCGTCGGATGTACACGAGGTTGAAGTGGTAGCGGTCCCCGGCGTATCGGGTGACGACGTGCAGGCGGTCCTGTGCGTCGCAGACCAGGGAGACGTAGGTGTGGCCGCCCTTGTTCTCGGGGTTACGGGCCTGGCCGATCTGCACCGGCTCAGTGAAGCCGTCCCAGCCCACACCGGTCGAGTGACAATACATCAGGTTGCCGTGGTGGGCTCCCAGCAGGATGTGGATCACACCCTTGCTGTCCACCGTGATCGCGACGATGTCGTGCGGGTCGGGCTGGTACACACCCTTCTTTTTATTGAAGGTGTCGGTGCTGCTGGTGCCGATGAACTCGGCGCGGATCACCCGGCGTGTCGCCCGGTCGATGATCGACACGTGCTGGTCGGTACCGGGTCCGCCCTTCGGCGGGACGCGCGAGGGCCAGGCCGCGAAGACGTAGCCGGCGTGGCTGATCACGCTGTTCGCACCGCCGGAGTGGTTGGGCACGAGCAGCGACTCGTCGGTGATCGGGATCAGGTCGTCGGTGCCGTGCAGTTCGCCGCCGATCGACATCGGTATCACCACACCCAGGTCGCCGTCGGCGTTGTAGAGCAGCACGGGCGGCGGGTTGACGGGCCGGCCCGGCCGGTCGTTGTACTCGATGCGTGCCCACTGCGCCTCCGGCAACGGGTAGTACTCCCATCGCCCACCCCGGCTGTGTACAAGAAAGTGGCGACCGTTGATCTGGTCGAGCTGATAGGCGTCGCCCCCCGCGTCGAACGTGACGCGCGTGTCCTGGAAGGGGTCGGCCCCCGGACGCCGGCGTGTCGCCACCGGCACGGTGGGCTGCAGGTCTTTGAAGGTGATCACGGCGGTCATGCAACGGCCCTCCGGCATGGGGTGAAGTGGACCGGGGCGCACCGTTTGGCTTTCGGGCTGCCGCCCGGTCGGCCCTTGAGCGCGGCGTCGATCCGACGCTTGGCGTTGGCGAAGTTCGCGGGGTCCAGCTCGGCACCGATGAACCGGTAGCCCGCAGCGATCGCGGCCTCGCCGGTGCTGCCCGAGCCCATGCACGGGTCCCAGACGATGCCGCCCTTGGGTGTGACTTTCGTGACCAGCTTGGTCATCAGGTCGTGGGGCTTCTGTGTGCTGTGTACGCGGCGCTGGGTGGGCACGTTGGCGTGGGGAAGGACCGAGTCGGGCCGGCCGTTGGGGAAGCGGAAGCGGCCCTTGGTGGCGAACCAGACAATATCGTGTCGGGGCGCGAACGTGCAGTGCGTCGCGCCCATGCCGCCGTTGAGCCGGTCCCAGATGACGTGCGATCGCACGTCGAAGCCTGCCAGGCGGATCGCGTTCTTGAAGTCCTGCTGACCCTTCCACTGGCAGAAACACGCGAGCGTCCCGGGCTCCTTGAGCACCCTGTACGCGTCGTTCAACCACCAGATGAACGGCCGTTGATCGTTGGCGATCGGGTCACGCTTATTGTTCTTGCCCTGGTACGACATCCCGTAGGGCGGGTCGGTCACACAGCTATCAATGAAGCCGTCGGGCAGGTCGCGGCCGATGTCCAGGCAGTCGCCCTGGATGAGCAGGTGCCGGCGCTTACCGGTTACAAGATCGTCGAGTTGTTTGGCCCATCGGGGCATGTCTCG
>JAJDCW010000306.1 GCA_029260635.1 Phycisphaeraceae bacterium | reverse complement strand
GATATCGGTCGGGCCCCCCGTGCGTCGCTGAACAGCGACTACGTCGCCCTGAGTCATGGCCACATGGATCATTCCGCGGGGCTGGCCTACTACTTCTCGCAGCGTCACTTTCAGGGGATCGGCACCGGTACCGTGATCTGCCACCCAAGGCTCGAAGCCCCGATCCGTGGGGTGATGAACGCGTGGATCGATCTGGAAGCCCAGCGCACACCCCACAAGGTCGTCCCCCTGGAACCCGACCAGGAACACGAGATCAAGAACAACATCGTCCTGCGCGCCTTCGCGACCCGGCACACAGTGCCCTCGCTGGGCTACGTCACGATCGAGAAACGCAGCAAACTCCGCGGAGAATATGTCGGCCTTCCTCAGCCTAAACTCGTCGAACTCAAGCAGCAGGGCGTCGAGATTACCCAGATCAACGACATCCCCCTGATCTGCTTCACCGGCGACACCATGTGGGGCGAGCACTTCGACCGCCCGGACGTGCTCAACGCCAAGGTCCTGATCACCGAGTGCACCTTCATGGAACCCGAGCACCGCGGCCGGGCCGACGTCGGCAAGCACCTGCATCTGGAGCACATTGCTCAGCTGATGGAGAAATCCAACGCCGAGGCCGTCATCCTGACCCACCTCTCCCGCAGGACCCACATCTCCGAAGCCAAGCGGATGATTGAGGAAGCCATCCCCCGAAAGCACCACGACCGCCTCCTGATCCTGATGGACAACAAGACCAACCGACTGCGCTATGAGCAACAGGTCGCCGAGGCCGAGGCCCAGAATCAGATTCCCGCGAAGTAGCCAGGCCTAAGCAATCCAGCCGACAACCCGTGACTGAGTCCAAGCGGTATGCTCTGTTATGTCACCGCCCGACCCGCCCATGCCCATGCCCCCGCGCAGTACACCGAAGCTGGCCGTCCTGATCGATTCTGACGACCCGGGCCGGGTTGTTGATGCCAGGACCCTCGCCCATGATTTTGGCCATCCCGTTCATTCGATATCTGAAACACCAGCCGACATCGACGTCGCGTTGGCTGTGACCGCAAACCGCCTGGAACTCCGCGTCCTGCGAGGCGACAAAGCCCTGGTGGGCGGACACGGGACCGCCAGCGATCTCTCCGCACTGGACACCACCTCCGGTCCGGGGCGCAGCCTCAGTCAGCCGCTACTCAAAGCGGTCGGCATCAAGCGGCGCAACCCCTATCGCCCTGCGGTGCTGGACGCGACCGCCGGACTGGGTGAAGACGCCTGGGTCCTGGCGTCCGTGGGCTGCGCCGTCACGGCCTGTGAACGCAACCCCATCACACACGCCTTGCTCGCCGACGGTCTATGCCGAGCCATGAACATCGACCCCGACACCGCGGCCAGAATCAACCTGACGCCGGGTGACGGCGTTTCCTACATGGATAGTATCGCAGGTCTAAGCCCCGCCGAACGCCCGGATGTGGTCTACCTGGACCCGATGTTTCCAACCGGTCGCAAGACCGCGGAGCGCAAAGCCATGCGCGTCCTCCGGCTGATCAGCGGAGACGATGCCGACGCCGACCGACTCCTTGAGGCCGCTTTACGCACCGCCACCCACCGCGTCGTTGTTAAACGCCCCCGCCTGGCCCCGCCACTTGCCGGCCCGCCGCCCGCCGTCACTCATAAGGGCAAGAGTCTGCGGTTTGACGTGTACCCGGTGAGTTTGAACCACGAGCAACTATAACCCGGGTACACTCTTTCCCGCCCCGTCTCTTCTCGCTGCCCCGTATCACTGTTCCCAAATCACCGCCCCCTCAAAGATCGACCTGAATGGCTCACACAGGATTGATTATAAGCTAAATTAAATATTTTATTTAGCTTATAATCAATCCTGTGTGGCGTGACTGGGCGTGGATGCTTCCCGCTGTCCGTGCCGGTGGCCGTACCTGTGACTGTGGCGACAAAGATCGTGGAGGCACGTTCTGATTGGAATACTTCGGGAAATAACTGACACAAAAAGAACCCCGGGAACGGTCCCCGGGGTTCTTGGAAATCTTATTCAAATCCCGCCCGGTTGCACGCCTGCCGGTGGACTTATTTTTCCGTGACCGCGGGTGTGTTATCCGCCTCACCTCGGTTACGGTTTGCATCCTTGTCCGCCTGCACATGCCGTGCCCCGCCGAGCATCAGGACCGGGCTGGCGATCGCGACCGAGCTGTAGGTACCAACCAGCACGCCGATAAACATCGCAAACGCGAATCCGTGCACGCCCGGCCCGCCGAACACATACAGCATCCCGACCGCCAGCAGCGTCGTGCCGGAGGTCAGCACCGTCCGGCTGATCGTCTGGTTGATCGAGTCGTTGATCACCGAAGGCGTCGCGTACGACAGCCGGCCCCGGTTCTCACGGATGCGGTCAAACACCACGATCGTGTCGTTCAGCGAATAGCCGACGATTGTCAGGAACGCCGCGACCATCGCCAGGTCGATCTTGAAGGGCTCGAGCATGAGGATGCCGCCGAATGACTGGTAGACCCAGGCGCTGGCCGCCACCAGGCCCAGCGCGATAGACACGTCGTGGACCAGCGCGATGATCGCCGCGAAGCCGTAGGTGAAGCTGCCGAACCTGAACCAGATGTAGACGATGACCGCCAGCAGTGACAGCGTCATCGCAACGATGGCCTGCTGCTGCATGGTGCCGGAGACCTGGCTGGAGAAGTTCGAGACGCTGCCGAGGCTGGTATCCCGCTGGCAGGCGTCCCTTGCCAGGTTCCATTCGGTCGCCGCCAGTCCGCCGTAGTCGGCGAACGTGTCGGGTGCTTCGACGTAGTTGGTATCTGAGTCGTGCGTGACGACGACCGCTGAACGGTACAGCGGCTCGCCCTCCTGTGTCCCCGCCACGTCCAGCCCGATGACGGCCGCTTGACGGTGGCCCAGCCCCTCGTACTTGGGCAGCCGCCGCATCCGCTCGATCCGCTGGGTCAGGTCGGCCTGTGTGATTGGCGGGGTGATGTCGTTCAGAACCACCGCGACCCCGCCGACCGATTCCGCCACGTCCGTCCGCACATCCGCCGACCGGTTGATGTTGTCGCCGAGGATGCCGCTGCGGATCGGGTAGACCGGGGCGTTGTTGACCTCATCGATCTGGATCGAGTCAAACGTGACCGGCCGGGTCGTATCCAACACGTCGGAGAAGGCCGCCTTGACCACCGAGCTGACCGCCTGGGCATCTTCGATCAGTGTCGAGATACCAAAACCTTCGCTCGATTCCGTACCCGCATCAGGGTCCGCGGGCTGTCCTTCCGTGATGATGCCGCTATCCGCCGCATTGATAAATAACGCGAAGTCGACCCTCTTAGGCTCGTCAATGTTCCGGATGGCCGGGTCCTCCGCCGCCTCTTTTGCTCGGGCCATCGCGTCGTCGAAACGCTGATTGGCCACCTCGATGATGGGCTTGAGCGTCTGCACCTCGTCCGCCAGGTCCTCGGGGATCGGCTTGCCTTCCTGAAGCAGCTTCGCGGCCTCACCGTAAGCCCTGAGCCGTGTCCTAGCTTCGGTCAGTTCCAGGTGCTTGTCTTCCGCAAACGTGAAGCTGACCTTGGTGCCCGAGCGGAACTCGATATCCAAGATGTCCTCGCCACGTTCGTAGACCATCGTCAGCCCGCCGATGATGGCAACGGCACTGATGACGAAAAAGAAGTACCGCATGCCGACCCAGTTAATATTCGGATGCAGCAGCTTGCTGATCCCGGGGATCACCGTCGGCAGCATTGGGAGGCGTTTGGCCTTGCTATAGGTCAGGTAGAGCTCGAGGAAGACTCGCGTGCAGAACAGGGCCGTGAACAGCGTCGCCAGGATGCCGATGCCCAGCGTGACCGCGAAGCCCTTGATCTCGACCGTGGCGGTGTAGCCCAGGACCAGGCAGGTGATCAGCGTGGTGATGTTGGCGTCCAGGATCGTGCTCAGCGCCTTCTCGTAGCCCAGGCGTATGCTCGTCGCCAGGTCCGCGCCCCGCGCGGCCTCCTCGCGGATACGCTCAAAGATCAGCACGTTGGCATCGACCGCCATACCGATCGTCAGCACGATGCCCGCGATGCCCGGCAGGGTGAAGGTCGAACGCAGTGTGGCCATCACACCCAGGATCAGGATCATATTGGCGACCAGCGCGAAGTCCGCGATCAGGCCGGCAAGGAAGTAGTAGCCGAGCATGAAGATCGCAACGATAATCAGCGCGTCTTTCGCCGCCTCATAGCCGCTATTAATGTTGTCGTCGCCGAACTTCGCCCCGATGGTTTTCTGGCTGATCGGCCGCTTGCTCAGCTCGCCCTCAAGCGAGCCGGCTTTGAGGGTATTAACCAGGTGGGTCTGCTCGGCATCCGAGAAGCCGCCGACCCCCCCCGTGATCTCGCCGCTGTCCGCGATCTTGCCTTGAAGGGTGGGTGCCGAGATCGCCTTGCCGTCCAGCAGGATCGCCATCGGTTTTTGCAGGTTCGGCCCGGTAAGCTGGAGCATCCGCTCGGCACCCAGCGCGTTGAGCTGGAAATTAACGGACAAGTAGCCGTATTGATCCCGTGATTTGTTGGCCGACTTCAGCGCCCAGTCCTGGTCCTGCGTCATGGCCAGGCTCGGGACGTTGCCAAGCAAGAGGTAGTACTTGTCCGCGTATTTCTCGACGATTTTCGGGGAACGTCCCCGGGCGAAATACCCCGCCGGGTCCGCTTCAATCTGGGCCAACTCCGCGTCTTCGGGGGCGAATTCCAAGATGTCATCGATCTCGGACCAGATCCAGGCCTTGCCACGGCCGGCGCGCGGCCCCTGCTCCTGAAGCTGCTCGCGGTAGGATGCCACGTCCAGCCCCGGGTCATTCGGCGACGGGGCGATCCGGAACTCCAGCACGCCGGACCCCTGCAGGGTAGTGATCAGGTCGTCCGCGTCATCCAGTTGCCCCTTCTTGGATTCGTAGGCCCCATAAGCCTCGTACCAGGCATTAAGTGCGTCGGCCTTATGTGGCTGTTCCACGATTAATGCCTCAATGGCATCACGCCGAAGGTTCTCCACGTCCGGGCCGTCCACCTCCGGGACGGGCAGGTCTTCGATCCGCTCCAGTTGGGCTTGAGTGATATTCGCGCCCAGCACGGTCTGCTTCAACGCGTCGAACACATCCTGTGCGTCGAGATAAGTCATCGCCTTATCTTGCAGGTCTTTGCGCAGGTCGTCCGCGTTCGCGCGGGCCTTGTCGATGTCGTCCTCGCTGGCGGTCGCAGGCAGGGCCTTGATCGCCGCCTCCGCCTGGTCGTAAGTCTGCTGTGCCGCATCGTTTTCCGCCGACGCCAACGCCAACGCGTCGTACGCCTTGGCCAACTCGGTCAGGTTTGCCAGCAATTGTTCGTCGTCGCGCGCCAGCTTCTTGAGGCTGTCCACCCGCTGGTCGGGGGCGAAACGCAGTTTGGAGTCCAGGTCATATTCCCCGATATTCCCGCTTAAGACGCCGTTACGAGCGATTTCATACGCTTTTCGCCGCTGGTTCGTCTCGGGGTCCGGCAGGGGCATCTGCACCTCGAGGCGGTTGCCCGCGACCTGTCGCCAGACCAGGTTCCGTGTGCCCGAAGCGTCGACCCGCTTGGACAGGATGGAGATCGTCTCGTCGATCACGGTCGTGGCGTCCCGGCCTGTAGGGACCTTCACGTCGTAGACCAGCAGCGTGCCGCCGGCGAGGTCCAGCCCCTTCTTGAGCCGGTCGCCCGGGCCGTAACCGCCCTCGCCGGGGAACCAGAGCGCAAGCCCGAACGCCGAGATCACCAGCGCGATAAACGTGGACTTCCACAACTGGCTTTCCTTCACCGAGAAGTAGAGCGTCATGCCGATCAGGACTGCGAAATAAACCAGCACAAGGAGGGTGGTCGTGTTCATGGGTGTGGGGTCTGGGTATGGGGTCTAGGGACTGGCCGGATGCGTGCGCGTCGGTCAGGATGCGTGGCCTATGAATCTCGGGTTGTGGTAAGAGTCACCCGCGTATTCCGGGTGGGGTTATTCGGCTTTCTTGGATTCGACGATCGACTGGATCGCGGAACGCGCGAAGCGCAGCCGGGTGTTTGCGTTTTCATCGACCTTCACGATGATCTCGTCATCGCGTAGCTCGACGATCGTGCCGAGGATGCCGCCGATGGATTGGATCTTATCGCCCTTGGCCATCGCGGCCATCATCGTGGCACGCTTTTTCTTTTCTTTTCGGCCGCTCATCGACATCATGAAAAATACCAGCGCCAGCGGCACCAGCAGGATCAACATGTTGAAATTACTCGATGGCGGGCCGGCATCCGCATTGTCACCGTCCACCAGCGGTGTCTGGCTGGCGTCCTGGCTTTCGGTTGTTGCTGTTGGCGCGCTGTTGTCCGGCGCGACGGGTCGGTCGGGGGCTGCATCCTGGGCAAGGAACAGGGTCAGATTATCTGGGGTCATCGGGAGCGCATCCTTGGCGTGTATCTCACGCAAGATCTTCATTTATCGACGCTTAACCGCCACCGGCCAGCACCGCTCGATCAAAGACCAGTCATTCTGAGCGATAGCTCGCCGGATGTCCAATAGGTACCTCTGGAAGTGGCGGATATTGTGGGCACTGATGAGGATCGGCCCGAGCATCTCCTGGGCCATAAAAAGATGCCTCAGGTAGCTGCGGGTGAACCCACCGCCACACGCCGGGCAATCGCAGCCCTCATCGATCACCGCGGTATCCTCGGCAAACTGGGCGTTTTTCAGCCGGATCTGCCCCGTCGGGGTGAACGCGTTGCCATTCCGACCGTTCCGGGTCGGCAGGACGCAGTCGAACATATCCACCCCCGCCCGGACCGCCATGAGGATGTCCCGCTCGTAGCCGACCCCCATCAGGTACCGGGGCCGGTCCGTCGGCAACAGCGGGGCCGTGTGCTCGACCACCTTTTTGATTTGGTCATACCCCTCCCCGACCGCGACCCCCCCGATGGCGAAGCCCGGCAGGTCGTGCTGGGTCACGTGCTGGGCGCACCAGGTCCGTGCCAGCAGGTCCGTGCCCCCCTGCACAATGCCAAATAGTCCCTGCTCGTCCGAGCGCTCGTGCGCCTTCACGCACCGGTCCAGCCAACGCACGGTGCGTTCGTTGGCGAGTTTAACCCGTGCGGGGTAGTCGGCAACCGACACTTCGTGTCGGCTTGCGGGTCTGGGGTCTAGGGTCTGGGGCACTGGATCGCTTTGCACCTTTTCATTCTGACCAGACCCAAGACCCAAGACCCCAGACTCACCTTCCGCCGAAGGCGGACAATCATCGAACGCCATGATGATGTCAGCGCCCAACTCGTTCTGCACCTGCATCGAACGTTCGGGTGTCAGGTCGATCAGTTTGCCGTCAAGATGGCTGCGGAAGGTCACGCCGTCTTCGTTGATTTCGTTGATGTCGGTCAGGCTGAAGACCTGGAATCCCCCGGAGTCGGTGAGGATCGGCTTGTCCCAGCGCATCCACCGGTGCAGCCCCCCCATCTTCTTGACCAGCTCCGAGCCCGGGCGAAGCATCAGGTGGTAGGTATTTGATAAAAGGATTTGTGCCCCGACCCCGTCGACCTCGGTGGGCTGAAGCCCCTTGACCGACGCTTGCGTGCCCACCGGCATGAACGCCGGGGTATCAAACGTCCCGTGCGGCGTCGTCACCCGGCCGAGCCGGGCGTTGGACTCCTGGTCTTTCATCTTCAATTCGTAGGTCACCGCGGGCATAAGCCGCGTAGTTTAGTAGAAAGTGATGAGCTCTGGTGGATGATCGCTGATGTGAACAAACCCGCACCTAACGGCCAATCCAAACCCGCCTCCCCCTCCTCGAATCATAAATCAGCCATCCGAAAACAGAAATCTATTACCCCGCCCGGTTCTGCCGTTCGGTCTCTTCGTTGAGTGTGTTCTTCTCCTTGCGGGTCAGGCTCGCGATCCCCTGCTCACGGACCTTATCGAGGATCCGATTCACCTCGTCCTGCCCGGCGGCCTTGTGTTTCTTTTTGCGCTCAAACCGCCCCTTGTTCACCCCAGCCTGAATAGCTGAAGGCGAGAACCGGTCGGCCCAGTCAAGCCAACGTGCGTTCTTCACCAACAGGAAACCGAGCAACGCGCCGCCCAGGTGCGCCGCCTCGCCGCCGGCGTTGGGCGTGCCCGCCATCACGGACAGGAACGCGAGCCCCATAAACAGCAACGCCATCATCCGCATCGACATCGGGATCGGCGGGAACAGCAGCATGACACGCATGTGCGGGAACAACACCGCCGCTCCTGCAAGGATCCCAAACACACTGCCCGACGCGCCGACCAATGTCGTCTCAGGGCCAACCATCAGCAGCCCCGGCACGAACGACAGCAACGTCATCAGAGCCGCACCACTCACACCACACAATAAATAAAACGCCAGGAACCGTCGGCTCCCCCACCACTTCTCCAGCATCGGGCCAAAAAAGTACAAACCGATCATATTAAATAGAACGTGCATGAACCCGTGGTGCAGGAACTGATACGTCACCACGCGCCAGAGCTGTAAGCCATACACCCCCTGCTCAAGATTAAAGTTGCCCCATTCGTAAGGCGAGATCCCCTGCGTCCGCGCCCCACTGGACAGCACGCCATCTAATAGGAACACGACCGCGTTGATCCCAAGCAGCCACATCACCACCGATGCCCCACCCAATCGCCCGCCGATCCCGGGTCCCCCGGCACCGCCCCCGCCACGGCCTCGCCCGCCGAAGCCGCCCATGGTCTCCTGGTTGTAATCTCTGTCCTGCCAAGCCATCAGCTAACCGTCCTTAAAAACGTCTGGTAATAAAGCAGCGTCGCGATCGTCTTGGCGTCCCGGATGCGGTTGTCGCGTACCATCTGGATCGACTCATTTAGGGGTACCGCTTCAGTCGTGATCCGCTCGGTCTCATCCAGGTCCTGGCCCCGAAAAGCCAGCTCACGGGCCAGAAACGCGGTTAACAGCTCCGTGCAGAAGCCCGGCGTGGGGGAAAACTCGATCAGCCGGGTGATTTCGGAGGCCGCGTAACCGGTCTCCTCTAACAGCTCACGCCCCGCACATAGGGCCGGGTCCTCGCCCACCTCTATCGTCCCGGCGGGCAACTCCCAGAGCGTCTGACCGACCGCGAACCGCTGATTCCGAATCAGCACTACCGTATCCTCATCCAGCATCGGCAGCACGACGACGGCGTCCGCTGGCTGAACCACCTCCCGGGTCATCGCCCCGCCGGAGCGCCTCGGCAACGCGACACCCCGCACCGCGAAGCGTGAGCCCTGAAACAAGATCGGGTCATCAGATTGAACGTCATCCGCCATTGATACATTCTACGCCGGAAAACACGTCGAGTTCACATCTACACCTATAGCGCGGGCATACAGCTCGCGCCTGCTCCCGCCCCCCGCGACTCGAAGAATCGCGGCTATGATTGGTTGATGTCCCTACAACATGCTTGAGGGTTGTTGATATCCGCTCCTCACCGAACCTGCCTCAGCCGTGCTGCTCTTGATATCACAGGGGTGGGCCGCGTCACCAAGGCCGAAGTCGTCTTCGTAAAGTTTCGCTAACTCATCCAACACTTCCGTCGGCAGCACCGTGCCGTCGCAGGCCGAGGCGTACTCGTCCAAGTCTTCCTCGCTAACGATGTTTGGTTCGATGGAGACCACACCGGGTTGGCTCGCCAACCATTTGATGGCAAGTTGTCGGATCGACAAGCCCGTTTCGTGCGCGATCGGGCGGATGATGTCATTCTTCTTGAGCCCGTAAACAAGCCAGTCGCGGTCGCGGAACTTGCGGTGGTCCCATTCGGGGAATTTGTGGTCCGGGCTCTTGAACTCCTCATCGAGGATCCCGGAGTTGGTCGGCACGCGGGCGATGATCCCGCCCCTGGCTCGCTGATGCGCAACCTCGCAGAACTCGCGCCCGGGGGCCTGTTCATAGAGGTTGTAGACCGTCTGCACCGTGGCCGCGTCGTGATCCAGGAAGGACTGAACACCTTCTTCACGCCAGCCGATGGCCGGGCCCAGCGCTACGCCCCACGACTTGATCTTCCCCTCGGCTTTAAGCGCCTCTAGTGTCTCAAACATCTCATCATTGAACTGCGGCAGCTTGAGGTTGTGGGCCTGGTAGAGATCGATGCAGTCGATACCCATCCGTTTCAGTGAGGTCTCCAGATCGAAGCGGATGAACTTGCCGGAGAAGTCCTGCTTGCGTTCACGGTGCCCGCCGGCTTCGCCGGGGTCCTGGTAGACGTCGTAGCCGAACTTCGTGGAGATAGTCAGGTTGTCGCGGCCGGCGTACTTGATCGTGTCGGCGATCAACCCCTCGGCCCGCCCGTTCCCGTATGCGGGGGCCGTATCGAAAAAAGTCACACCCCGGTCGTAGGCCTTGTTCTGTAGGGCAACGCCCTCTTCATCGGTGAAGTCGCCCCACCAGTTGGTGCCAAAGATGAAGTTGCCGAATGCCAGCAGGCTAAGCGAGACGTCGGTGCCGGGGATGATTCGATGTTGCATAGTTGGTGGTTGGTGGTTGGGAATAATATTTCAGGTATCAATACCACTGGAGTATAGCCCCCTTCGACCGAAACCCGATACCTGAACCTTGATACCCGACCCGTCATTTCGCGTGCTTGAACTCCAGCCGTTCAAGCTCCTGCTTGGTGACCGGGCCTCCCAGGTTCGGGTCGGTCATCCTGAGTTGGCGGACGCGCAGGGGGATCTCGGCGGTGCCCTCGTTGAGGCGGTCGTTGATCTGGAGCCGGCGCATCCACGCCACCCACCACTCCCGCGGGAACGGCTGGCCCAGCCCGGTGATCAGACGGTCCAAGTAACGCACCGCTTCGACCAGTGAGTCTTCATCCCCCTTCTCATATAGAACATGCGCAAACTCCAGCATCACCTGGGCGTCGTCGGGGAAGTCGTGCACCAGCCGGGCGAGCAATTCACCCGCCGGCTCGACCTGGCCTGACAGCCGAAGCGTCTTGGCGCGGATCACCTCGAACGGCATCAATTCTTCCATCGGCAGGGACCGCGTCTTTGCCCACCGAAGCAGATATTCTGACAGCACCGCCGCGGCATGCGCCTGCCCCTTAGCTTCTTCAAGCAGTGCTGAACGCTTGATACTGTCTGCGGTGGCCGCCTGCGCCTGCAGCCGTTCGATCCGCAGGTCGGCCTCACTGAGCACGCGGTCGATCACCGACGCCGCCTGGTCGGGGTATTCCGCCAGCATCCGCTGAGCCTCGACCGCCAACATCTCATGCTGCCCCGAGTCGGTCAGGGCGACGACGCGGTACTCCAATACCTGCGACAGAAGATCGTCTTCTCCCGGGTAGGCCTGCTCGAAACCTTCCAATGCTGAAAGGACCGTGTCGTAGTCTTTGTCAGCCAGTGCCAACCGGGCACGGATCAGACCGACTGTCGCCGCCGCACGCCGCGCGGCGCGTGCACGGTCCGGGTTAACCAGGCTGTCGCTGATCAGTTCCGCTTCGGAGACTACACGCCGCATCGCCGACTCCAAAGCGCGGAGCGTGCGTGGCCGATCCGTCGGGCGTGCCTCCCGGTAAACCTCGCTGAAACTGATCAATGCCTGTCTTTGCGCTTGAAAGTAGTCGTCGTGGTCGAACGGCACGCGTTCATACACGTCCACCGCCTCGCCGAATCGCCCGTCCGATTGCAGGACCGCGTACCCGTAATACAGTCGTTCCCCGTCGGCCGCCGCACTGATGGGGAACTTGCTGAACAACACCCCCGCCGCCCGTTCATACGCCTGCTGCACCTCCGGGGGCGTCGGGATGACCTGGTGCAGTTCCCGCAGCAGCAGCACCGATGCCGTGATCGCGTCCTCGGCCACCGGCTGGGTCGGCATCTGGTCCGCCAGGTCGGTCAGGATGGTGGTCAACTCCAGCCGATTCACCGGGTCCTTCGGGGACCGCCAGTGCATCGCCATCGCCTGGTTGAACATCGCCTCGGAACGGATCGCCGGATCGATAGACTTGGCTGTCAGGGACTCGGCCAACCCGATCGCCCGTTTGAGCATGTCCTTCGCCTCTTCCCGCACCGGTACATCGACACCCGCATCAGTCTCTTCAAGCATCTGCTGGCCCTGCTGGCGCAAGACCTGACTCACCGCCAATCGCACCACTGGCGGCAGCTCCACCGACGGCCCCTCATCTTCTAGTGATGATTCCCAACGCTTGTAGATAAAATCACGCAGGCCCTTGACCTGCTCGCCGGGAATCGGCCCGGACAACAACTTGGTATAGGGTTCGTAACTCCGCGCCACCGCGATGGTACGTGAAGCCTGGGGCAGCTGCCTGGCATCAGCAAGCATCACCCGGTGTGTCATGTCTGTAACCAGTAAGCCAAACCTTAGGTCGTCGATCACCGCAGGATCGGCACGCAGCTGGTTCAGCTCGTCGACCGCCGACTCGGCCTGTCCAAGCTGACGCAGGGCCTCGGCGCGCGCCAATCGTGCCGTCAGCCAGGCGGGGCCGCGGCCCTCGCTGTCGAGTAACTCCTGTAACAACTCGATCGCCTGTGTAGCCTGCCCTTTCGCCAGGAGAACCCGCCCCCGCAGTGAGATCGCGGCGTCGCGCACGCCGGTCATGTCGCTGATATCCCCGGTGAAGTTCTTAAGCTCCCGATCCGCAAGCTCAAGCAGCCGTGCTCTCTCCTGGTCGGGGGTTGAGGCCTGATTCGGGATGCGATAGCCGTCGCGTGAGCCGAGGTTCTGGTAGTACGCCGAATCGTCGGGCATCGTGGCGACCAGGTAGGCCACCTGGGCCAGGAAGTAAGGCGTGCGCCGCCGGTCATACTCATCAAACAGACGGAAGAACAACCCGCTGCTCTGCATCTGTTCGGAGCGTGCCGGGTCACGCCCGACCTCGCCCCGCAGCTTGAAAAACCGCAGCTTCGCGTCCGAAAGCAGAGCCAACGCCTCACCGCCCGCCGCCCCCAGAGCCTTCCGCTGTTCGCGGGTGGATACGCCGAACTCCGCAAACAATGGGGCCGACTGATGCAATCCATATAAGTAATCAAGCAGGAGGTCCTGCGCCAGGTCGGTCTGCCAGATGGCTCGGCGATCGTTGTCGGGGAAGTCATTTATCAGGCTGCGCGATGCTTCCGCCAAATTATCGAAGGCCCGCACCGTCTCTTCACGCAACAGTTCGACCTGCCCCCCGGACGCCCCCTGCGCGAGCGCCGATGCTCGCTGGAACTCAAGCCGAAGCCCGGCCAGCTCGACCTGCCGCGCGACCACCGGGTCGCTGGGTTTCTCCGTCTCAACCAGGTGCAGTAGCAACTCCCCCATCCCCTCTCGCCCCAGGGCTTCGATCAGGGTCGCCGGGTCCAGCTCGTCCTGCTGCGCGGTCGCCACAGCCGGCGTCAGCAATGAAACCGACAAAACAAGCGTAACACATATGAGCCGCGAATAAACCCGAATAAACGCGAATCGGATTTTATGATGACCCGTACTATCCGCGTTCATCGGCGTTCATCCCTGTTTCAAACGGTGTGATAGAAATCGTACTACCCCGACACCTGTGCGAAATTGATGTTCGTGTACCGCGCCCGCACCGCCGCGTTAAAGGCGTTGGCGACGTGCTGCCAGCGGACCCCGGCTTCCGGTTTGATCACCACCGGGCTGTCCGGCTTGAAGGCGCCGCTGCGTAAACCACGATCCGGATCGTACTGTAGTTGCACCAGTAAAGCGGCCAGTTCGGTGAAATCCGTCGGCGACTGCGGGTACCCCTGGATGCT
>JAJDCW010000305.1 GCA_029260635.1 Phycisphaeraceae bacterium | reverse complement strand
GTTCGGCGACGCCAACCTCGACGGCGTCGTGGACGCCACCGACGAATCGCTGGTCCTGGCTAACTTCGGCAACCCCGGGGGCTGGGCGGATGGCGACTTCAATGGCGACGACGTCGTTGACCAGCTGGACCTGGATATCCTTCAGGGCAACCTGCCGCTTGCGGGCGACCTCGACGGCGACGGGTTCGTTGGGATCAACGACCTGAATATTGTCTTGGGCAACTGGAACCAGAACGTCCCCCCCGCCGACCCGCTTGCGGACCCCTCGGGTGACGGCTTCGTCGGCATCGACGACCTGAACGCGGTGCTGGGCAACTGGAACGCCGGCACACCGCCTGCCAGTAACGCGGTGCCCGAACCAATGACATTGACGATTCTGGGGCTGGGGGCGGTGGCGCTGGTACGTCGCCGTTCACGTTAATACCGAGTTCGCGCGGATTGAGAAGATAGGATAAAGAATGATCCGTTTTCGCTTAACATTGATTAGTTCTTTGGCGCTGGTTCTTGTGGCGTCCGATGCCGGGGCGGACGCGGTCGGGATATCGGGTACGGATACGCCTGAGACGATCGGCCTGAGTGTCGGCATCGGCGTTGCCTTCCCGGCGAACCCGGACCACATCGAGTACTACGCCGGAGCGATCACTGCGGGTAACAGCATCCAGACGTTCCACACTTCGTCCGTTTTTGGAGGCCCCTCGTCGCTGGCCTGGCACAAGTTCACGTCCGATGGCGTCTCCGACATCATCTTCGATACTTTCGGCTCAACCGCCGGCTTCGACCTCGGCGACGGCAAGTTACGGATCGGGAACACGCTGGGGGTCTTCGACGCCAACGGCAGCCTGGTCCTGAAACAGCACAACGTGCGGACCGATGCCGCCACCGAGCCGGTTTATATACCCCACGACTTCATTAGCCTTCAGGGTACTGACCTTGAGGGTTATGTGCACCCGACGAATTCGCAAGGTGATCTGCCACCGGTCGGCAACTTGATCCACAACGCAACACTGAATCCGCTTGACACGGTCGCCAGAGCCAGAATCAGCGGAGCGTTCGCTATCGAGATCACGGCCATCGCACCGCCGCCGAGTTATTCGATCACAGCGGACGGGGGCAGTCATGTGATATTGTCTGACCGAAAAGCGATCTGGAGCCCCAATAGGCGAGAGACCAGCCAGATCGCTTTTGTGAAGAACCCGACGCCGAACCCGCTCTGGGACCCGTTGCATCCCCAGCACGATCCCGACGCCGACTGGGACCAATACCCTATCCTGCCGGCGGGGGATTACTTCATCGCGGCCTCCGACTTTGTGAGGTTCTCCGGCTTCGCGCCTGACATGGTCGATCAGACTAAGCAGGTCGGCGATATCGTGGGCAATTTCAACGCTGCCATTCCCGACCCATTCATCCCGGATGACGGCGCGGGCAACCCGGTGCGTTTCGGGTTCACGACGCTACACCCCAGGGACGGCATCATGACTCTGAACGCCCGCAAGCCCGGCGACTTTGATGCCGACGTGGATGCGGATGCCGACGACATCGACACACTTTTTGACCGTGTCGCAGCGCTGTCTGGCCAAGGATTGGATATTGACACCGGTGTCACACTCGACGGCCTGCCCCTGAACTTCCTGTCCGTGGGGCCCGACAACTGGCAGCCCGAAATTGACATGACACTTAACGACATGATGCTGGACCTCACCGGCAACTCCCGCATCGACCTGGGCGATGTCCGGATGCTCGTCTGGAACATCCTCGATACCGAGTTTGGCGACGCCAACCTCGACGGCGTCGTGGACGCCACCGACGAATCCATCGTCAACGGCAACTTCGGTAACCCCGGCGGCTGGGCCGACGGCGACTTCAACGGCGACGACGTCGTTGATCAGTTGGACCTGGATATCCTTCAGGGTAACCTGCCGAGTCTGCTTGGCGACCTTGATGGAGACGGCTTCGTGGGCATTGATGACCTGAACCTGGTGCTGGGCAACTGGAACCAGAACGTGCCCCCCGCCAACCCGCTGGCAGACCCTAGCGGTGACGGCTTCGTGGGCATCGACGACCTCAACGAGGTCCTGGGCAACTGGAACGCTGGCACACCACCGACCGCCAACGCGGTGCCCGAACCAGGAACTATTATGCTATTAACCGCAGGTCTGGTTGGGTTAGGCAAGATGGGTAGGATGAGTCATAAGAGAGTTTAATATTTATAGTTGTATGAGTACCGCATTCGGCGTAGAGGCGGTATAATTAGCTCGTTGCTATTTTTGAGTTCATGTTTTATTAACTGTTTTGAAGGAGAGAAAGATGAAGTTAGCTACAAGTCTGTTTGCAGCCGGTGCGCTCGTTGTGGGTGCCACGGCTATGTCCGCTTCGGCGGCCGTTTTCACGGAAAATGCCGCTTTCGGCAGTGACCCACCGGTCGGTGCCCTGGAGTGGAACGGTGCCGCAGGTTTCAGTTCCGTCTGGGACTTCCACGGCCGCGTGCTCGCTGACGCCGAAGTCATCTCCGACAGCACGATCCATCAGATCTCGCATCGGCTGTGGATGAATGACGCCGACCTCTGGCAGATCAACGTCACCGACGCCGCGAACTTTAGGGCTAAGATCGACTTTGATGGTGGCGGCCACACCCTGGCCCTGTTTGACTCGGCCGGCAACGCCCTTGCCGGCTTGCTTAGCACCGGTCCCAGCTCAATTATCGCTGACACCTGGTTGACTGGCAACGGGATCTACTACTTAGGTGTAGGTGCCGCTGGTAGCAACCCACGGAACGCCGCTGGCGAGAACCTTTTCAACCTTGTTGGCACGGCCTCCGGTCCTATTACGGGTGATATCCAGCTTGCTGCTGATCCCGCCATTGCTTGGGAAAAGAATAACCAGGCGAATGGTCAATGGGTTGGCCCAGGCAACTTCACCAACTCAGGCAGTGGTACTGTTAACCTGGCCATCCCCGAGCCCGCCTCCATGGCACTGCTCGGCTTCGGTGGTCTGGCCATGCTCCGTCGTCGTTAATCGACCTCGGATCCAGCATGTATGAATCCGAACGGGGGGAGCGAAAGCTTCCCCCGTTCTTTGCAGGTATTTCTATAAACCAGCGGGGTTGATCTGATGCAGCCGATTCGTTATTGCTTGGTCGCGCTTGTGCTGGCGTATATTATTTCGATGACTCAACCGTCATTCGCGGCGACCTTTACCAATGTCACCGCGAACGCACAGATCAACCATGTCCAGCACAACCTCGTGTCAACGGGCACCTACCTAGATATGACCGGCGGCGCAGCCGCAGGCGACGTGGACGGCGACGGGTGGGTCGACCTCTTTGTCACACGCGTAGACGGCAGCGATATCCTCTATCGGAACCTGGGAAACGGGACCTTCGATGATATCTCCTCTACATCCGGGTTTACCGCCAACCTGCCGACCAACGGCGCGACCTTCGGCGACATCGATAACGACGGCGACCTGGACCTCTACGTCACCGCGACCGGGCACGGCCGGTTCTACCTGTACACAAACGACGGGGCCGGCAACTTCTCCGAAGTAGGCATCGCGCGTCAAGCCCACGTACCCAGCACGGCCATCGGTTACGGCCAGAGCGCCGCGATGGGCGACTACGACCGCGACGGGTATCTGGATATCGCCACCGGAGACTGGGGGAATTTCTCTTTCATCGGTAAGGCCGCGTTGTTACAGAACCGGGGCGCCGCGGCTGCGGGCTACTTCACCGACATGACCGTCGCGGCGGAAGTTGACCAGCACCCAACCAATACGACTTTTCGATTCTCCCCACGTTTTGCCGACATGAATAACGACGGCCTGCCGGACCTGACCTTCGCGGCCGACTTCCTGCACAGTCAGCTCTACTGGAACGACGGGGACGGCACGTTCACCGACGGTACACAGGCTGCCAACGTCGGGACTGACCAGAACGGGATGGGCTCCACCATCGCCGACTTCGACGGGGACGGCGACCTTGACTGGTTCGTCACCGCCATCAAGGCCCACCCCGACGACCCTGACCCGATCCAGGACACGGGCAACCGCCTCTATGTCAACAACGGCGACGGCACTTTCCACGACGGGACCGACGCGGCGGGCGTCCGCGACGTCGGCTGGGGCTGGGGCACCAGCTTCTTCGACTACGACAACGACGGCGACCTGGACCTCATCGCCACAAACGGTTGGGAAAATGGATATCTAGGCAACGATCCAACCACGCTTTGGCAGAACAACGGCGGCGTCTTCACCGATGTCTCAAACGCCAGCGGGATCACCGACACCGATCTGGGACGCGGCCTGCTGACCCTGGACTACGACAACGACGGCGATCTGGATGTCTTCATCGTCAACAATGGCGGACAACCCATCCTTTACGAAAACGACGGCGGCAACGACAGCGACTGGCTACGGATTATTACCGAGGGCACCGTCTCCAACCGCGACGGCATCGGGGCCCGTATCACCGTTGACCCCGACAGCACAGTCACCGGTGACGAGATGGTCCGGGAAGTCGACGGCGGCAGCAACTTCCTGAGCACCAGCGAGATGACCGCCCACTTCGGACTCGGCTCTTCCGCTTCATCGGTCGATACCGTGACGATCCGCTGGCCAAGCGGGATCCAGCAGATGTTCTTCAATGTCGCCGCGAACACCGAACTGCTCGCCGTCGAAGCTTACCTGGCAGGCGACCTCAACGGCGACGGGTTCGTCGGCATCGACGACCTGAACATCGTCCTGGGTGCCTGGAACACCAGCGTCACCAGCGGTTACCACATTTGGGGCGACCCCTCCGGCGACGGGTTCGTCGGCATCGATGACCTGAACGAGGTCCTGGGCAACTGGAACGCCGGCAGCCCCCCACCGGCCTTCGCCGCCAACATCCCCGAGCCCGCGGCGGCAATCCTCTACACGTTGTTTGGTCTTACGCTGTATCGGCGTGGCCGGTGACATCGGTTCGATGATGATCTTGTAGATCAACGATACGTGGTATCCAAAAAAAAGAACCCCGCCAATGGTGGCGGGGCCTTGTGGCGATGCGTTGAGTTTTACGGCCGCAAGCTATCGTCCATCAGTACCCGAACAACTCGTCGATGGTCATCTCCTTGACCTCGCCGAACTCGCCGAGTTTTTCAAGGTCGATCTTGGACTTGTCCCCGACCACGGTGATGTACTTGGGCCGGTCCTTGATCTGTGCCTGGAAGAAGCTGGTCAGGCCGTCCATGTCCGTGGCCTGCACGGCCTGGAACCGCTGAGCACGTGGGTCTTCGGTCAGGCCCAGCTTGTTCCAACTGTCCACCGAACCCAGAACCCCGCGGAAGCCGATCTTCGAGGTGCGGTAGTAGTTGACCAGTGAACTGATGCTCTGCTGGAAACGGTCTTCGGAAATCGGCATGTCATCGACCAGTGCGATCATGCCGGTGACCGCCTCTGAGGTCTTATCGGCCTGGCAGCCGATCATACCGACCATGTTGTTGCGTTCATCGGCACGGCTTGCGGTTGAGTAGCGTGCGCCCACGGAGTAAGCCAACGCACGTGATTCGCGCAGCTCCTGGAAGGCGACGCCGCTCATCCCGCCGAAATACTGGTTGTAGATACCGGCACCGGCCACCTGAGACTCGTCATAGGTCTCGCCGGGCATATCAATATAGACCAACGCCTGAGCCATGGGCTTGTCGAAGAAACGGACCTCGGTCTTCTCGGGGACGCGGACCAGCTTGGGCCGGTACGCCGGCGGTTCAGTCAGGCCGTCCCCGACCGGGTGATGCGAACGCAGCAGAACGATCACGTCCTGGGCGGGGAGTGAGCCGACATACCGGATGTCGTGCTTGTAGCCGAGCAGACCCGTCGCCTTGTCGAATATACCCTCTGTCGTCAACGCACGCAGTTCGTCGTCGCTGAGCGTGTCGATGTAGTTGGACTCGTCACCGAACCGGGCAAGTTCGCGCACGGCCGAGGCGAGCGAGCGGTGGGACTTTTTGTCCTCCTGTCGATAGGTGATGGTGTTCTCGACCATGTCGGTGAGTACCTGCTGATCGACCGCGGGGGTCTGCAGTAGTTCCATCAGCAGGCCCAGCGAGGTTTCGAGGTTTTCATCGAGGCCTGAGATGGTGATCGTGGTCCGATCGCCGCCCGCGCCGATGCTCAGGTCGGTGCCCAATGCGAACCAGGCTTTCTTCAGCTCCTCGGGGCTGAGTCGGTCGGTGCCCGCCTGATTCATCAGCCGGCTGGCCATGCCCAACACCTTGTCGTGCCGGGTGCCGGTCTCGATGACAAACGTCAGGGAAAACAGGTCGTTGATCGGGTTGGCGACGTGGTAAAGCTCCACGCCTTCGGCATAGGGGTTGACGGTATAGTCCTTGCCCTTGACAACAAACGTCGGCTCGATCGGCTCCACCGGCATCTCTAGCACCTGCTTGGCGAACGGTGACTGGCGGGTCGAATCGATATCGATCGAGTCGATCTTGGGCTTGTTGATCGGTGGAACCTTGTGCTCGCCTTGCACACGGTAGGCCACAACGTAACCATCATCGAAATACTTGTTGGCGGCGTCCACCACGTCCTGCTTGGTCAGCTTGGACATCCGGTCGAGTTTGGCGACGACGTGCGACCAGTCCTGACCGGCCAGGAATGCATTACGAATCATCGCGACACGGCCGGTGTCAGACTCCAGGCTCTGCTTCTCGCCCTTTTTCAGACTGGCGATAATGCCATCGAGAATCTCCTGCTCGAATTCACCGGCTTTGAGCTTGTTGATCTGCTCGATCAGCATGGCCTCGGCCTCTTCGTGGGTCTGCCCCTCTTTGGGGGTCGCCCAGAACATCTCCCAGCCGTAATCGTTCATCTGATACGCGGAAGCACCGGCGGAACGGAGTTTCTGACTCTGCACCAGGTTGATATCAATCAGCCCGGCGGTGCTGTTGGCGAGCACCATATCCGCCAGGACCAACGCCTCGGCGTCCGGGTGGTTTCGACCGGGCGTACGGTAAGCCATCAACACGTAAGGCTCTGCGTCAAACTCGACCGTCACAAGCTCGCGCTCGGTAAGTGGCTGCTCTTCATAGACGCCGCGGGCGGGTACGGGTCTGGCTTCCCAGGATGAGAAGTGTTCGTCGATCAGTTCGATCGTGGCTTTGGGATCGATGTCGCCGGAGATGGCGATCGCCATATTGTTCGGGACGTAGTAGGTCTCGTAGAAGTCGCGTACCGCCTGCAGTGACGGGTTTTTCAGGTGCTCGACATCGCCGAGCGTGCTCTGCTGGCCGTAGGGGTGCTTTTTGAAGAGCTTGTCGCTTAAAGCCTCGAAGACCAGGCGGTCCTTGTTATCCATCGCCCGGTTCTTCTCTTCGTATACTACTTCCAACTCGGTGACGAACAGGCGGAACACCGGGTCGGTAAACCGGTCGGACTCGATCACGGCCCACTGCTTGAGCCGGTTGGCGGGCAGGCCGACCTTGTAAACCGTTTCGTCGAACCAGGTGTGGGCGTTAAGCCCGGTGCCGCCCATCTGCTTGTAGAGTGAGCCCATCTCGTTGGGGATGCCGTAGTTGGCGCTGGCCTGGGTCTGTTCGTTGATCTGGGCGTAGATGGCCTCGCGCTTCGCGGGGTCGGTCTCGTTAAACCGCTGTTCATAGAGTTCGTTGATCTTCTCGATGTGCTCGCGTTCCTTGGCGTAGTCCAGCGTCCCCATCTTCTGGCTGCCCTTGAACAGCAGGTGTTCGAGGTAGTGTGCCAGCCCGGTGTTGGTCGCGGGGTCCTCTTTATGACCGGCCCTGACGACAATCTCCGAATAAAATCGGGGGGTCTGGTGGTTCTCTGTAAGGTAGACGGTCAGGCCGTTGTCCAGTTTGTAGATGCTGACGCCCGCCGGGTCGTTCTCGGCGGGGCCCGAGATGAGCTTGTACCCGGCCACGGCGGGCAGCGAGGACGTGAACAGCAGGGCCACCGCCATCAAGGCCATAAGACAAGAATTGCAGGAACGGTCAGTCATGGTGAAGATTCCATAGAGGAGGTTTGATCTTGGAGCGTAAAGATTAGTCGAATTAATATACTGGCTCAAGACGTTTAATCTGGACGGCAGGTTCTTTGATAAATCCAGATTCCGTATTATTTGTTTTTAGCCATCCGGCCAGACACGCTTCTGCTACTAATATCATAAGACTCATTTGTTGACATATAGGCGGTTGACTAGCTGGCGAATCCGGCCGAAAGCCGTTGTTACAAAGACGATTACAATGCCCTGGGGCGGAATTCATCCGTAATATTGAACGTCACTATTGCCCTGCTCAGCCCCGTCGTGGTATAAGAATCATGAATAAGTCATAGCCCTATGAACCAATCTGGGAACCCGCCGTACTAATACTGGCGACCAACTATTATTCCGGCAATCAACCCCACACCAGGAACGATCAGATATGAAAACCACCCCTTGGCTCAACCGATTCTCACTCGCCGCCAGTCTCTCGCTGGCGGTCGTCGTTGCGGGCACCCCTGAGGCCTCGGCTGAGGTCCGGCTGGACCCCGACAACGATTACTCGGTCATGAAGTTTCTGCAGACCGGGGCCACGCCCTACATCGACTTCACGACCCTGGATGGCGAGGTGATCACCAATGAGTCGCTGAAGGGCAAACTCGTGGTGGTGGATGTCTGGGCAACCTGGTGCGGGCCGTGCATGGCGGCGATGCCCCACTTCAAGAGCCTGGTCGAAGAATACGGCAACAACGAAAAGATCGAGTTCATGGGTATCAGCATGGACAAGGACCTGGAAACCCTCGAGCAGGGTATCAAGGACAACGATATCACCTGGACACAGGTCCTCGACCAGGAACGCAACCTCAACAAGGCCTGGACCATCGGGATGCTCCCGACCATCGCGATCATCGCGCCGACCGGCGAAACCGTCTACGTCGGACACCCGATGAATATGGACGCCCCCTTACAGGAAGCACTGAAAAACTACGTCCCCGAAGCGTACAGTGCCGAGAAGCACGAGGTGGCTTTGGCCAAGGCCGAGGAAGCGGCGAAGCAGCGTGAGATTGAGGCCGAGAAGCGTCGGGTCGCCGCAGAGGCACAGGCCGCGGCCGCGTTCAAGCCAGGTGACTACCCGCTAGGCAAGCTGGACCTGACCGATATCGATGGCAACGCCATCACCGCCGAGTCGCTCAGCGGCAAGGTCGTGATCATGGACTTCTGGGCGACCTGGTGTGGCCCGTGCATGGCGTCGATGCCCCACATGAAAGAGCTTTACGCCAAGCACAAAGACACGGACAACATCGAGGTCATCGGGATGAGCCGGGACCGGGACCTGGAAACCCTGCTGAAGACCAAGGATGAGGTCGGCATGCCTTGGCTTCACTACTATGATCAGGACGGCTCGGTCGCCAAGAAGTTCAACGTCACCGGCATCCCACAGATCTTCATCTTCTCGCGCACCGGCGAGTTCCTCTGGGCGGGCCACCCCATGAAGATGGACGAACCGCTTGCCAAGATCATCGCTGATGACAGTATCACCGCGGCGGCATTTGCCAAGCCCGAGGGTGAGAAGCCCAAGTCGATCCCGGCCGTGAAGAAGACCCCCGCGATGACCCCGGCCCTGGCGATTAAGACACCGGGAGCCGCTGGCGATGCCGAGGCTCCCAAATCCGTCCCGGCGGCAAGAATGAAGCCTATGAACGTCCCCAAGGAAGTCACCGAACGCGTGCTTTTGGATATCGGCGCGAAGCCTGAGTACACCCTCGCCAACGCCGTCGACGGCGAGACCCTGACCAACGAAGACCTGCAAGGCAAGATCGTGGTCATGGATTTCTGGGCAACGTGGTGTGGCCCCTGCATGGCGGCCATGCCTCACATGTTAGAAGTCCAGAAAGAGTACAGCGACAAAGGCGTCCAGGTCGTCGGCATCAGCCTAGATAAGGATGCTGAAACCCTGCTGGGCACGATCAAAGAACACGGTCTAAGCTGGCCTAACCATTACGACGAAGACCGCACGATCACCAAGCAATTCGGCGTGAAAGGCATCCCCACGATCTACATCATGTCGCCCGAGGGTGTTGTCCTCTGGCGTGGCCACCCGAGCCAGATGGATGCGGCCCTTGAAAAAGCCATGGCCGACTACCCCACGGCGGTTGCTCAGAGCCACTGATTGACCGCGTGGATCGTGTGCTACTATTCAAACGACACCGACCGGTTTGCTTCAATGCAAAATGATACCACTGCTAAACCGACTGATTACCCCCGGCTAAACACCGGGGGTTTTCCTTGGAGTCCCCGATTGAGCCCCAACCGAATGATAACTCACGCCAAGCTTGCGACGCTGTTCGGCGTCGCCCTGCTGCTGCTGATTGCCCTGACCTCAATCGACGCTAAGGCGCAGATGATGGACGCCGGGGAATCCGGGCCCAAGGTCCACGCACGCGCGATCTGGCTGGACGCGCAGACCCGGCAGGACGGGCAGAACGTCCTGGCGGTCGTCTTCGACATCGTGGACAACTGGCACATCGCTTCGGACAAGGCCCAGGCCGTGCCCGGCAGCAGATTTAATCCGTACTTCACCACGATCACGGTGAAGACCGAAGACCCTCGCTTGACGTTCGGTACCCCGCAATTCCCCAAGGCTCATCTGCTGACCGTCGGCGGGCTGCCGGACCCGGTCGGCGTGTACGACGGCCAAGTCGTGATCTACATCCCGGTCTCTGTCGCGAGCGATGCCGAGCCGGGCAAGATCAAAGTCGAGGTAGACCTGGATTACCAGGCCTGCGACGATATGGTCTGCGACTTCCCGGTGCAGCAGGTGGTCTCGGCTGAGGTTGAAGTCGTCCCGGTTGATGCGACGATCACGGCAGAACCCTCTCAGCCCGATCTGTTCAAGGATTTTGACCCGACCACGTTCGCATCCATCGGTAGCACACCTTCCGTTGACGCAACAACGGAAACACCGATCACACCCGACCCCACTGTCAGTACAGAACCAGAACAATCAGACACGATCGATTTTTTCATCACCGAGATCGATCCCTCCGGGCCGGTCGGCTTTACGTTGTTACTGCTATTCGCCGCAATCGGCGGTGCGTTGTTGAACTTCACGCCCTGCGTTCTCCCAGTTATTCCGATCAAGATCCTTGGCCTTGCTCAGACCGCGGGCAACCGCAAGAAGACCCTCCTGCTGGGTACAATAATGGCCGCTGGGGTCGTCGCGTTCTGGTTTGGCCTGGGGCTCACCATCGCCACCGTCAGCGAGTTCACCGCCTCTAATCAACTTTTCCAGTACCCCGGATTTACGATATCCGTCGGCGTCATCATCGCCGTTATGGCCGTTGGCATGTGCGGGCTGTTTGCCGTTCGACTACCTAACTTTGTCTATG
Organism: Phycisphaeraceae bacterium; assembly: GCA_029260635.1. Classification (GTDB taxonomy): domain Bacteria; phylum Planctomycetota; class Phycisphaerae; order Phycisphaerales; family Phycisphaeraceae; genus JAJRRS01. The sequence goes on along the minus strand of JAJDCW010000305.1, from coordinate 10,541 downwards.
CCATCAGCCCCAAACACGACAGCTACTTAGGATCATTTGGGTTCGGCATCATGACCGCGGTGCTTGCCACTCCTTGCACCGCCCCGCTTATGGGTGGCGCAGCTTTATGGGCTGCTTCACAAGAGGCCCACATCACGATCTTAGTTTTTGCTGTCATCGGCGCGGGCATGGCCCTGCCCTACCTTGTCCTTTCTGCGAACCCCAATCTCGTAGACAGCCTGCCGCGCTCAGGCCCGGGTAGCGAACTGCTGAAACAAATCATGGGCCTTCTCATGCTCGCCGCCGCCGCGTTCTTCATTGGCGCCGGTATCGCAGGGATTATGAGCGACGGCACCGAAGCCGCGCCTAAGGGCCACTGGTGGGTCGTCGCCGGGATCGTCGCCATCGCGGGCATCTGGCTGATCGCCCGGGTTGTCCAAACCACCCAGTCAACGGTCAAGCGTGGCGGCTTTGCGACGCTGGGTGTGTTGATGATCTTGATCGCAGGATTTACTGCGGTGTCTAGAACACAAGAAGAAACCAGCGAGGACGCCCCTATCAACTGGGTGTACTATACGCCCGACCGCTTTGACGAAGCTCTAGCCAGCGGGAACGTCATTTTGCTGGACTTTACAGCCGACTGGTGCGCCAACTGTCACCTGCTGGAATACACCGTGTTGAATACCGACGCTGTCACGCAGATGCTCCGCGGTGAGGGTTATGTGGCTATGAAGGTCGACCTCACGGGCGGCTACCCCGCGGGCAAAGCCATGCTCAAAGAGGCCGGCTCGGTCACGATCCCTTACCTGGCGATATATAGCCCAGACGGCCAGATCGCCTTCAGTGCTAACTGGTACACCCCCGGACAGATAACCGACGAATTGGCTAAAGCAAAATCGGGAATAACTGTCGCTGTATCGGATTGATTCAGCAGGCCAAGATTGCAGGCAGTCATCCTGTGATAACTAGTCCCGCCGCGGGCGCGCCGCCCAGTGCATCTTCTGAGCCAGCATCGACCAGTAACTGTATTCAGGATTGTGGATCAGCCGCACCGTGTTCGCGTGTCGAGTCACAAAGACCTGCTGGCCCTCGTCCACGTTAATTGACTCCTGCCCGTCAATCACCAGTGTGGTCCCCTCGTTGACCTGGTGAAGCGCCAACCAGACCTCGTACCGCGCATTCAGGACGATCGGCCGAAACGCCAGCGATTGCGGGCAGATCGGCGTCACGGTCAGGGCCTCGACACCCGGACTCACGATCGGCCCCCCCGCCGCCATGTTGTACGCCGTCGATCCCGAGGGCGTCGAGATGATCACGCCGTCACCCGCGAAACGGGTAGCGCTCATGTGCGACTGCTTCGGCTCGATCGCCAGTTCGATCTCGACCATCCGGTAAGGCGGTCCCGAGGTGACCACCGCGTCATTCATCGCCACCGCTTCAAACACCGGTTTCGGCATCGTCGCGCCCTGGTCGCCCCACCTCGTACTCCCCGACGGGTAAACCTTCACATCAAGCACGACGCGATCGCTCGTCCGACACTGCCCACCGATCACGTCTTCCCAATGGGTCTTGACGCTGTCGATCGTAAACTCCGCCAGGAACCCCAGTTTCCCGAAGTTGATCCCAAGCAGCGGGACCCTCAGGTCGATCATCGCACGGGCCTGGGAGAGAAACGTCCCATCCCCACCCAGCACCAGGGCCAAGTCCGCCTCGGGCAGTGTTTTCACCCGGTCGGGTGACATCGCCGCGGTATCGACCTGGCCGACCACCTCCGCCCGCTCCTTCAGCCATGGTTCGAACCCTGCCAGAGCACGGGGGACCTGCTCCTTGCTCTGGTTGGCGAGGATCAGCACACGTGGTCGGCGGGGCAAACCACCGGGGCTCTTTTGTTCGGTTAAGGCCTCTGTCATGCCGACAGTTATACCCCCTGCCGATCCGTAGGGGCAACAACATAGTGGTGGCAGGCCCCGATCTGGCCGATAGTTAGGAGGATGCCCGGCCGGGCGGACCGCGATCGTTAGCGGACGTTTTGGCCCCACTTGCACCAACCTGAAGGGCCTGAATCCACGTGTTAGCACTGACGTTTGACGGCAGCCAACCCAAACTCGAAACCGGCCGAGACGCCCCCGTCCCGGTGCCCGGCGATGCGATGATCCGCCCGACCCGGATGGGAATCTGCGCCACCGATCTGGAACTGTGCAAGGGCTACATGGACTTCACCGGCGTGCTCGGCCACGAGTTCGTCGGCACCGTCGAATCGGTCGCCGACCGCAAAGACAACAAGTGGGTTGGCAAGCGAGTCGTCGGCACGATCAACTGCGTCTGCGGGCAATGCGACATGTGTAAGGCCGGACTCCGCGAGCACTGTCGCGACCGGACGGTCCTGGGTATCGCGGGGCGTGACGGCTGCTTCGCCGAACGGTTCACCCTCCCGGTCTGGAACCTGATTGAAGTACCCGACAACGTCGACGACGACCACGCCGTCTTCACCGAGCCACTCGCGGCCGCGTACCAGATCATCCGGCAACTCACCATCGAAGGCAGGCCCTACATCACGGTCCTGGGCGACGGCCGGCTGGGCCTGCTCTGCGCCCAGGTGATGAGCCATCTCAATGCGACCGTCCGCTGCGTCGGCAACCATACCGAGAAGCTTCAGCTCTGCGAGAAATGGGGCGTCAAGCACCGCCTGCTCAAAGACGTCGGCCTGCGCAACGACCAGGACATCGTCGTGGACTGCACCGGGTCGCCCACCGGTTTCACCACCGCAATCAAAATGGTCCGACCCCGTGGCACGATCGTGATGAAAACCACCGTCGCCCCGCACGACCAGACCAAGCCCGCCGACCTCGCGCCGCTGGTCATCAATGAGATCAATCTGATCGGCAGCCGCTGCGGCCCGTTCACCGAAGCGCTCTCCGCGTTATCCAGCGAATCGATTGATGTGCTGAGCCTCATCAGCCGCCGTGCGAAACTCACCGACGCCGTGGAAGCCTTGAAAACATCGGCCAAACCCGATGTCATCAAGGTGCTGCTGGAGCCGTGAGGTCGGGTTCGGGCGTCACGCCGATCACACCCGTAATCAGCATCACCGCCACCACCACAGCGATCGCGATCCGGTAATACCCAAACACCGCCATCCCGTGGCGTCTCAGGTAGCTCACCATCCACTTGACCGCGATCACCGCCGAGACAAAGGCGGCCAAAGACCCCAGGAGCATCTCCATCGGGCCGTAGTTCTCAAGCATCACCCGGCCGTTCTTCATCAGGTCGTAACAGGTCGCCGCGCCCAGCGTAATCACGCCGAGTAGAAAACTGAACTCCACAGCCGACACCAGGCTCAGCCCGACCAGCACCCCCGCAACGATCGTGATCAGGCTCCGCGACACACCCGGCCACATCGCCAGGCACTGCGCGAATCCGATGACCAGCGCCAGGCGCCAGGTCAGGTCCATCAGGTCCATCCCCTCTCGGGGTATGATATCGCCGCGGTGCGCGTGCCAGCGGTCCGCCAGCAGGATCACCGCCCCGCCGAACAACCAGGCGATCACTATAGGCCAAGGGCCAAAGAGGTAGGCCTTGATAACTTTTTCCAAGGCCAACCCAAAGAACGCAGCGGGTACGAAGCCCGCAAAGATGTTCATCATCAGTCGTTGGCCCGCCGGGTCGCGCCCGACCAGCCCCAGGGACATCTGCTTGATCCGCCCGGCATATAGCCCGAGCACCGCAACGATCGCTCCTGCCTGGATACAGATCGCATATGCATCCGCGGCCTGCTTTGCCGTCTCGGAGCCCGTAGTCAGACCCAGAAGCTCTTGGACAATCAGCAGGTGCCCGGTCGAACTGACCGGGAGGTATTCCGTCAGCCCCTCCACAATCCCTAATATGACTGCCTGCCACCAGGTCATCTAAACTCCAAAATCACGATATCATGATTCCCCTCACGATAGGGTCTATCGGTTAAGCATGCATTAAATACCCAAGAGTATTGCAATTACCCAAAAACAGCCCCTGGCTTGCCTTAGGCGACCCCTGATGCTAATATCTGTTAATCCGGATATATGGATGATTAAATGAGCCACTTTGCCAAACAACTCGAAAACCGTGTCCTGTTCATGGACGGTGCGATGGGTACCTCGATCCATAATATCGAGGACCTTGACTTGGAAAAGGATTACCTGGGCAGGGAGAACTGTACCGAGGTCTTGCTGCTGACACGCCCTGAGGTGATCCAGGAGATCCACGAATCCTTCCTGGAGGCTGGCGCGGACGCGGTCGAGACCGACTCTTTCAACTCCAACGTCCACACCATGGAAGACCAGGACCTGTCCGATCGGGTCTACGAGCTGAACAAGCTGGCTGCGGAAGTCGCACGCAGGGCCTGTGACAAGTACGCGACCCAAGATCGGCCGAGGTTTGTCATCGGCTCGATGGGGCCGGGCACGAAGCTCATCACACTAGGCAACATCGACTGGGACACGATGCATGCCAGCTACGCCGAGCAGGTCCGGGGCCTGATCGATGGCGGGGCCGATGTCCTGTTGATCGAAACGGCGCAGGACATCCTGCAGGTTAAGTGCGTGATCGATGCGACGCTGAGCGTCCTGAAAGAGAAAGGCCTCACACCCGACACCGGCGACAACGACGGCGACATCCCAATCATGGTGCAGGTCACCATCGAACAGGGGATGGGCACCACACTGATCGGGACCGACATCGCGGGTGTCGCGGCGACGCTGCGCGACCTGCCGATCTTCTCGCTGGGGATGAACTGCGCCACCGGCCCGACAGAGATGGCCGAGCACATCCACTACCTGGCCAAGAACTGGCCCAAGAAGATCAGCCTGCTGCCCAACGCGGGCTTGCCGATACTGGTCGAAGGCCAGACCGTTTTCCCATTACAGGCCGAACCCTTCGCGCAGAAGGTCGCGGAGTATGTCGAGTCCTGCGGGATTCACATCGTCGGCGGCTGCTGCGGCACAACGCCTCAACACATCGCCGAACTTGTTAAACGTGTCGGGCAGCGTCCACCTACCAAAGTCACCAAAGAGCCTTGGAAAGCCTCAGTATCTTCATTGATGGGCGCGGTTGAATACCGCCAGGACCTGTCGATCCTGAACATCGGTGAACGCACCAACGCCTCGGGTTCGCGCAAGTTCAAGAGGCTGCTGGAAGAAGAGGATTGGGACGAGATCATGAGCCTGGCGCGCGAGATGGTGCGCGAGGGTTCGCATGTGATCGATGTTAATGTTGATTACGCCGGCCGCGATAATGCCAAGGACATGGCCAAGGTGGTCAGCCTGCTGGTCCAGCAGGTCAACGCCCCGCTGATGCTCGATTCGACCCAGCCGGCGACGATCGAGGCCGGGCTTAAAAAGGCCGGCGGCAAGTGCATCATCAACTCGGGCAACCTCGAAGACGGCGAAGCCAAGTTCGCCACGATGTGCCAACTCGCCAAGAAATACGGCGCGGGCCTGGTGCTCGGTACGATTGATGAAGACCCCGAAGAGGCGATGGCGCGGACGGCCGACCGCAAGCTGTCGATCGCGCAGCGGATGTTCAAGCTGGCGACCGAGGAGCACGGCCTTGCGCCGGGCGACCTCATGTTCGACCCACTGGTCCTGCCGATCTCCACGGGCATGGACAAGGACCGTCGCAGCGCGCTGGAAACCATCGAGGGTACGCACCGGATCGCCGAGGCGTTCCCCGAGAGTCAGATCACCTGCGGGCTAAGCAACGTGAGCTTCGGGCTGAACCCCGGCGCACGGCAGGTGCTCAACAGCGTCTTTCTAAGTGAACTGGTCGAGGCTGGCCTCACCAGCGCGATCCTGCACGTCTCCAAGATCCTGCCCAAGACGCGGATCGACGATGCGCAGTGGGACGCCGCCCTGGAGCTGATCTACAACCGCCCTCCGGCCGAAGAAGTTACACTCGCCGACGGCACCAAGACCACCGACCCGCTACAGATCTTTATCGACTTGTTCCCGGATGGCTCCGAGGCTCAAACCACCAAGGAAGACCTCGCCGACCTGCCATTGGAAGAACGTCTGCAGAAACACATTATCGACGGCGAGAAGAAGAATGTCATCGAAACACTCGACGAGGCGATGCAGAAGTACACCCCCTTGGAGATCGTCAACGACCACCTGCTCGCCGGGATGAAAGTCGTCGGCGAGCTGTTCGGCTCGGGTCAGATGCAGCTCCCGTTCGTGCTCCAGTCCGCTGAGGTCATGAAGATGGCGGTCGCACACCTCGAACCCCACATGGAAAAGGTCGAGGGCCAAACCAAGGGCACGATCGTCCTGGCAACCGTCAAGGGCGACGTCCACGACATCGGCAAGAACCTCGTGGATATCATCCTGACCAACAACGGCTACACCGTCCACAACATCGGGATCAAGCAGCCGATCAGCAACATCGTCGCGAAGTGGAAGGAAACCAATGCCGACGCGATCGGCCTGTCCGGCCTGCTGGTCAAGTCCGTCACCGTGATGGAAGACAACCTCCGCGAAGTGAACGACCTGGGCATCGATGTCACGATGCTCTTAGGCGGTGCCGCGCTCAGCAAGCACTACTGCGACAGCCACCTGCGCGAGGTCTACAACGGCCACGTCTACCACGGCAAGGACGCCTTCGAGGGTCTGCGGATCATGGACCACCTGAAGTCCGGCAAGGCCGACGAACTCAACGCCGAGATCGAGGTGAGGCTCACCAAGCGCGCCGCCAGCGAAGAAAAAGCCCGCGCCGCCAAGGAAAAATCACAGTCCGCCCAGGCGGAGGGCGGTTCACCGCCCGTAGCTACACTCACGCTGCCCACCGTCACCCCCGCCCCCAGCTTCCCGACCGCGCCGTTTTTCGGCAGCCGGGTCGTCGATCAGATCGACCTGGACCAGGTTTATCCGTTCATCAACAAGGTCGCCCTGTTCCGTGGTCAGTGGCAGCTTAAGAAGGGTCGCAAGACCGATGCCGAGTATCAACAGCAACTCGAAGACGAGATCGAGCCGATGTTCGCGAAGCTTAAGACTCAGATGAAGGCCGACGGCGTCCTAGAACCTAAAGTTGTTTACGGGTACTACCCCTGCAACAGCGATGGCGACGACCTGATCGTCTATGACGCTGAGGACCACGGCAAGGAGGTCGAGCGATTCAGCTTCCCCCGGCAGGATGGTCGGAAGCGCCTCTGCATCAGCGACTTCTTCCGCCCGGTGGATTCGGGTGAGAAGGACGTGCTGGGCTTGTCCTGTGTGACCGTCGGCCCCAAGGCCAGCGAACTGACAGCCAAGCTGTTCGCCGACAACAATTACGCCGACTACCTCTACACCCACGGGCTGAGCGTCGAGACGGCCGAGGCGCTGGCTGAGCTTTGGCACAAACGTATGCGGCAAGAACTGGGCATCGATACCGAGGACGCCCCCAACATCCGCGACCTGTTTACTCAGAAATATCGAGGCTCCCGTTACAGCTTCGGCTACCCCGCCTGCCCGGAGATGTCCGATCAGGACAAGCTCTTCCGCCTGCTGGACCCGTCACGCATCGGCTGCAAACTCACCGAAAACTGGCAGATCGACCCCGAACAGTCCACCAGCGCGATTATCGTCCACCACCCCGAAGCGAAATACTTCAACGTCTAAACATCGACTTACTCCGTCTGCCCCATCTGCTCGATAAACGCATCGGCTTCGTCGATGGAGACCTGCATCTCCTCGATCAGTTTGGCGACATCGGTTTCTAATTCCCCGGCCGTGCCTTGGATAGAAGCGATGGCCCGGGCGTTGAGATTGTGCTTGAGGAACAGCACCTGGTCGCGGAATGCTTCGAGCACCGGCTGCATCTTGCTTTCGGCGTTCCGCATCGCGGCGATCATCTGGTCGTATTTCTTACGAGTCTGTCTCAACTGCTTCTCGCTGGCGGTGCGGAGTGCGGCGTTGGTGTACTGCTCAAGCTCTGCCTCCCACTCGCTGAACAACGCTTCGGACACGCTCTGAACCGAGTCGATCCGGCTGGTCACGGCCGCAGCCTGAACCTCGCTGCCGTCCAGCGCGGACTTGAGGGTCTTGTACTTGGCTTCCAGGTCACCGCCTTCGACCTCGAACATCGCGGAGAATTGCTCCAGGGCTGAGGCGAACTGCTCCTTGGCTTGCTCCTGATCGTCCCGCGCGTCCTGGACCCGGTCGACCATGATGTCGCGCTTGTGGACGCCTAACGCTTCCCACGCCCCGTAATACGCCTGCCCGCATCCGGCCAACATCAAAGTAAGCATCACGCACATACCCAGGCGGCAGGCCTTGGATATTGGGAAGTTCCCCGGTTGAGACGTTTGATATATCGCTGTAATGGACATGGGGGCGTTTCTCTCTGGCTTTTTGCTTTCCGCGAACCTCTGGGCCTATCCTACCGTAAACCGGGAATAGGACGCCCCGGGTGGCCGTTGTATTAGCGTACTCACCCACACACCGACAAACAACCCGATCAGGAGATCACCATGAAGCACGTATCCAAGTCCCTCGCCCTTATCGCAGCCGTCATCATGATCGGGGCCGTGGCCCTGCCCGCCGTCGCCGACGAATGGGATGTCGATTCGGCCCACTTCTCCGTGGTCTTTTCAATCAGCCACCTGGATGTCAGCAACCAACACGGCCGATTCAACGAGTTGTCCGGCGAGGTCACGACCGGCGAGGACGCGTCGTTTGCCTTCACCGTCTCAGCCGACAGCGTGGATACCAATAACGCCAAACGCGACGACCACCTCCGTGGACCTGATTTCTTCAACACCAAGCAATTCCCGGATATCACGTTTGCCTCCAACGCCGCCGTCGAGAACGAGGCCGGCTACGAACTCACCGGCGAGCTGACGCTGCACGGCGTGACCAACCCGATCACCGTCCAACTGAACAAGGTCGGCGAGATCGACGACCCCTGGGGCAACCACCGGGCCGGCTTCGAGACCACCTTCAAGATTAACCGCAGCGACTACGGCATGAGCAACATGCTCGAAGCGGTCGGCGACGAGGTCACACTGACCGTCAGCTTCGAGGCCCTGCGCAAGTGATCGAACCTAGTTGGCTTCTGCTTGGCCTGCTTCTGCCGATGCTGATCGGCGCGGTCGGGATCGGGTTGTTGGTGCGACGCATCAAGGGTCTAACAAGCCCGCTGCCACCCCTGGGCTGGTCCTTAGCGATCGGCCTTGGTGCTTCGGTCGGCATGCTGGCCCTGATCGGTTTCCCCCCCTGGAAATCGCTTGAGGCCCGCCACTGGGTCTTAAGCGCCGTCCTCCCCGCCGCCGTCGTGGTTGGCATGCTCAATGCGGTCCCCGGGTTTCCTTGGGTTGTCCACTGGCTTTTGCGCCTGGGCATGATCTTTGGCACACTCTACGTCCTGCTGCAAAGCCCGATCTCCCGCTGGACGACCAACGAGAAATTGGCATGGCTCGGTGGGATAGGTTCCGCGATGATGGTCATCTGGGCTTTGCTCCACCGCTACGCGATGGCATCGCTCAACCAATCCACAACCGAAGCCGCCGACAGAACCAAACTGCTGGTCTTCGCCCTGGGTGCCACAGCTGGCGCGATCGGAGGCACGACCATCGCCTCCGGCAGCATCATCGACGGCCAGTTCACCGCTTCCTTCGCCGCTGCGGTCGGTGGTGGATGGCTGGCGGTACTTGGGAGCAAGGCCGGTCCTGTCAGCCCCCGCGGTGTGGTCGACGTGATCTTCCCGGTCGGCTTCGGCTTGCTGGTCGCCGGGTGGCACTACGCCTGGCGGATGCAGAACCCCGCGTCCCCCCACATCGTCGCGGGCCTGCTGGCGGTCGCCCCATTAGGCCTCTGGGTCACGGCGATCCCATGGGTCCGCTCCCGACCCGCCGGGCAGCGTACCCTATGGAGTTTCATCGCCGTTTTTCTGCTTATTTTTGCCGCTTTGGGACTGGCGGGCTATGAAGCCGCCCTGCGGAGTCAGGCCTCGGGGCCCAGCTATTATTAACTCACTTGGCACAGCCCGTTAAGCCGATATACTGACTCCCCCCTTGGGGCCATAGCTCAGTTGGGAGAGCGCCTGCTTTGCAAGCTGGAAACATTTTAGTTTTCAATTCACGCAAGTGCAGCATTTTAAGATAATTAAAAAAAAATTTCTTGACTCCCAAAAAAGTCAGAAATCAAAGATATTCAACGGGTCGGGCGTCAAACCGGGCGTCAAGTTTGTCACTGGTTGAAAGACATAGCAACTAGATTTATCACAGACGCAACCTGACACTACGGCGACAGCAGCACAGCCAAAGTGACGGCAATGATTAGGGTGCCGACGATCAGAGCCGCGACCAGTAGCGGCGGCATGCCTATGGCGTCAGCCAGGGCCAGCACAGCCCGCTTGATGAGCTTACAGATGCCGCCGATCAGTTTGCCGATGAGTTTGAGCAGGGGTTTACGGGGCTTTGGAGCGCTCAATGATTGCAGTTACTGCACCTAAAATAGAGGTATTGTGAAGGGTACTTTGCCGGCATTAGTTGGGGTCCCGAGCCGGTCGCCAACCACTGGAGCACGCACGGGCAAGAGGGGGGGGGGCCGCCC
>JAJDCW010000304.1 GCA_029260635.1 Phycisphaeraceae bacterium | reverse complement strand
CGCCGTCCGCGCCGCCAACCTCGACCCGATCGTCGCACTTAGGCACGATTAGCGGCGGACCTGCACCCCCCACCCTCTACCCGGGCTCGCAGCGAATACTCGATATATGTGAGCGATCAGCATCAATGGGGCTTGCAAGCTGATGCCCATCCACTCCTTCTAACACACCTCAGAATTTCTAGTAATAATTGCTGTAAATATTTCATATTATGCCGGTGATGTCCAGAAAATTAATCGGATTGTTATACGCAAAACCTTAAATAATAAATACTTATGTGTATATAAATTAGTTTATTAATTTTCATATATCTCTGGTAATTCATCTAAACAACGTTACAATGCACTTGGTTGGTCAAGACTTACGTATGCCGGAAGAGGTGTCATGTTCGATTACCAGCGTCGCCCTAGGGAAAGCACACCCCATCATTTGTCAGTGACGTCTATACGCATGCCCTTTGTGTCAGGTATCGTTTTTTTCTTGGCCGTCGATAGAACATTCGGGAGATACGGGAGAACCTGTTTTTCGCCAGTTAATGATTGTTTAACCACGCGGCGCGTCACCGTGGCCTATGACTGATGAAAAACAATACTTGTGAGGAGGATGAAAATGTCATTTCAGTTTCAATCACAATTTTTTAGCCACAAAGCGGCCCGCGTATTCGCGGCTGCACTAGGCACAACAATCACCGTGGGAACCTGCCAGGCGGCGATCGTTGGTCAGGACAACTTCAGTGACGGCGACAGGACCGTTGCAGACAACAGCGTCGCCAACGGCAACGGCCCGGGCTTGGTCTGGTATGCCTTGACCAACGAAGATGCCAGTGTTTCCGCACTCACCATCGTCACCGATGACGACAGTCCCGGCATCGGCGGCGGCAACAGCCAGAACATCCGCCCGAACTCCAGCAGCGGCAACCGCCCCGTCGCCACCACCTTCTCACCCACCACGCTCGGCGCCGCCGTCGGTGACAAGCTCACGGCCAGCATGGACATCCGCTTCATCAGCGGCGTCAGCGTCGAAGACTCCGAGGGCAGCAGCAACCTCTCCTTCCGCGTGGGGCTTTACAACTCCAACGGCACGCCGATCACCGCGGACAACCAGCGGTTCGACCTCGAGAGCGGTACGGGCAACGACTTCGGGTACTTCGCCCGGATACCCGTGGGCGATCCTGCCAACACCAACGGCAACCTGGCAAGGCTCAGCAAAGAAACTGGCGTGGCGTCGGGCTCATCCGAAGATCCGCTGTTCGGCCAGGATAACTCGTCCGGCACGGGTGACGACGTGGTCGAACTCGGCGAGACCTCGTCTTTCGTCGGCAACATCAGCGACTTCGAGCCGCACACCATCCTGCTCAGCCTCGAGCGCACGGCTGCAGGCATCTTGACCTCGATCCAAGTGGATGGCGGCCTGCCTTTCACCGCCGAGGATACCGTGTCACCGTTTGATACCTTCGACACGTTCGCGATGACCAACATGCGGATCACGACGGAGTGGCGCATCGATAACGTAGTCATCGAAACCGTCCCGGTCCCTGAGCCCGCGATGGCGGTCATGTTTGCAACAGGTGTCGCCGCGTTTCTGACCCGTCGGCGCCACGGGGGCCTGGATCTCTAGGTCAATGACGATCGAAAAACAGAATCCGGGAACACACCGGTACTTTAGGCCGACCCAGCATCACTAACTCAAGAAAGCAGACCATGAAGTTTCACCACCTCCTTCAATACGTGGCTATCGCTCTAGCCGTAAGTGCGTATATCGGTGCCACCAATTCTTACGCCCTGATCTTCAACGTCGCCGACGCCGACGACATCGAGACGGCTCTGGAGACGGCGGGTCCCGGCGACACGCTGATCATGGCCGACGGGGTGTGGACCGATCAGGAGATCCGCTTCGCCGGCATCGGCTCCGCGGGCAACCCGATCACCCTCCGCCCACAGACACCCGGCGGGGTCGTGCTAAACGGCCTGTCACAGTTGCTTATCTCCGGTGACTACATGGTGGTTGACGGCCTGCACTTCCTGAATGGCACGATCGAGAACTCCGACCACGTCGTCCAGTTCCGCGGGCCGCTGGGCGAGGCGACCAACTCCCGGTTCACCAACTCGGTCATCCAGTCCTACAACCCGCCGGACCTTAACGATAAGTACCACTACGTCTCGCTGTACGGTCAGAACAACCGCGTCGACCACAACAGCTTCCTCGACCAGCAGAACATCGGCCCGCAGATCGTCGCCTGGCTCGACGAAACCCCCGCCATGACCCCCGCGCTGCACCAGATCGATTCAAACCACTTCGGCGACCGCCCGCAGGGCTGGGATAACGGCTTCGAAACGATCCGCCTGGGCGACAGCGATACCAGCCTCGTCAGCGCACAGATCACCGTCGAAAATAACCTCTTCCAACGCGTCGACGGCGAGATCGAAATCATCTCCAGCAAATCCGGTGACAACGTGTTCCGCTACAACACCTTCCGCGAGTCCAAGGGCACCCTGACCCTGCGCCACGGCGACCGCGCCACCGTCGAGGGCAACTTCTTCCTCGGTGAGGGCGTGGAAGACTCCGGCGGCATCCGCGTCGTCGGTCAAGACCACGTGATCATCAACAACTACATCGCCGATGTCGGCGACGAGGCCGACGGCGCGATCTCCTTCGCCGCGGGTGTGCCTAACTCGCCTTTGAACGGCTACAAGCAGGTCGATAATGTGCTGGTCGCGCATAACACGATCGTGAACGTGGAGGGCGCGGGCATCACGTTCGACTGGGGCATCGGCTCCAGCGGGCGGTCACTGCTGCCCACGAACCTGACTATCGCCGGAAACCTGATCTCAAGCACGGCCTCGCCGCTGTTCGAAGGTACCGAGGGGGCCGGCTACGTTTTTGCCGACAACATCGCCTTCGGCGCAGCACTGGGCATCGGCCCCCGCCCTGGCATTACGGTGGTGGACCCGCAACTGGTGCAGGACCCCGACGGGATCTGGCGCCCGGGCGCGGGCAGCCCCGCCATCGACGGCGCGGCGGTCAACGCCGCACTGGTTGACGACATGGACGGGCAGGCACGTATCGGCTTGTACGACATCGGGGCTGATGAGGTCTCTTTTGCACA
>JAJDCW010000303.1 GCA_029260635.1 Phycisphaeraceae bacterium | reverse complement strand
CGGGGCGCCGCCGAGGCCGATCGCGACAGGGTCAATCGTGGAACCTCAGATAGACGGTACGCGTGTCGTCTACCACAACAACGATGACTACCACGTTTATATGGTCGATGTGGCGGACGTGAATCCGATCCCGATTCGGTTAAGCACGGATGCGTCAGAGAATAACACGGTACCTTCGATATCGGGAGATCGTGTGGTATGGACACGGCAAATCGCAGTTGAGATATTCTTTTTTACGACATACGAGTCGGAGGTTTACGGCATCGACCTGTCCGATCTTGGGGCGGGGGACTTTCAGATAACCGATCATGCACACGAGGCCGTCTCGATAACCAGCCACGTATCAGGAGACCGGCTTGCTTTTGCCGTGAGTGATGGACGCATAGGCACGAATACCAAGACTTTTAATTTGCTTGATCTAAGTGATCCCCAGGCCGCACCGATTCAACTGGACTTGAGTACCGCGTTAGGCAACCCGCTTGTGAATGATGATTGGGTTGTCTGGAATCATTCGGTCGGGACAAGTCTGTGGCAGATTCAAGTGGCGGATGTGGATGACCCCACCGCGAGTATCAGGCCTCTGGCGCTTAGTTCTACCGATCAGTTGCTGGGCGATTTGTTCGGTGACATTGTGCTGTTCCGCCGGTTTGATAACGGGGTATCTGAGATATTCGGTATCGATGTGTCAGACCCGTTGGCTACGCCGTTCCCGGTTGTTCAGAGTGGTGGATTCGTCCATGACCAGTTTGTTAAAATCAGCGGTGATACGGTTGTGTACTCACAGAACGGGGACATTTATGTGAACCACATCGTGCCGGAGCCCGCGACACTGGGTTGTTTCTTCGCCGTTGCGTGTCTGGTGGGTGGTGGCCGGCTCCGGTGAGAGCGGGTCCTGTCCGGTGGCATCCAGGATTGAGAAACGACAACACCCGCTTTCGCGGGTGCTGTCTGATGGGCGATAAAGGACTCGAACCTTCGACCTCACGGGTGTGATCCGTGCGCTCTAGCCAACTGAGCTAATCGCCCGGGGTGGAGGGGTGCTCCATCGGGGTTAAACATTACCCGATCGGGGGTGGGCGTCAAGTGGGTTGGGGCTATTGGGTTGGGATCGCGTGGGGGAGACACTTGCTGAAGCACGATCCGCCGAGGGGGGACAATTCGCGTCGTTGCGTGGGGTGTGGTTAGGTCACACCTACTCTAATCGTAGGTGTCATGTTTAGCCGTTGCGACCACGCGGCGGGCTCCGGGCGTGGCGGCCCGGGCTAAACCGGGTGACCGCAGACTACGGATGGATTACATTCGCGCTGGAATCAAATGTATCCGAGCTTGCCGGGCAGGTCCCCGGCGGCCTGGTTGTAGGCGGCGAGGTTGGATTCGTCGAAATGGTTCTGCCAGTCGCCGATGACGCCCTTGCGGAAGAAGGAGGCCTTGTCTTCTTCGCCCCGTGTCCGGCCCTCGGTGAGCTTCTTGAAGCTGCCGGCCTCGAGGCAGGCGAGCGTGGCCTGTTCGCTGTCGTCCATGCCCAGGAAAGTCAGCAGGTGCTTCGTCTGCGTTTCGGGGTCTGCGTGCAGGTCTTCGTAGCGGAGTTCCAGATAGCGTTCGGGGTGTTGCTGGCCGAACTGCTGGGCGTGTTGGATGTAGGGCAGCCAGTGCTGGGTGACGGTGTACTGGATGTATTTGTTCAGGTCGGGGAACTTCTTGGCGAAGTCGGGGCCGGCCTTGCGTAGATTGTGGAACCAGCCGGAGACGCAGACATCTCGGCCGTCGCGGGTGATGTGGATGAACTTCGCGTCGGGGAAGCACTGCAAGAGCGGGGTCATGCACAACGCATTCTCAGGCGTCTTCTCGCCGATGGCCTGCACCTCGGCATCACCGACCCAGCGCGCGAAGCTCAGACCGACCGCGGTGCGCAGCAGTTCTCTGAGGTCGCTATCCGTGAAAAGCCCTTCTGGCCCGGCTTTCTGCCGCTGGTTGTAGGCCTGGATCGCTTGCTGCAACAACGGCATCAGGACGGGGGCGAAGTAGCCCTCGCCGTGGCATCGGATGTCCGGGTGGCCGTTGAGCAGTCGTTCGACCCAGGTGGTGCCGGACTTCTGGCAGCCGACGATGAAGAAAAGTTGCTTGCTCAGCAGGTCGTCGACGTGCTGGAGCGTGGATGGTTTGGCGGGCGTGATGGTGGCAGGCATGGGGTTTTCGTGGTGTGTATTTGATATCCCCCGGCGGAGCCGGGGGCTGAGGGACGGATGCATACAACGATTGGTTAGTTGGTGACGGGTTGTGCGGGTTTGGTTTTGGTTGGGGTGCCGAGGCAATTCTGGTAGTCCGGGTGGTCCTTGTGCAGAAAGAGCAGATCGACCACCTGATCGATGTAGGCGTTGTCGTCGGTGTTGAACAGGTCTTTCTTGTCTCGGCCGGCGCTGCGGACCTTGAAGGTCTCGGGGCGCGTCGGGTCGGTCGGCGCGATGACCGAGCCGGCGTATTCGGGGGCGACCGAGAGCCGTTTCATGTTCTCAAAGCTGGCGGCCTCGATCACTTCGTCGATCAGCGTGTCGTCGGCTTTGAGGTGCAGCGTTTCGATCATCCGGCGGAGTTCTTGTGCTGGCTCTTGTGTGAACTGTTCGTAGCTGAACAGCTGGCAGTCAGTGAGCGTGGGGCGCAGCTCCTCGAGTTGGTTGTAGAAGCTGACGATCTTGATCGCCCCGTAGCGCGGGTCGCGGACGAACTGCGACGGCGTGCCGGTGAAGACCTTGATGCGGTCGCGGGCCTGGAAGTAGGCGCTGGCGAGGGTGGCCCGGAAATTCCGGGTCAGCACCAGCCAGGGGACCCGCCGGGTGGCCTCGTCGAACTGCCAGGGGCCCATCGCCCAGTAGGGCAGCTTGCCGATCATGGCCCCGGTCAGGTGGGTCCACTCGACCGGATGCACCTGCTTGAGCTGCTTCTCGGCGTCAAAGACGTTCGGACAGCTCAGGTCGAAGGCCCGGCACAGGTAACTGTCCACCATGAACCTGATCCAGGTTCGGCCCGACTTGGGGTAGGAGAGCATGACGTGCATGGGGCTGCTTTATACGGTTCCGGGGTATGTACTTAAGGATTATCGGTCGTTGATGTGGGCCGGCGTGACAAAACCGTGGGCAGTCTTAGCCGGGTGGTGGGGCGGCTTGGGTGATTATGCCGGGCCTATATAAATAGAAACGGCGGCCGTTTCCGGCCGCCGTTCCGCATCAGTGATCGGATGCCCGCGTGTTAGGCGAGGCTTCCTGCGATCAGGGGCTCAGGGTTACCCGAGCAAAGACAGGACCGATTGCGGCTGGCTGTTGGAGATCGCCAGCACGTTCGTCGCGGCGTTGACCAGGATCTGACTACGTGTCAGTTCCGCGGTCTCCGTGGCGAAGTCGGTGTCACGTATGGAGCTTTCGGCGGCGCTGGTGTTCTCGAGAGCCACACCCAACGACCGGATGGTCGCGCCGACGATGTTCTTCTGGAAGGCACCGAGCCGACCGCGTAGCGACGAGATCTGTTCGATCGAGTCGTTGACGATCTTCTGTGCCGTCTCGAGGCTGCCGTCGACGACGTTGCCCACCTTCGATGAGCCCAGGTCGTCCAGGTACCCGTTGGACAGCGAACCGAGGTTACGGGAGGCAACGTTGGCGATGCCTATGCTGACCTGGTTCTGGATATCGACGTTTGGCACGAGGTTGAACTTGGCACCGCCGCCTGTAATGGTCAGCGCGTCGATGCTGCCGAGGGTCGTCGACCCAGCGACGGTCAGGTCCAGTGAGATATCCAGGAAGTCGGACACGATCCTGGCGTTACGGCCTTCTGCAGTGGCCGAGATGCCGTTGATAATGGCACCCACGTCCTGGCCTTCGTCCCGCTTGCCGCTGCCGCTGGCGACGGCCGCGATGGTCTCGATATTGGCCGCCTCGGTACTGATAGTGTTCTCGTCCGACGAGGACAGGGTTGTGAACGAACCGGCCTGACCGCCGGTATCGGAGATCTCGATGCTGACGAACTGACTGGAGCCGTAATCAGTACTCTTGAAGGTAATCGCACTGGTCTGTGTCGAGGCGGCGGAGACGCCGGTGATCGACGTGAATGTGTTCACCGAGGCAGCGATGGCGGACAGAGCCGTGCTCGAAGCGAAGGTGAACTCACGTGACCCAAGCGCACCGGTGAGCTCGAACGTGAACTTGGCGGAGGTCGCCGAGAGGTCCAGGGTGGTTCCGCCGGTGGAGAGCACGAGGCCGGCGTGCTGCGCCGACTGTGTGACGAGCACCTTCACGTCGCGGTGGTCATCGGTCTCGAGCTTGGCGGCGTTGATGGTGAAGCCTTCAACGGTCGAAGCCTGAGCACTGGTGGTGAAGTCGAAGGTGCCGTTGAGCAGTTTGGTGCCTTGGAAACTGGTCGCCGAGGCGATCCGGTCGATCGTCTGCAGGATCGAGTCGATCTGCAGCTGATTCGCCTTCTTCTCAGCGGTGCTGAGGCCGGCGTCGTTGGCGGACGAGCCGACGAGTCCCTGGACTTCCAGGAGCAGGGAGTTGATCTCCTGCAGGCCGCCCTCGGCGATGTTGACCACCTGGTCGGCGCGTTCGGCGTTGCCGATCGCCGCGGTGATCGAAGCCTTCTCTGAACGCAGGTTCTCACTTGCGATCAGCCCGGCGGGGTCGTCGGCGCCGCGGTTGATGCGGAAGCCGGTGCTCAGCCGTTCCAAAGACTTGTTCAGTGACTGGTTTTGCTGGCCCAGGATTCTCTGAGCGAGCAGTGAATTGACGTTTGTGTTGATACGACTCATGGTGTCGATCCTCCGTGAAACACGCGGTTCTGTGGATCACCCGTTAGGGTGTTAGGCTCCTGCCTAGTACGGTCACAGATCTCCGATCCGATGTGATGCTTTCCGATACGTGGGTGACGACGAGTCACCCGGTCTTGTACTTCTGTGTTGTTTGCATTGACTGACGTTGATGTCATGTACTCATGTCGAGGCTCCTTTCTCCATCCGTGGAGTGTGGGAGCTGGGCGGGGGAGGTCGTCCACCCGCGGTGATTTTCAGGGCGTCGTGTTCGGCCCACCGTGGCCCGGCGATACGCCCGATTGCATGACCATGTTCGGCGGGCGGAGAGGGCTTTCGCCACCCACCAGCGTCGAAGGTCTTATCGGAACAGGTATCCATCACGGGTCTCCGGTTGAAACGGTGCACGGGTCTTACGCTGCCCATGCAGCCGGAATGATCGTCACAACCGGACACCGGCTTAAGGTCGTTACAACCGGAATAATCGGGCGGGCCGATAATCACGTGTGTTCAGGGCCGCGGCTGAAGATATGGCCTGAAAAAAATCTGTACGTTATTGGCGCTTCTGAGTGAAGACCGGGTCAGACGTGGGGTGGAGCCGGCGTTTGGGCGCGCAAAAAAAAGCGGCGGCCTGTGGTAGGCCGCCGCTGAGGGAGGTGTTTTAGATGAGACTTATCGGTCGGGATTACCCGATCAGGCCCAGGACGTTCTGCGGTCGGCTGTTGGCGATCGCCAGGGTATTGGTCGCCGCGGCCACCAGGATCTGGGACCGGGTCAGCTCGGCGGTCTCGGCCGCGAAGTCGGTGTCGCGGATCGAGCTCTCGGCGGCACTGATGTTTTCCAGTGCGACGTTCAACGAGTTGATCGTGGAGCCGACGACGTTCTTCTGGAACGAGCCCAGACGGCCGCGGAGGGTGGAAATCTTGTCGATCGAGCTGTTGATGATGTCCTGGCTGATACTCAGGTCGCCGTCATCCAGGTCAAACAGCTTGCCGGAGCCCAGGTCGTCGAGGTTGTAGGACACGCCGCTGACGTAGGTCGCACCCAGCTCGCGGGTGGCGATGTTGCCGATGCCCAGGCGGACCTGGTTGGCGATATCGACGCGGGGTCCGATATTAAACTCCGCTCCGCCGCCTGTGATGGTAAAGGCGTCGATACTGGCGATCGCCTGGGCGGCACCGGAGTTCAGCAGGATAGTGGCGTTAAGCCCGTCGGTGTTGACCGAGAGGTTCAGGCCCTTGCCCGCTGCGGTGTTGCCGTTGACGGTGGCGGCGACGTCCTGGCCGTCGTCACGGATCGCCCCATTTGCGGTGGCGAAGGTGGTGCGGCTGCCGGCGACGGTCGAAACCGTGCCCTCATCGGTGGCCGAGGCGAAGTAAACACCGGTCAGGCCCGCCAGGCCCGGTGCGGAGTCGACATTCACCGAAACGAACTGGTCGGAGCCGAATCCGGTGCTCTTGAGTTGCACACCCGTGCCGCCGGTCGCGGCCGACACGCCGGTCGAACCCTTGAAGGAGTTGATGGCGGTGACGATCTGAGCGGCGGTGGCACCCGAGGCGAAGCTGAATTCACGTGAACCCAGTGCACCGGCGACATCGAAGACCAGACGTGAGTCCGCGTCGTCGTCCAGGGCCAGAGCCCCGTCGGTGGACAGGAAGATCGAGCCGTGCTGGGCGGACTGGGTGACCAGTGCCTGCACGAGCGTATTGGTGCCGTCGGTGAACTTGGCGCCGTCGACCTGGAAGTCCAGGACGGTGGTCGCCTGACCGGAGACCTGGAAGTCGAACGAGCCGTTCAGGAGCTTGGTGCCCTGGAAGCTGGTCGTCGAGGAGATCCGGTCGATGGTCTGAAGGATCTGGTCGATCTGCAGCTGGTTCGCGTCACGCTCTTCGGCACTGAGGCCGGCGTCGTTGGCGGAAGCCGTCACCAGGCTCTGCACTTCAAGCAGCAGGCTCTGGACTTCCTGCAAGCCGCCTTCCGCGACGTTGACGACCTGCTCGGCGCGTTCGGCATTGCCGATGGCGGCGGCGATGGACGCCTTCTCGGAGCGGAGCTTCTCGGAAGCGATCAGGCCGGCCGGGTCATCGCTGCCCCGGTTGATCCGGAAGCCTGTACTCAACCGCTCCAGCGACTTGCTGAGGCTGTTGTTTTGCGTGCCCAGAATACGTTGGGCGATCAGCGAGTTGACGTTGGTATTGATCCGACTCATTTCTCCGGTCCTCCTGGGGTGCGTCTTTCTTCTCTGGGTTTCGTTCCGATTGAACTGATCCGGGCCATACCCAAATCATTCTGATCCACCCGACGACCCTGGGCCGCACTCCGATTCAATTAGTGCCACCGGGCCTTTGCCCGATTTCAGCAGTGATCTCATCGTCGGGGTTTAGCAATGAAATCAGCGCTTGGGTTAACTCGTGCCGGATTTATCTGTTATAGGTCCAGCCAGACGACACAGCCGGTATAGACGGACCCGCCGTGGTGACAGGGCAAATGCAGACGGCAGAAAAAACCGGGAGCAGGAAGGGCTGCGGGGTTGAT
>JAJDCW010000302.1 GCA_029260635.1 Phycisphaeraceae bacterium | reverse complement strand
TCGCCCTGCCGGGTGTTGTAGGGCACCACGGCCTGATTCCAGTGAGCCAGGACCGCATTCAGATCAATGATATTCAGCACGCCGTCGAGGTTCGTGTCACCGGTCACCCAAGGCTGAAACGTCATCAGCGGGTCGCCGATGACCGTGTTCACAAAGGAAAGCTGGGCCGTGGCGGACCACGCGGCCTCGGCGAATGTGTAGCCTTGCAGAAGCATGTCAAACAGGATGTCTTCGTTGGCGACATTCGTGCGGGCGGCTTTGGGTTCCTGCACATGCCCTAGCGCCGCGGTCCCGCCCTTGGCGAGCCACGCCCCGGCCAGCCCCTGCCCGTAGAGGTTGTTGCCCTCCTGGAAGCTCCAGGCGTTATAGCTTTCCCAGGTGTGAAACACCGCCCCGGGTGCGAGGTCAAAATCAAGCTGATCAATAAAGTCGTTCACACCCGCCTGTGATCCGTGGCTGACATAACCGATCACCGGCCCGGGTGCCGTCGTAACGTCGTACGAACTTGAATCAAAAACGACTTGCCGCCCCGCAGGGATCAGAACATCGTTGACCAGCTCGGGCATCAGGTCCGCACTGGCCCCCGGGGCATCGGGGTCGTCATCCACCACAAAGTATTGTGGACCTGGCGTGAGTGACGCACGCTGTGCCCGGTCGATGCTGTCGATGACATCCTGGACATCAAACCCATCAAGCCGGGCGGTGAGCCGTATCCCCTCGTTCGCAGGATCGCCGCGGTCGAAGCCGACACCGCTGTCATAGTATGGATTCGCGGCGTGGTGGCTCGTGTCAAACGAAAACATCGACCCCGATAGCAGGAAAGACTGGTCGCCCATCTGCTCGGGGGTTTCGATTATGTCGATACGTGTCAGCTCACTCTCAAGGCTCGAATAAGGTTTCCACCAGTCTTTGGGGATCGACATCCCGTACTTCTCACCGCGATAGCCGGGGTATGTCCCGGGGTTCTGCGTGGTATTGTGAATCCGTAGCGGCAGCCCCTTGGTGGTGACGATGATGTCCGTATCCGCGTCGATCCCTGCGAGGACCTGCGGGCGGATCACGTCCAGGTAGTGGTCTTGGGTGACCTCCTCGGCGGTGCTGACCTGGCTGAGCCCAACCAGCCGGACACCCGGATGGACCCGGGCGTAGTGTTTTGCGATATTGAAGCTGTCCTGGCTGCTTTTATTGAACAGCACCACGACAGACGAGGGATCGATCTGAGCGTTGGCATCGGGACACACCGCCGAAGTAACCGCGCAGAAACAGATCATGCCCCAGAGAAGGCACAACTTCTTCGGATATGAACTCAGTACTCCGCCCCAAGCCCGGCTAAAGATTGATCAATCACGGACACTGGACAGACAATGTAGTTTAGCAAACATCTCTAGCCGTACCAACATAAGGCTTAAAATAGCACGAACTCGGCAAGCCTTTACCGATGGCCTGTGACAGCCGCCCTACCCCTAAATACTTTGACACACTGGATCAACGTGAGATAATAGATAGCGGATGAGATTGATAGCCTGTCCGCGCTCCCCGAAGATCGAAAGGCCGAACTTGAACATTACCGAAGAGCCGATCGATATCCATCAATGGACCCCCGCCTCACGGGCGGAGCCGAGTGTCCGTATCGGCGTGATCCTGGAAAGCGATCAAGTCGACAGGATTCACGTCGTCCTGCAAGACGGCGCGTGCCGCGTGACAGGCAATCATACCGATGACGTCACGCTGCCCAGCTGTACAGACCTGACCGTCGAACGCACGGACGAAGGCCTGATCCTACACACTGCAGAGGACACGCTCGGCCCCACCGACCGCCTGCGCATCGATCCGCAAGAGAAAATCGACGCCGCACGGGGTGCCGGCATCCTCGTGCGCGACATCGTCGCCGGGCGGGGTTTCCATTGGCAGAAGAACGCGGACCAGACCCTCCAGGGCTCCCTGGAGTTCGTCAACGCGCCCGGCGGGATCGTCATGGTCAACGACATCCTCCTTGAGGATTACCTGGTCGGCGTCATCACCGCCGAGATGGGCAGCGCCTGCCCGGTCGAGTTCTTAAAAGCCCAGTGCGTCGTCGCACGGTCCTGGCTGCTGGCGATGACGGAGCCCAAGCACGAAGACGAGCCGTTCGACCGGTGCAACGACGACTGCTGCCAGCGCTACCAGGGCACCGGCGACATGAGCAAGTCGGCCATCGATGCCGTCCGGGGCACGCGGGGACTCGTCCTGATCGACCCGAAGAACAAGGTCCTCGACGCCAACTACGCCAAGAGCTGTGGCGGCATCTCCGAGTTGGCGGAGCACGTCTGGGGACGACCCAAGCCCGGGATCAGCGCGGTCATCGACGCGCCCAAGGGCGACCCCGTGCATGACTTCATGCCCGTCACCGAGAGCAACCTCGATGCGTTTCTTAATGGCGACTGGCTGAGTCATACCAGAGCCTACTGCAGCACGCACGTCGTCCCGGTCGACTCCATCAGCAAGTACCTGGGCCGGGTCGATGAGGTCGACGATTACTTCCGATGGGATGTGAAATACAGCCGCGACGAATTGGAAGGCCTGCTTAGAGACAAGCTGCCCGAGGCGGAGATGATATCGGAGCTGCGCGACGTGCGAGTGACTTCGCGTGGGGTCAGCGGGCGAGCAAGCAGGCTTGAACTGAGGTGGATCGATGAAAACGGCAACGAACAGACACACACCCTGGACAGCGAGTACCGCATCCGCGAGGTATTGCACCGGGGCTTCCTGTACAGCAGCGCTTTTGCTTTGACGATCAGACGTGGCGGCGACGGCAAAATCGAAACAATCCACCTCCGAGGGGCCGGCTGGGGCCACGGAGCCGGGCTCTGTCAGATCGGGGCGCTGGGGATGGGACTCACCGGGCACGACGTCGATGCCATCTGCATGCACTATTACCCGGACGCGGTCCTTCAGGCCGTATACCCTTGACTCGTAGG
The DNA here is from genome assembly GCA_029260635.1 of Phycisphaeraceae bacterium. GTDB lineage: Bacteria > Planctomycetota > Phycisphaerae > Phycisphaerales > Phycisphaeraceae > JAJRRS01. Next base: position 16,115 of record JAJDCW010000302.1, on the reverse strand, counting down.
CCGCACGGCGCTATAGATTGTCACTTAGCCCTACAACCGCAAACCACCCTATCGGGAATAACCCACTTGCATCCAAGGTTATATCGTTACCATGAAGCCAATACGCATCCTCACCACAATCGCCGGGCTCGCCCTGATCGTCTTCCTGGTACAGGCGGGGCTCCGGCAGGGCTGGTTTGATTCGTACGGGGCTTTCGCAGAGGAGTCCAGCATGCCCGAGAACGCAAAATCCGGCGTCGTCCAGGTCCACGTCTTTAATAAAGACGGCGAACTGGTCGGCCCGGTCAAGTCATCCAAGGTCGTTAAGACAGACGAGGAATGGATGGAACTGCTCACCCCCGAACAGTTCAAGATCCTCCGCAAAGAAGGTACGGAACGCGCTTTCTGCGGGACGCTATTGGACAATAAAAAGGAAGGTGTCTACGCCTGCGCTGCCTGCAAGCTGCCGCTTTACACGTCCGACGCCAAGTTTAATTCCGGTACGGGCTGGCCCAGCTTCTTCCAGACCATCTCCCCGGGTAACGTCGCGGAACTTGTTGACAACAGCTACGGCATGACACGCACGGAGATCGAGTGCGCCCGCTGTAACAGCCACCTGGGCCACGTCTTTGATGATGGCCCCGCCCCGACCGGGATGCGACACTGCCTGAACAGTGAGTCGTTGATTTTCACCGAGAGCGACAAGCTCGCTGAACTCGCCGACCCCGCGAGCGAGCTGGCCACCCTCGTCCTGGCGGGCGGCTGCTTCTGGTGCACCGAGGCGGTGTTCGAGCCGGTCGAGGGTGTCGTCGATGTCGTCAGCGGGTACGCCGGCGGTCTCAAAGATTCCGCGAGCTATTACGAAGTCAGCGCCGGGCAGACCAAACACGCCGAGGTGATACAGATCACCTACGACCCCAACACGGTCAGCTTCGATAAGCTGCTGGAGCTGTTCTTCCACGTCGCTCACGACCCGACCCAACTGAACCGTCAGGGCAATGACGTCGGTACGCAGTACCGATCCGCCATCTTCTATGCGGACGATGAGCAGAAACAGGCGGCCGAGGCGTACATCAAACAACTGGAAGAGAGCGGCAAGTTCGACAAGCCTATCGCAACCATTCTTGAACCGTTGACCGGCTTCTACACGGCAGAACAGGACCACCAGGACTTTGTCCGGCTGAACCCGGACCAGCCCTACGTCCGCGCGGTCGCCCTGCCCAAGGTTAAGAAGCTTAAGAAGGATTACGGCGAGTTACTCAAGGACTGACAACGCTTAACGCCAACGAAACGGCAATACAGATTTTTTCGTTACCGAATCTCTATTACAAAAACAGCCGCCTGAATGGCGGCTGTTTTTATATTAATTTTATTCATTTTTGGTTTTGATCGTACATAAAGGTTGCAACCCGGCCCCTCGAATCGGATAATGTCTGCGCATTTGCTGGATTTCAGAAAGTCCCGATTGGGGAAAAGGTGGAGGGATCAGGGGTGGTCACACATCTTTCGAATACCCTATCATCGCAACCACCGGGGGGTGGAGGCTCTATCATGTTGAAGCGCGTTATCTGTCATAGATGTTTATTGGGTTGTGCCGTCGCGTCGATGGCGCTCACTACAAGTCTGCAAGGCCAGGTCAGGCCGACGTTCTCGATCGACGTGCAGAGCGCGACCAATGGCAACTTCCCTGGACCGGGCACGGGATTTCCGGACAGTTGGGGCGGGTTTGACCTGGACGAAGGATCGATCCTCTCGGTCGCACCGCCCGGCCCCCCCGGCCCGAACGTCCCGCAGGTCCCGTTGTTAGCACCCCTGCCCACGCCCGGTCTCATGGTCGGATCATTTGCCGGGGCAGGCGGTTCGGTCCCCGGTGGTCTGGGGATCCTGCCCGGGCCGATTGGTGGATTACAGTCCGTCGAACTCGACGCACTTTCTTACGGGCACGACTACGGCATCGAGTTGATGTTCTCCGTCGACGAATGGGCCGGGGGCGACTTCCTGGCCCCCGCAGCGCCGCCTAACGTGTTCAGTGAGGGCGCGCTGTCTATCAATCGTGAAGCGGCAGCAGACGTGTTCACGTACCTCGGCACCGTGACTCGAACACCCCCCCCGGCCGCCGGCGGCGTAGGCCCCGGCAACAGGCAGTTCATCGACGGCAACGGCTTTCCCTCACCGCTCGGCGGAGCGCGCGGCCTGGGACTGCTCGAACCCATGCCACCGAACTGCGGAGGCAACTGCGTGGGGGACAACCTTGACGCGCTGGACATCAACAGCACGATCACCGATGTCAAGGCTTCCATCTTCTTCTCTCTTGACTCCCAGTTCCCCGACCCGCTGGACGGTCCATTGGTCAACACTGGCACCGCCATAAATAATGGCTTCTCCGGCTCAGATATCATCGTCTCGCGTGCCGGGGGCGTGCCCTTCCTCTACACGATCGCGGGCTCACTTGGACTGGACCTTCAGGGCTTTGATACCGATGACGTGGACGCCCTGATCCTCCAGGACGACGGCGACGCGCAGTACGACCCGGCGGTCGACCGCATCCTCTTCTCGGTCCGGCGCGGCTCGGCGGTCATCGGCCGACCTGACAGCTTGTACGGCATGCCGATCGAGCCGGGTGACGTGCTGAGCGTGCCTATACCCGGCGGCGCCTCACCCTTCCCGAGCATCTACATCGCCGCCGAAGCCCTGGGCCTTGGCACCGCGCGCAGCAACACCACAGAGTTGTCTCCGTGGGGTGACGAGCTGGATGCCTTGGACCTGTTCCTTCAGGGTGACTTGGACGGCGACGGGTTCGTAGGCATCAATGACTTGAACATCGTCCTCGCCAACTGGAACCAGCCCGTGCCACCGGCCGATCCCTCAGCGGATGTCAACGGCGACGGGTTTGTCGGGATCACCGACCTGAACGTCGTCCTGGGCAACTGGAACACCGGTGCCCCGCTGCCACCAACCGCGGGGGCATCCGTACCCGAACCGGTGAGCCTGGCGGTGCTGAGCCTGGGCTCACTGGCGATGCTGCGTCGCAGGCGCTAGTGTCCGCATCTGAACACTTACCCAACCAAGGCGTGACGGCCATCCGTCACGCCTTTTGTTATTCAGGGTCAGTCCTGCCTGCTCGGGGGTCAGGATAAACCTGGTGATAAAAAAACCGAACCGGGCTGACAGGCGCTGTGCATCAAACACCGGCCAAGGAATAAAACTTTGGAAACCTGGATACAGATCGTTGTGTGTGGCCCGTTTATCTGTGTGCTTTGTCTCGCGACCCGATCACCGGCGGGATTCGTATAAAGTGGTAGTGGGATTGGGCAGATTCATGAACCCGCAGCAAATTATTCGGCTGGTTATGTTTATTTTCATGCATTTTCAGCGCCAAACTCAGAAATAGGTTGCATCCTAGCGCCCAGATCATGATAATAATTATCGTATCTACGACTCCGTAGTTCACGGGCCGGGGAATAGAGGGGAGGGATCAGGGGTGGTCACACGTCTTTCTAACTAACACCATGTCATCGCAACCACCGGGGTGTGGAGGTTCTATCATGTTCAAGTGTGTTATCAGTCAGAAATGTTTGCTGAGTTGTGCCGTCGCGTCGATGGCAATCGCACCAAGTCTGCAAGGCCAGGTCTGGCCGACGTTCTCGATCGATATGCAGAGCCGGTTCAACAACAACACACCGGGGCCGAACACCGGTGTACCCGACGGGATGTTCGGTATCCAGATCGACGAAGGCTCGATCCTGACACCCGTCACCATAGGACCGTTTGCACCCAACCCGCCCGGCCCCGGGCCGCTGCCGCCGCCGGGCCTGGTCGTCGGTGCGTTGCCTGGGATCGGTGGTATGGCGCCCGGAGGACTCGGATTCAACCCACCGCCGTTTGGCCTGCCCGCGATGGAGCTGGACGCGTTATCCTACGGCCACGACCTGGGCGTGCAACTGATGTTCTCCGTCGATGAATGGGCCGGCGGCGATCCACTCGCGCCCCCCCTGGCGCCCAACATGCGTAGTGAAGGCCCACTCGCGGGGCTGAATGAAGCGGCCGCCGACGTCTTTGTCTACAACGGCCCGGTCAACCGCACACCGGTCCCAGTACCCGGGACCGGGCCAAACAACCGGGTCTTCCTCGACGGCGATGGTCTGGGACCTTCATTCGCGCCCGGACTGGGCCTGCTCGAACCGATGGCACCGGGTTGTTTCTTTGGCTGTGCGGGTGACAACCTCGACGCGTTGAATATCAATACCTTACAAAATGATATCTTTGGCCCGATCTTCTTCTCGCTGGACTCAGGTTTTATTGACCCGTTAGACGGCCCGCCGCTGAACGGTGCGACCGCGACGGGTAACGCATTCGCCGGCGGCGACATCCTGGTCTCACGTGCGGGCGGAGCACCGGTCGTTTACGCCCCCTCCGTCGCTCTGGGTCTGGATATATTCGGCTTCGACACCGACGACCTGGACGCCCTGATCCTCATCGACGACGGCGATGCGCTGTATAACCCCGCCGTTGACCGCATCCTCTTTTCCGTCCGGCGTGGGTCTGCGGTCATCGGACAACCCGATAGCCTGACCGGCACCAACATCGAGGAAGGCGACGTCCTGAGCGTCCCCATCGCCGGCGGTTTCGGCACGCCCAGCCTCTACATCCCAGCCGAAGCGCTCGGCCTCGCCACCGTACGCAGCGGCACCGTCCAGGTATCCAACTTCGGCGACGAATTGGACGCCTTGGACCTGTTCCTACGTGGCGACCTGGACGGCGACGGGTTCGTCGGGATCGCCGACCTGAATATCATCCTCGCCAACTGGAACCAGCTCGTCCCGCCGGGCAACCTCGCCGCCGATGTCAACGGGGACGGGTTCGTCGGGATCGCCGACCTGAACGTCATCCTCGCCAACTGGAACAACGGGGCACCGCTGCCGCCCGGCTTGGGGGCCTCGGTACCCGAACCCGCCAGCCTTGCAATCATCGGGCTGGGCTCAGCGGCTATGCTGCGACGCCGGCGTTAAATCTCGCGGACAGTTAGCATCATTTAGCCCACAAAGGAGGCGTAACGGATCCTCGTTACGCCTCCTTTCTATTTCCCAGACAACCGCGCCCGATCGGGTTAGGATATGATGGAACCCGGGGAGCATTACGTGGATGTATGGGCGGTGTCGAAATGAAACGGATAAGGAGTCGAGCAATGGAAACCTGGTTGCAGTTTGCTATTTGTGGTGCGTTTCTCTGTGCGCTGTGTCTCGCAACCGAAGCCGATGGGGAGACGGTTACCTCGACCGATCGATCTGACGTCGTGATGACCGACCACGGCTGGGAGGTCCACAAGACCTGCATCGTGATCGACGGCCACAACGACCTGCCCTACCAGATCCGCAAGGATGGCGGCTCCTCCTTTGATCAGATCGACATCGCGCAACCCCAGCCCGACCTGCACACCGACATCCCACGCCTTCGTCAGGGCGGGCTTGGTGCGCAGTTCTGGTCGGCCTACGTTCCCCCGTCCACGATCCAGACCGGCGGCGGCGCACGGTACACGCTCGAACAGATCGACCTGATCCACCGGATGATCGAGCGCTACCCCGAGACGTTCGAGTTGGCGCTGACCGCCGACGACGTCGAACGCATCCACGCCGAAGGGAAGATCGCCTCGATGATCGGCATGGAGGGCGGGCACGGGATCGAGGAGTCGCTTGGCACGCTGCGGAAGTTCTACGACCTGGGTGTACGGTACATGACCCTCACCCACGCCGACAGTTTGAGTTGGTGCGACTCCGCCACAGACGACCCGATCACCGGCGGGCTCTCGCCGTTGGGCGAAGAGATCGTCCTGGAGATGAACAGGCTCGGCATGCTGGTCGATATCTCGCACATCTCCGCCGAAGCGATGCGTCACGTGTTGCGCGTGACCAAGGCCCCGGTGATCGCGTCTCACTCAGGGTCCTACACCATCGCCGAGCACGACCGCAACGTCCCGGACGATGTGCTCGAAACCGTCCGCGACAACGGCGGGGTCGTCATGGTCAACTTCTTCTCCGGCTATGTCGAGCCTGAGGCCGCGAAGATCATGGCCGAGATGTTCGACGTTGACCGCGAACTCAAGGCGAAGCACCCCGACGAGGAAGACTACAAAAAAGCGAAAGACGCCTGGCGCAAAGCCAACCCGTATCCCTCCGGCACGATCCACGACGTGATCGACCACATCGACCAGATCGTCGCGGTCGCCGGCATCGACCACGTCGGGCTCGGCTCCGACTTCGACGGCGTCAGCCGGCTCCCCAGCCAGCTCCAAGACGTGACCTGCTACCCCTTCATCACGCAGGCCCTACTGAACCGTGGCTACGATGAAGAAGCCGTGCGTAAGATCATGGGCGGTAACGTACTCCGCGCGATGCGCGGGGCGGAAGATGTGGCCGCTACTTGGGGCGAATAAATAATATATTCACATATCTCTTTGTCTATTATCTGGCTGAAATCTTCTTCTGATCGCACCGTAGAGTATGAATAACACGCCTAAGAGTGCCCCCCACGTAGCCCCTACCCCCACCTCATACCAGAAGCCTTGAGGTTGTATCAGGTAGTTTCCCTGGTCATCCCAAGCATGCTTGCTGATATGAAAATAGTGGTACCAAATATTTATCCCAGCACCTACCATCGAAGATAAAGCGAGAATAATGCCATAAGCATGAAGATGAACTATTAGCCTTTTAGGTTCGCGTTGTTTTCGATCGCGCATATATATTCTTTATAAGGTTTCAGGCAAAACATCTATAGGCTCTAGCCATAAATACTAACGCCTCGGCGCACTTTACTAATATATAGGCTTAGAAATCACACCCTCGTCACTAAAGAGCGGCGCGGTATCAGGGTCTGCCAGGATTTCGGCTACGGTCCTGGTTTTACCCGCGACATCGACCGTCTTGCGCACCAGACGTGCGCCGTGGCTGTAGTCAACATAGGTATCGACGTGGCCGACGTAGACTGGCTGGATGGGCTTGCCAGTGACCAAGTGCCAACCGTAGATAGCGACGCGGTTGGGTTTTTCTTTCAGTTTATTGGTGACGACCAGATCCTTCTTGATCCCGGCGGTGAGTTGCCCTAGTTCTGCCCCGGCCTGCTGGCGTTGCCACTCGATCAGGCCGTGGTGCTGAAGAAAGCTGGTAGTCGAGGTGCGCTCCTCGGTCAGAGGCAGCGGCGGGAGCTTGACCACCGCCTGGGTGTAGATGTCGTTGACCATCATGCGCGTCGGCAGCACGCATCCGAACGCATCGGCGACCGCTTGGGCCGTCATCGGGGTCACCGGAACACGCACGAAATCCTCATTGCTGCCGACCGCCAGATAGTCCGGCATCACCTCGAACACCACCGACAGCTCCGAGTCGTCCCCGATCTTCGCGCGTGTGTGGACCGACACGAACCCGCGTAGAAAATCCGGTATGTTCCCACGCAGCAGCTCGGCCCGTATCGCAGCGTCACGGTCGTCGGAGCTCAGGTCTGCGATACTCAGCATGAACTTCCGACCTCCCAACGCATCGGCGGGCCGGTCAGGAATTGCATCCGGTGTGTTGGCGGTTTCATCAGCACCCCCAAATTCATCCGGCTCAGGGCTGTGGCCCTCTGGGTGTGACTGCACCCAGTCCATGTAGGCACGGGGCCCGCCGAACGTGCCCCACTGCTCCTGCTCGGGCGTATCGATAGCCATCGCGTAGAGGTGGCCGTTCATCTCGCCGACCATGCGTGTATGGAGGATGATGTTGTCGGGGTTCGGGTGGATCAGCAGCCGCGCCCGGCCATTGAGCGCATCAAAGATATGAAACCCGTGCCCCTCGCTCTCGATGATCTCGCCTGACTGCTTAAATCGGTCGAGCATCCGGTGGGTCGCGCGGTAGGTCCCGCCGGTATCGCTGACAACTTTCTTGCCCTTGTAGGTGATCTCCCGGTCGTCGTAGGCCATCACGATCAGACGCCGTTCGGCGACATTGTCAAGCCAGGCGATCAGCTTATCGCCGTGCTTGTCCGCGTCGTCGTAGCCGTAGTTCGAGTCGAGGAAGATCAAACGGTCGACCCATTCGGGGACCTCGTCCGAGCCGTTGATGAAGCCGAACATGAAGCTGCCGCCGCCGCTGTGGGACGCGAGCGTGACCTTGGGGTTCTCAAGGGGGATCACCGACAACACCTCATCCACAGTCTTCCGGATCAGTTCCGCGTTGTTATCGTGCTTGCGACGCCAGGTTGGCCAGCTGCGGATATCCGACTGCAAGCACACCAGCACCAGGTTCTCGCGCGTGTTGACCGCTTGCAGCTTCCGGTGCTGCGCCGCGATGTGCTGGATATCGAAGTGCCAGTCCATCCCCTCGGCCATCCGGCAGCCCAGCGTCTGCTCGACCGTGTTCCCGTTGGGTGTGGCGAAAAAGATCACACGCGACGGCCTGTCCGGGTCGATCTTGTCTATACCCGGCGCTAGAATACGCAACCTCATCCCGGGGTCCCCCACGTCGATCTTCATCTCCCTGCCCTGCTCGCCGAAGTGCGGGCTCGCGGTGAAGCCCGGCCATGTGTCTTGCGCTTCAACAACACAAGTCCAACAACACAGCGTTAACAACCAAACCACGCCGAGGGGGAAACGGGACATGCCATGCCTCCTGATACCGAGAAACCTATAAGCGGCGTGTATTCTACACGCAACAAATCGACCACACCTGTTCAAGTCAGGCGGCCTGGCATGGTCCTGTGCCGATAAATCTCTGCCGGGTTCAGACGTGACGGCGACGCAGCAGCACCAGCCCGCCGGTTACGAGTAGTACCGCGGTGGTGGGCTCGGGGATCGATGCGAGTGATCCGGGGGGCGGCGGTGTGCCGTTGTTCCAGTTGGCCAGCACGAGCGAAAGATCATCGATGCCTACAAAACCGTCGCCGGTAGGGTCTCCGGAGAACAGGTAGCCCTCGGTGACTGTCTGGTTCCAGTGCGACAGGATGATCGCCAGGTCGTCGATGCCGACGAAGCCGTCGGAATTCAGGTCGCCGATGAGGGTAACGATGTCGCTGATGGCGAGGAAGGCGTTGCCGGGTTCGGGGTTGATGACGATGTTGCGGTCACCGAAGAGGTTGGTCCCGACGATCGCGGGGACGGGGTTGATGCCGTCGCGCGGGTCCAGCACGTTAAGGACGATCACGGGCACATTCGTGAGTGTGAAGTCACCCCCGACGGTATCAAGGCTGAAAGTTTCGACAAAGAAGCCGGGCACGTCCAGGACCGTGCCGCCGGCCCCCTGCACCTCGACGGTGAAGTCGGGCGTGTCCAAAACCACGTCAAAACCGAGGTTCGCGGCGGTCAGTTCGGAGACGACCGTCACCTGAGCGCCGGAGTCAAAGAACATATCCAGGTTGTCCAGGTCGGTCCCGTCGTTGGAGATGTCGCCGGTGAGGAACATCGCCCCGGGGATATTGCTGGGGATAGACGGGTTGTCGTGGAAGTCTTCGAGGTTCTCAAACCCGGGGAAAAACGCGGGCGGGCTGGCGAACGCCGCACCGGGCAACAGCGACAGCGGTGCGTGGAGTGTGTAGTTGGGTATGCCCGGGTCGCCGAAGGGGAGCAGCTCAATGTTTGGCGACTCAAATGTATCCGCGCCAACCACGATCTCCATGCGTTGATCGGTCCGGATCACCGAGGTGTACTGGCTGGCCAGAGGCAGGCCGACCACGTCCGGGAGCAGCGAGCCGGGTTCCTCGGCCCCGACCACGGTGACGTTGTACTGTCCGACGAGCGTCGAGGTATTCAGCGACAGGCTCGCGCCGCCGGTGGCATTGCCGAACCCGGTGACGTAGATGCCCGTCGGATCGTGGATGGTGACCAACTCGGAGCCGCCGGCACCGCCGACCGCGAACTGTGTGGTCCCCAGCAGGTCGTTCCCATCAAAGTCGAAGTTGCTGATCGCCGCGGCGGTAAGCAGGTGGACCTGCGCACCGGTGTCATACAGCGCGACTTCGTAATGCGGCGATCCGTTCGATGCCAGCGCGTGTGCGCCCGGCAGGCCGTTCAGAAGGTAGTTCTCCGTGTTGACACCAAAAAAATCCAGGTCGTCGACCGTGTCTTCATTGGTCATGCTGACCGCGACCAGCGGCTGATACCCGCCGATCGGCACGGTCGTCACGGGGGCGACCAAGGTGTTGATACGGATATTGTTGACCGTAAACCCGCCGGTCAGACCGTCCGCCTGATGCGCAGGCACCGCACCCAGCACGAGGGGGCCGCTGGTCATCACGGTCAGGCAGAAGGCCGACATGAGAGCCTTGAAACCCGGCTTTGACGTGCTGATTGTGTAATCTGACATAGCCCCTCCTGGGAAGGTTGATTCATCGCCTGGATTGTAAGATCGCCCCAACCTAATCTACCACATAATTATGTGTTTACAAGGAGTTTAGGGCGATTTTTGATTGCCCAGCGGCCCCAAACAGCCCTCAGACTCAGTCAGTGGGCATCCCCGAAACCGGCCGTTCTGCGATATCGACCCGGATCTGCTTGGCGATGTCCTTGAACTGCGACTGCACCTGGATGAAAGCCTGGACCACTGCGGGGTCGAACTGTGTGCCGGATGCGTCGGAAATCATCTTGCAGGCCTCGTCGTGAGACATCGCGTCCTTGTACGCGCGTTCGCTGGTAAGGGCGTCGTACACGTCCGCCAATGAGACGATCCGCGCCGCCATCGGGATGTTCTCGCCCTTGAGCCCGAAGGGGTAGCCGGTCCCGTCCCAGCGTTCGTGATGCCCGAAGCAGACCTGGCTGGCGGTCGCCAGAAACGGGTCGTCGCCCCACCGCCGCTTGATCTCCATGAGCGTGTCACCGCCGATGAACGGGTGCTTCTCGATGATCTCACGCTCTTCGTTGGTCAGGGCCGAGGGTTTGCGCAGCACCGCATCGGGCACACCGACCTTGCCGATGTCGTGAAGCACCGCGGTCGAGGCCAGCGTCTGCACCCAGGGCTCATCGCCGCCTGGCGTTTGTGATAACGCGACCTGACGCGCGAGGATCTCGGTGTACTTGGAGATACGTTCGAGGTGTTCGCCCGTCTCGCCATCACGCGACTCGGCGAGCTTGGCCAGACCGAAGATGACCGCGTCACGGCTACGCAACAGCGCCGCGCTGCGGTGGGCAACCTGCGCCTCAAGTCCGCGGTTGATTTCTGTCAGCCGGCTCTCGTACCGCCGGACAATCACCAGCGTGACCAGCGCGGAGATCACCACGACCGCGACCACCACGATCGTCCCGATCGCGCGGACACGTTCTATGAACGCGAGGACCGCCAGCCTAAGCGGCTCCTGGGGCTGATGCACGAGCATCCGCGCGTTGAGCCCGGGGATCGCGCTGATGTTCTGGACATAGGACCCGTCTGCCAGGCGTGTCCACTGCGCCCCGCCACCCCCGCCGCTTACGCCTTGGATATCCGGCACACGCGCACCCTTGAGGATGTCGTCCAATGTCCTGTCTTTTAATTCAGGGTTTGCCTGTAGCTCCGGGTGGCACAACATGCGCCCATCGGGGCTGCTGACGACACACAAGTACCCGCCCGTCGGCAGCTTCGTATCTTCCACCAGCTTCTGCATCCGCTCCCAGCCCGGCGAGCCCGGCGTCGCATCTTTGATATCCATCAGCTCGATCATGTGGACGATCTGCACCGCCATCTGATGCGACGCCGAGAGTACCCGGTCACGGACCACCCACGAAAGCCCACGTTCAAGCCAGGCCCCGAACCACAGCAACGCCGCCAGCAGACACACCAACTGCCCAAGCAAGAGCGCTGATACAAGCAGTGTCCGCCGTGTGATCTGTCCGGGCATCGCATGATTCTAACCGGGACGACCGGACAACGCCCGTGTCTTGAGCCCCTCTAGTCCGGGAGACCGATGCTATTCAACATCAGGCCGCCTGGGGCAGAGTCCGTTCTTGTTGACAAAAAAACCGGACGCCGTGGGAGGGCGTCCGGTTCAGTGTCTAATGACATTATAAACATTGGCGATCAGTGCCTAAGACCGTTACCTCTCAAGCACCAGGCCTTGATTTCCGATTCAGCGACGACGCAGCACGGCGACGCCACCGAGGCCCAGCAGGGCCAGCGTAGCAGGCTCAGGAACCGCAGCGCCACCGGTCGGTGGGGTGCCGGCGTTCCAGTTGCCCAGGACCTGGTTCAGGTCGTCGATACCGACGAACCCATCACCGGAAGGGTCGGCCAGGGGGTCGCCCGGAGGCACGTTCAGGTTCCAGTTGCCCAGGACCAGGTTCAGGTCGTCGATGCCGACAAACCCGTCGCTGTTGAGGTCGCCAACCAGGCCCGGCGAGCCGGCGTTCTCAAGCCGAACTACATCAAGACCCGCGGCGTCGAGGATGTTGTCATAAACACGGACATCGTCCTGCAGGCCTTCGGCGGCGAAGTCGGAGCCTGGAGCCGCGTCGGTGCAGCCCACGCAGAACTGCGCGGTGCCGGCGCTTGAGAACAAGGCGCCAGCGTTGGCGGTCTGGGTCACACCCAGTTGCGTCACAGCCGCGCCGTTGCTGCCGGAATAAAACTTCAGGTTATCCGTAGTCGCCGTGCCGTCGTAGGTCACCGCGAGGAACACCCAGTCAACCGCAGAGAAGTCGCCGTCGCCCTCGGAGCCAACCGCGCCGATTGAGAAGCCGAAGTCAAACGCGGTCTGTCCACCGATGAACATCGCCATACGCATATCGTCGATGCCACGGACACCGTCGTTGGGGTTGTTCAGGTTCCAGGAGAACCCGTCGAAGAACCCGGCGTTCTGCTTGGCTAGCAGGCGGACGTTGCCGCTGCCGCCGTTGTTGGCGTTCAGGTCGCTGAGTTTCAGCCAGGTGGTCATGGTGAACTGGCTGAGGGTATCGACCTTGGCCGGGTCACCCATGCTCACGTAGCTTTCGAGCCCGTCCGCGGTCATGTCAAGTGAAAAGCCCGTGCCGCTTGGGGTATCCGCCGACCGGGTGGCGTTGGCCTGGAGCACACCATCGGCCGCCGGGGCCGCGCCGGTGTCCAGCGCGTTGCCGCTGGCTTCATCGTAGGTGTACCTCGCCACGAGGGCGGCTTCAGCCGGGGCCTGTACCCCCACCAGCCCGACGACCGCCGCCGCCAGTGAAAGGCCCGCGCCCCGCTTCAACGCTGCAAACTTCAATACGTCTTGCATCATCGTCTCTCCTTCTACCTGTCCCGCATGATGCGGGCGTGAAATGAAATCCCTAGGAACGTCCTACGGACCGTCTCTAATCGAATCAATCGGCCCCGGATAAAAACAGTTGTTGTTCACTATTCACGCTGTCACTTCATTGCACTCCGGGGACCCACAGACCGTACATTCAATCATCAATTCCGGTCCCACCAGTTGTTCGCATCGTTATTATTCTCAGCTAATACCGTTGAGGTAAGATCATCCCAGGGGTCCAGCGGATTACTCACGGAGACCGAACTGCCATGGCCGTCCGCCCAGGTGATGTTCACCGAACCGCTGTGCACCGAATTCGGGATCACGCCGTCGTTGAGACCCTGGGCGTAATTATCAACCAGCAGATACCAGCCGGACTCAAGTTGTGTCCCCTCGTTGCCCTGGATCCAGTTGTCCGCGAGCATGATGGTCTCCGACGGCGACAACACGTCGCTGCCCCGGGCGGGTGCGTAGCGGATGCTGCTAGGGTCTTGACTCGTGGTCACCGATAGACTCGAGCCCAGATGCCGGTAGTTGTAACCGTAGTCCAGGTTGCGCCACACAAAATGGCGGTAGTTAACGCCCCGGGCATTGGCCTGCTGGAATAGTGATCCGTACCCGCCTACCGCCTGGTCGAGCTCGGGTTCATAGACGGGGCAATCGATAGCCTTCTGATTCTCCAGGTAATCGTTGGCGAGGATAGCCGGCCAGTAGAAACCATCGACCGCCAGATAGGTCGAGCCCGAGGGCGGGTTGCCTAAATAACGGTATGCCATGAACATGTCGTCGTTGTCGCTCTGGTAGAGCCCAAAGCCCATACCCATCTGCCGGACGTTACTCAAGCACAGGATGTTCCGCGCCGATTGCCGGGCGGCCCCCAGCGCCGGGAGCAGGATGCCCACCAACAGGGCAATAATGGAGATGACAACGAGTAACTCTATGAGTGTAAAGCCCGTTTGCTTGAGGGAGTGTCGCGCGTGTCTCATGATGCCGATCCTGATTTTAGGGCACACATTCGTGTGAAATAATCAATGAGCCAAATCACAAATTCCAGACAACCAACACTGTCTCCTGTGATAACCAGAACATGTACTTATATATCAAACCGTGCAACTGCTACATGTGTTTATAAATGGGGGCGAAGCAACCGAAAAAATGAATTTATCGTATCTCAGACAAAGAAAAGATAGAACATTAATTTAGAATCGTAAGTCAGAAAAGGTCAGAAAACGAGAACATGAAACAAAAGGTAGACATATCAAAGACATAAGCGATTCAAAGCCATAAGCGATACCGAATATTTTATAATATCCACAACATTACCTTATCAGGCATAGATAGCCAATGCAATGGTGAATCCTCGATATTTCCAAGACTTTCCCCCTGTTTTCAGCCTTCGAGCACGGTCTGACAGGCATTAACAATGATATTTTAGTCTTTTGATAATAGTCTTGACACAACCTGATACCCATTTATTATATAATCGGCTTCATGTCTTTCGAGCCAGATGTTCACTCAAATGCTGGATCCGCTATCGGAAACGACATTTGTTTAAGATACTCGACTGTTTCAGGAAAGGTCTAGCCATGACCCAAGGACACCACACGCACCGTCGCGCTTTTACGCTGATCGAACTGCTCGTGGTGATCTCGATCATCGCCCTGCTGGTGGGCATCCTGCTGCCGGCGCTGGGGGCCGCCCGACGCAGCGCCCAGGGGCTGGTCTGTCAGACACACCAGAAAAATATCTCCACCGCGTTCGTCGCCTACGGCACGGACAACAATGAGTGGTGGCCCGGCTGGGCGAAGCTGGGCATCACCGACACACAGAACAGATACACCGGTTCATGGATCCCCTCGGGACTGCTGCGGATCCCCACCGGGGGGACGCCTATCATCGATATCGAAGACGGCAGCATATTCCCCTACACACCCGACAAACAGGTCTTCGCCTGCCCCAACGACCCTTGGGTCGAACGCGCAAGCGGGATTAGCTACTCCATCAGCGAACACCTCTACCGCAAGACCTGGCCCGACGGCCGCCTCGGCTCATCGGTGGAACCGGCCTACGAATCGTTCGTCGGCCCCAGCAACAACCTACAGGTGATGTACCCCTGGACGGTCAAGTTTAAGTCGCCATCCAACATGATCTTCCTCGTCGATGAAGGGGGGACACCCGAAACGCCCGAGCCCAACGGCCCGTCGGATGATCGTGGCGTAAACGACGGCTTCTTCCAAGGCATATGGAGTGACGAGCCCGGCGGCAACGCGGGTTTCGTGGATGTGGTCCGTTACTACCACAGCGGCTCCGCGGCGTTCGGCTTCGGCGACGGCCACGGGGAACTCCGCTCCAGCAGCGACCCTGAGATATTTTCCTACAAACGCGGCTACTCCGCGCCCAATTCGGGCAACCGCCGCTTCGAGTACAGCCGTATCTGGGACCCCGCCGCGCAGACACCCGAAGTTATCGGGACGCCGTAACGGAACCCCCCGGGCTGTATGCACGATCGTTTTGTCTCAGGGCATCGCAGAAATACCGTGGCGTGCTTGGCCGGCTTCCGTCGTGTGATCAATCACACATCAGCCCCACGCTTGACAATCCCCGTGCCGAATTTTTCCTGGATCGCGTCCATCGCCCGGTCCAGGCTCCGCTGCTTCTGTTTCTGCGGGTCGGTGAAGAGATCAAGCTGCGCATCCGCCGTATCTAGACGGTCCACATGCACGCCAATCAGCCGGACGGGAGAGAATGCCTGCCGTGCCCACTTATCGAATAGGTCTCGCGCGACCCGCCAGAGATCGTCGGTCAGGTCGCTGGACTCGGGGAGTGTGCCGGAGCGTGAGATCGTCTGGAAGTCGCCGAATCGGATCTTCAGGCCGATGCCCCGCGCCCTCACCCCGTGCTTACGGAGCCGACGCCCGACCTGCTGAACCTGCCCGAGC
>JAJDCW010000301.1 GCA_029260635.1 Phycisphaeraceae bacterium | reverse complement strand
TTCTGGATGTCGTAGCAACTGAACAGGTGCGCATCTTCAAAGAAGCGGTCGAGGCCGGTGACGGACAGTGCGTGGCGAATCTTCTTCTGCGGGCCCGCCGACGCGATACCGCGTGTGTAGGGCAACGCCTCCAACGCCTCGGCCGTGCCGGGCATGGGGTTCAGCGATGACTCAAACAGTTCGGCGACGCGTTGCCGGTAGCGGGGCTCGAAGTCCTCATCCAGCGACCGGCCCAGACGTTCCTCGAAGTCGGCGAGGATGTGCGCCATGTTCATGCCCCGGTACTGCCTGACCAGGTTGTCGGCCGTGTCGTTAAGCTCGGGTAGCAGGTCGAGGAACCCCTGATAGCCTAGGGCTTCGCTGTCGACAAGCGTGCCGTCCAGATCAAACAGCAGACAAAGGTCACGGGATGAAGGCACCTCGGGCTTACCCCTGCTCGGCTTCCAGTTTCACCGACGCGGCTTTGAGGATGCCGGGCTTCGCCTGGATGGTTTCGATGACGTCGGCGCTGGGTTCGGCGTCGAGCTTCAAGAGCATCAGGGCGGTGGTGTCGCGGCGGCTGATGGACATGTCGGCGATGTTGACCTTGGCTTCGCCGAAGACCGTGCCGACCATGCCGATCATGCCCGGGCGGTCGTCGTTCTGCAATAGCAGCATCGGGCCGGCGGGGACCATGTCCATGTGGTAGCCGTTGATCTCGATTACGCGCGGACGCAGGTCGTCGTACACCCGGCCAACGATCCGGCGGACCTGATCGTTCGGATGCGTCTTGTCATCCACCGAGCCGGCGGGGCCCTCGACCATGATCGCCAGTTGCGTGCCGCTTGCGGTGTCTTCGTCGATCAGGACGGTACGGACCTTGATGCCGCGTGCCTCGGCGACCTGCGCGACGTTGATGATGTTCACGGGGTCCGCGAGGTGATCCTTGAGCAGCGTGACCAGCGCGGTGCGCTCGATCATGCTCGCGCCGGCGGCCAACCCGCCACCGACCATCTCGATGGTAACCGAGCAGATGCCGCGGGTGATCATCGGGCTGATGAGTTGAGCCATTCGCTGGGACAGATCGACATAGCGTTCCTGCATCGGGGAGAGGTCGATCTTCAGGCCACCCGCGTTGACCGCGCCCTTGACGCCCTGCCCGCGCAGGTAGGTCAGGCAACTCGCTGCCGCATCGACACTGACCGCGACCTGCGCCTCGGCGGTGCTCGCGCCCAGGTGTGGCGTGTGCAGAATCTTCGGGTGCGAACGCAGCGGGCTGTCTTTGGCCGGCGGCTCGGTGGTATACACATCCAACGCGGCCCCGGCACACTTGCCTGAGTCCAGCGCAGCGATCAGGTCTTCTTCATCGACGACCCCGCCACGCGCCGCGTTGACAACGAAGACGCCGTCTCTGCACTTGGCGAACGTGTCTTTATTCAGGATCGAACGGGTCTGGTCGTTCAGCGGGACGTGGAAGCTGAGGATGTCTACCAGAGGCAGCAGCTCCTCGAAGTCGCGGACCATCTTGACCCGGCCCTCGCACGCGGTTTCCTGATTGAAGAACGGGTCGTACCCGACGACGTCCATCTCGAAGGCCAACGCGCGCTCGGCAACGGTCTGACCGATCCGGCCCATCCCGACGACGCCCAGCGTCTTGCCTGCCAGCTGTCGGCCCGAGTACTTGCTTCGGTCCCAGCCGCCGGCGCTCATGACCTGGTGCGACGGGCCGATGTTTCGTAATAGACCCATCAACAACGCGAACGCCAGCTCGGCGGTCGTAATCGTCGAGGCCTCGGCCGTGTTCACCACGAGGATGCCCTTGGCGGTCGCGGCCGCCAGGTCGATGTTATCGACGCCCACGCCTGCTCGGGCGATGACCTTCAGCCTGCCTGGGTTCTCGAGGATCTTGGCGGTGACCTTGATCCCGGATCGGACGATCATCGCGTCGTGCTCGCCGACGATCGCGGCGTACTCGTCCTCGGTCAGCCCTGGCTTATTGACCAGCTCGCAGTCCGGCTGGTTCTCGATCCAGGTAAGCCCCTCCTGATGCAGCTTGTCTGCGGCCAGGATCTTGAAGGTCTGGGTCACGGCGGCGGGGGTAGCAGCGGCGGTCATCGGTCGTATCTCGTTAAGAAAAAAGGTTTTGTAACTCGGCTCCCGGACACAGTGATCCGGGGGCCCCACGCCCCGCCACGGCGGGTCCGCGGCTGAAAAACGTGGCATTATTGTGGAAACCGCGGATTCTAGCCGATCCGCGGCGGGTGGGCGAACAATAAGAATACATTGCCATGCCGGGCAGCCTATCCGACAAGCAGTTCTTCAAGCGTACGGCGTGCCCACAACAGCTTTATCTGATCCTTGCGCTCATCTTCAACGACCGTGATCAGCGCCTTCCACAACGCCCAGCCACGCGCACGCGACCAGGTCGCCTCATCCAAACCAATCGCCGACCGGAAAACTTTACGGCTCTTGCTTTGGAAAAAAGTCCAGGCGATCACCTGGTCGCACGCCGGATCGCCCACACCCATAGACCCAAAATCGATTACCGCGGACAAACGCCCTTTATCGGCAAGCAGGTTACCCGTGGCGACGTCGCCGTGGACCCAGACAGGCGGACGTGTCCAAGACGAAGAAAGGGCTTGCTCCCAGATGGCCAGCGCCGCAACATCATCGATCCGGCGAGACAAGTGCCGAATCGCCTGGCGGGTTTCATCGTCGTAAACAGTCAACGAACCGCCGCGGTAGAAATTGTGCTCACCCGCCGCCGGCCCATCTGCCGCATCGATCGTGTGCAGGGCATTAAGAAACCCGGCGAGGTCATAGGCAAAAGCGCACAGATCCGGCACCTGATCACGCTTTGCTGGTTGCCCGGCCAACCAGCCGTAGACCGACCACCGCAGCGGGTAACCCTCGCCGGGCTCACCCAAACCCATTGGCCCAGGGATTGGTAGCGGCAAACGCGCCGCCAACCACGGCAACCAGCGGTGCTCTTTTTCGACCTGGGGCTCGTAAACCGTTTCACTTGGCAGCCGCACGGACATGTCCGGCCCCAAATGAAATGTCCGATTGTCCCACCCGCCGGGCTCAACCGGCACGACCTCCAGGCTCGCCCACTGCGGGAACTGGGAGCGAATCAACCGACTTACCAGTTTGGCGTCGATCTCGAGCATGTCGATACTCGCGAAGGTTCGGAAGACTAAATGAACTGACCGGTTGATCGCTAGTAAATCAAACCCAGGGGTTGCAAACAGCCATTAATCAACCGCAGCCGCCGTAGCAAACGCGATCTCTGCAGCCTTGAGTGTTTTCTGGACACAATCCTCACCATGCGCCATCGACACGAACCACGCCTCATATTGTGCGGGGGCGAGGATGATGCCGTTATCTAACATCGAATTGAAGAACGCGGCGAAGCGGTCGGTGCGGCAGGTGAGGGCTTGTTCGTAGTTGGTGATCGGGGTATCCGAGAAGAACAGGCCGAGCATGGAGCCGACGCGGGTGAGGTAGACGGGGACGTTGGCGGACTTGGCTGAGTCGCGCAGGCCGGCTCCGAGTTTGGCACTGGTGGCTTCGAGTTGTTCGTAGACGCCCTCTTCCTGGAGCGCATCGAGGGTCGCGAGGCCGGCGGCCATGGCCAGGGGGTTTCCTGAGAGTGTGCCGGCCTGGTAGATCGGGCCGTCGGGCGCCATTTGACGCATCAGGTCTTCGCGTCCGCCGTAGGCAGCGCAGGGGAGTCCGCCGCCTATGATTTTGCCCAGGCAGGTGAGGTCGGGGGTGACGCCGTAGAGTGCCTGGGCACCGCCGAGCGCGACGCGGAAGCCGGTCATGACTTCGTCGAACATCAGGAGGACGCCGAACTCGTCGCAGATATCGCGCAGGCCTTGCAGATAGCCGGGGTTCGAGCCATCCGGGGCCGGGGGGGCGGGCGGGATGCAACCCATGTTGCCTGCGATCGGTTCGACGACGAGGCAGGCGATCTGGTCGGGATTCCCCTTAAATGTTTCGCGCACCGCGTCGAGGTCGTTGTACGGGATCAGCAGGGTGTTGCTGGTGATCGATTCGGGGACGCCAGGGGAGCTTGGCACGCCCAGCGTCATCGCCCCGCTGCCGGCCTGGACGAGTAGCGAATCACTGTGGCCGTGGTAGCAGCCGGTGCACTTGACTATTTTTGGCTTGCCGGTCGCCCCGCGTGCCAGGCGGATCGCGGACATGACCGCTTCGGTTCCCGAGTTCACGAAGCGGACGACCTCAACCGACGGCACGGCATCAACCACGACCTGCGCCAACTGCGTCTCGGCCTCGGTGGGCATCCCGAAGCTCGCGCCCCGGCCGGCGGCCTTGACGATTGCGGCGACGACGGTTTCCTCGGCGTGGCCCAGGATCAGCGGGCCGTAGGACATGACGTAATCGATGTATTCGTTGCCGTCGATGTCGGTGACGACGGCCCCCTTGCCACAGCGGACCGTGACCGGCTCCCGCCCCACCGCCTGGTAGGCCCGGACCGGCGAGCTGACCCCGCCGGGCATCAGGACCCTGGCCTTGGCAAACGCGGCGGCGGACTGGGCGTAGCGGTCGGTGGTCGTGGATGATGTTGTGGCGGCGTCGGTCGGCATCGCCGGATTTTACCCGCGACAGACAGGTCGGGCGCGATCCCGACGACTTCCCCATAAACCGTAAGTCCAACCCTCTAACCAGCCCCGTCTACCCGCACTCATAATCCCCCACCCCAAAGCCTCTTAGCCACAAGCCCGTAAACGGCCGCCACCCGGCTATAAAAAGACTCTTTAACCATTATGGCTTTTCTAGAAAAGCATTTATAAAGAAATATGGCAAAAATTGTATGCATATAGGTTTATATGAATAGTCAAGACGATGTCAGTATGGCCGCGCCGGGGTGGGCGGCGGTGTGATCGCCCCCGGATGACTACGCTCTAGATCACCAAAATCCACATCTGAACCACCCTGCAAGCAGCCGATCCGCCCGGCTTTGCCTCGGCCCGTGGGCTTTGTTAGAATCCGGGGCTCAACTAATGTTCTGACCGGCAAGGTATATACCCCCAGCTTCGGCCTCCATACCGATTGGGCGGCGAAAGAGAGACCCACTGATGGCGATCACCGCAGAGAAGAAGACACAACTCATTGGCGAGTTCCAGCGGAACGAGAAGGACTCAGGCAGCCCCGAGGTCCAGGTCTCGATCCTGACGGAACGGATCAACAACCTGACGGGCCACCTGAGGTCCCACAAGCACGACCACCACTCCCGCCGTGGCCTGCTGCAGATGGTTTCGACCCGAATCCGCCTGCTGCGATACCTGGCCCGGACGAATCGCGCTTCGTACCAGACGCTGATCGGCAAGCTGGGTCTTCGTAAATAGTAAAACGCACGCCGTCCCTGCCTCGGGCGTCGTGCCCGGGGAAGCCGGGGGGAGCCGGGGGGAACTCCGGGGAAACCGGGGAAGCCCGGGGGACAGACGGCAGGCGACCCGCGACGCCGCCCGATCCAACCATCGAGGCAAGCCCATCATTACGGCAAGCGTCACAGGCCATCTGCCCTCTGCTTCCTGATTCAGGGACGGACACGGGTTTTCCGCAACCACACAGGCCGACACGGACGACCCAACGACATAAGCATAAACAAGGCCAGAATCCCAAAAGGAAGCAATCAAGATGACTAAGCACCGCGTTGAAATGGAACTCGGCGGCCGGACCCTGAGTATCGAGACAGGCAAGATCGCCAAGCAGGCCGACGGGGCCGTGCTCGTTCAGTACGGCGAGACCGTCGTGCTGGGCACCGCCGTCCACGCCGCCCCCCGCGAAGGGCTGGACTTCTTCCCCCTGACCGTGGACTACCGCGAGAAGCTCAGCGCTGCCGGCAAGTTCCCCGGCGGCTTCCGCAAGCGTGAAGGCGCGCCGAACCAGAAAGAAATCCTGACCATGCGGAACATCGACCGGCCTTTGCGGCCTCTGTTCCCCAAGGGCTACAAGGACGAGGTGCAGATCCAGTGCTGGGTCATGGCCGCCGACGGGCAGAACGACCCGGACGTCTTGGCCGGCATCGCCGCCAGTGCCGCCCTGTCGATCAGCTCCGTGCCCTTCCAGGGGCCTGTCGGCAACGTCCGGCTGGGCCGGGTCGATGGCAACATCGTCGTGATGCCCACCGCCGCTCAGAACGAGTTCTCCGACCTGGACCTGCTGCTGTGCGGACACCAGGACGGGCTGAACATGATCGAAGTCGGGGCTTACGAACTGTCGGAAGACGATGTCGCCGCGGCGATTGAAGCCGGTTTTGAGCACGTCAAGGCCGTCGCAGGGTTGATCGACCAGCTGGTCGCCAAGTGTGGCCAGGAGAAGGTCAATACCACCCCGCCGATCCCCGAGGACATCATCAAGACCGTCAAGGACAAGCTGTCCGGCCCGCTTCAGGCCGCCAAGACGACCGAGGGCAACAAGGCCGACCGGCAGGTCGCGGTCAAGACCGCGATCAAGGACTTCCTCAACGCCGAGTTCCCCGAGCCCGGGGAAGACGCGACCTACGCGCAGCACAAGAAGGCCGGCGAGCGTAAGAAGTTCGCCAAGGAAGCGATCCACGACCTGGAAGAAGATATCACCCGCGTGATCATCCGTGGCGGCAGCCGGACCGACGGCCGATCGTTCGACCAGCTGCGTCACATCGAGAGCGAAGTCGCGATCCTCCCCCGCGTACACGGCTCGGCGCTATTCACCCGTGGCGAGACCCAGGCGCTGGTCACCTGCACGCTGGGCACCGGCAAAGACGAGCAGATCGTCGACGGGCTTGGTGCTGAATACTCCGAAAAATTCTACCTGCACTACAACTTCCCGCCTTTCTCGGTCGGCGAAGCCAAGCGGATCATGGGCCCCAGCCGCCGGGATCAGGGCCACGGCAAGCTCGCCGAGAAGGCGCTGGCCCCGGTGATGCCCGAGGTCATGGACTTCCCCTACACCGTGCGTCTGGTCAGCGACATCATGGAGTCCAACGGCTCGTCGTCGATGGCCTCGGCGTGCGGCGGGACGCTGGCCATGCTCGACGCGGGCGTGCCGATCAAAGCACCGGTCGCGGGCATCAGCATCGGGATGATTAAGGCCGACGAGCCCGGCCAGGAAGATGTCTACCTCACCGACATCCAGGGCGAGGAAGACCACTTCGGCGACATGGACTTCAAGGTCACCGGCACACCTAACGGCATCACCGCGATCCAGCTGGACCTGAAGATCCGTGGCCTGAACATGGACCAGGTCCGCAAGACCCTGGTGCTTGCCAAGACCAACCGGCTGCAGATCATCGAGAACATGCTCGCGACGATCCCAACCCACCGGGCCGAGCTGAACAAGTGGGCCCCACGGATGCTCAGCACGAAGATCCACCCGGACAAGATCGGCAAGCTGATCGGTCCGGGCGGGAAGATGATCCGGGCCCTGGAGGCCGACACCGGTGCCAAGATCGAGATCGAAGAGGACGGCACGATCTACGTCTCGGCGGTCGGCAGCGGCAAGGCCGAGCGGGCCATCGAAGAGATCGAAAAGATCGGCGCCGAGGTCAAGGTCGGCCAGATATATAACGGCAAGGTCTCCACTGTCAAAGACTTCGGTGCATTCATCGAGGTCATCCCAGGCCAGGACGGGCTGTGCCACATCTCCGAGTTGAAAGACGGGTACGTCGAGAAGGTCTCGGATGTGGTGAAGGTCGGCGACAAGGTCCGGGTCAAGGTCCTGCTGATCGACGACCAGGGCCGGGTCAAGCTGTCCATCCGGGCGGCTGAGATAGAAGAAGCGGCAGAAAAAGAAGAAAAAGCTTCCGTTTGACCAACAAATAGTTTAATATCGGACACGGTGAGTCAGGGTCAAGGCCCCGGCTCACCGTGTTCGACTTTGCGCAGGGCGGTAAAGTTGTTAAATTAGGTAAGGATCAGCGGGCGGCTTCCTATCAAAATCAGGCCAAACGTTGATAAGATTGGACAGGGGTTTGGGGCGTTTTGATTCGTTGCGGGTATCATGCCCGCGCATGTGGTAATAGGGTAAGTTTGATGTGTAATCGATTCATTTCTTCTTACAGGCATTGGGTGATTTCACCCCGTATGTAACACGTTGTTGTTTACGAGTAGATGTTTCATTTCTGTATCCGTGGTTCCTCGTTCTCTTTGAGGAGATTGACAATGCCGACGACACAAGGACAAGTCAAGTGGTTCGACCCTAAGAAGGGTTATGGTTTTATCACCGGCCCGCAAGGCCAGGACGTCTTCGTCCACTACAGCCAGATCCAGGGCGACGGGTTCCGCTCGCTGAAAGATGGCGAAGATGTGAACTACGACCTGATCGAGGGTGATAAGGGCTGGCAGGCCCGCACCGTCGAGCGGGCCATGGTGCCCGAGGCTCAGCCCCAGCACCAGGCGGCTCACTGACCGGCCACCGGATCGTTTGTTTTACAGTTGTTACATCCTTAACGATGTAAGCGGGTGGTTGACTGCGCTTCGAGGGGCTGTGAAGTGACACGAAGCGCTGACGGGGCTATCTTCGTCTTCGATGTGGTCATACCTTTTTCTAGGCCTGGGCATCGGTTTCCTCGCGTCGATCCCGATCGCAGCGGTCTGGGGGCGACGCACCGAACGGCGGGTCCGTCAGTTGGAGCTGCGCGCCCGGGCGGCGGAACGCCTGGCCGAACTGGGCACGCTGACCGGCGGACTGGCCCACGAGATCAAGAACCCCCTATCGACCGTCGGGCTGAACGTGCAGCTATTGCAGGAAGACGTGCAGGACCTGTCGGAAGACGCCGGGCTGACGCCATCCCATCACGAGGGGCTCGGCCGTGTCCAGCGTCGCTTGGAATCACTGAGCCGGGAGACGCAACGGCTACGAGACATCCTCGAGGACTTCCTGCGTTTCGCCGGCCGGGTCGAACTGGACACCCAGGAAACCGACCTGCACACGACCATCGGCGAGTTGATGGACTTCTTCGAGCCCCAGGCCAACGAGGCCGGCGTCAACCTGCGTGCCCAACTCCAGGCCGACCCCGCCACCGCACAGGCCGACGCGGGCCTGCTCAAACAAGCATTACTCAATCTACTGATCAACGCCGTCCAGGCGATGACCCAGGCACGCGAAAAGAACCAGCCCCACGGCGGCGCAGATGAACTCATCGTCCGCACCGAACGCGGCAAGACCCTCGGCGGCGAAGAGCTGCGCATCCACATCACCGATACCGGCCCGGGCATGACCCCCGATGTCGCCGAAAAAGTCTTCCAGCCCTACTTCTCCACCAAACGCGGCGGCACCGGCCTGGGCCTGCCGACCTCCCGACGCATCATCGAAGAACACGGCGGCCACCTGACCGTCCACGCCGACCCGGGACGCGGGACGGACTTTACGATTTCGTTGCCGGTGTGAGGCGAAAAACTCTGTGAAAGAATGGCCGGTGATAATATGACAGATGCTGCCAAACGAGTTGAAAATAAAGTACATGCCTTTATGAAGGAGTGCTTAATAGATAAAGCCTGCAAGGATGGGGCAGGTATGGATTTTAATGCCACCATAAAGAAATACAAGGCATCTTTAACCCACAGGTATGGCGAAAAGAATGCCGCCGAATTGGCCTTTCACCTTTCTGATTGGGATTGGGACGCAGCATTTTATTTTAGCTATGCATGTATGCCCCGATAGATTTCTTGAAGATGAGATTGAAGCCGGAGTAAATATGTTAATGTTTCATATTCCAAACCCCCTCGCCGCAGCGTGCCGAATCTGTGGGATGGATATGCAAGACGTATTTGTAGATGAACCGGACTAATCGAGAGATTAGTGGGATCACGGCCCTTTCTGACGCATGCTGAGACGAGGCGGATTTTGTGATCTCGCTGTCGATGTAAGACGCACACACTGTGTGTAAGAATAACCGGCGATCAAGATCGTCGGTTAAACGGGGGGGGGGGGGTACATATTTGTGGACGGGTGACGGGCGCGGGTTTAATCCGCGGCGTCCTGGATGCCTTCGCCGGCGGCCTGTATGTCTTCGCCGACGCCTTCGACGGTGTTGCAGCCGGCGATCGAGACGATGAACGCGGCGGTCAGGACGAGCATGAGGGTCTTTTTAAGCATGGTGTGATTCTCCGTAGCGGAGCGGGGCCGTGGGTGGTTTGATATGGGGTCGTTAATTCGCGGTGGCGTCCTGGAGGCCTTCGCCGACAGCTTCGATGTCCTGGCCCGCGCCGTGGAGGGTGTTGCATCCGGCGATGGCGACGAGGAAGGCGGCGGTGAGCATCAGGGCGAGGGTCTTCTTGAGCATGTTGGGTTCTCCGGCAGGGT
Organism: Phycisphaeraceae bacterium; assembly: GCA_029260635.1. Lineage (GTDB taxonomy): Bacteria > Planctomycetota > Phycisphaerae > Phycisphaerales > Phycisphaeraceae > JAJRRS01. Next base: position 49 of record JAJDCW010000301.1, on the reverse strand, counting down.
CGGGCTGTAGGCGCGACGCGAGTTCTGTTTTAGCCGACACCGCCCTGCC
>JAJDCW010000300.1 GCA_029260635.1 Phycisphaeraceae bacterium | reverse complement strand
TACTACGACCCCGACTTCCTGAATACCGAAGAAGGCTCCGGCTTTCCTAACCCCTACCGCGACCCGACCAAGACCAACTACAAGGGCGTCTGCCACAAGGCGCTCCCCGAAGAGGGCCACTGCCGGCCGGGCGAGATCATGCTCGGCACGGACAGCCACACCTGCACCGCCGGCGCCTTCGGCCAGTTCGCCTCGGGCGTCGGCAACACCGATGCCGCCTTCACCCTCGGCACGGGCAAGACCTGGCTCAAGGTCCCGCCGACCATGAAGTTCACGTTCCACGGCCAGATCCCCCCGTACCTCACCGCCAAGGACCTCATCCTCGCCGTCATCGGCGAGATCGGCGTCGCCGGCGCGACCTACAAAACCATGTACTTCGCCGGCGAAGGCGTCACCAGCCTCTCCCTCGAAGACCGCATGACCCTGACCAACATGGCCATCGAGGCCGGCGGGAAGAACGGTGTATGCGATGTCGACGAGAAAACCCTCGCCTACGTCCGCGCCCGCTCCACCAAGCCCGACTGGACCGTCTATAAGGACGACCCCGGCGCCGAGTACTGCTACGAGCACGAATGGGACCTGGGGACGATGGAGCCCATGGTCGCCAAGCCCCACAGCCCCGACAACAAAGACACCGCCGCGAATTGCAGCGACGTCCAGCTCGACCGCGCCTACATCGGCTCCTGCACCGGCGGGAAGATCACCGACATGATCTTCGCCGCCGCGCTCTTCGAGGGTAAAAAGGTCAAGATCCCCACCTTCGTCGTCCCCGGCAGCACCGAGGTCCACGCCGACATGCTCAGGCTCAACGTCCAGGGCGAGCCCAAAGCCGAAGGCGAACAATCCATCTACGACATCTTCGTCAACGACGGCTGCCAGATGAGTGCCAGCAGCTGCGCCGCCTGCCTGGGCGGCCCCAAGGACACCTTCGGCCGACTCAACGAACCCATCAACTGCATCTCCACCACCAACCGGAACTTCCCCGGCCGTATGGGCCACAAAGAAGCCGGCGTGTATTTGGCATCACCGTTGACCGTCGCGGCCTCCGCCCTGACCGGGCATATCACCGATCCGCGGGAGTTTGTCAGCGAACCCATCGCGACGGGGAGTGCTGGGGTGGTTTAACACCGAAGATAATCCACGCTAAGCCGCAAGCGGCAAACCCCATCAAGCCGCTTGCGGCTTAGCGCTCTTGCTCTGATAATCTTATCTATGCCCGGGCCTTCAAAACCCATCGTTCTCGCGTACCACATCATGTGGACGCTCTACGGCTGGTGGCTTCCCAACGACCCGCGCGGCTCCACCTCAAACACCATCCGTAACGATCTAATCGCCGACCTCGGCGAGCTGCACCACGGCCGAAAACAACTCCAACCCGCCGGCCACGACATCCGCGCGTTCTACAGCCAAGCCGCCGCCACCCTCAAGCACGACCTGCTGCAGTTCACACAAGACCAGTTTCCCCAAGTCGCACAAGCGATCGGCCAAACTATCGCGGACCACAAATACACCTGCTACGCATGCGCCGTCATGCCCGACCACATCCACATCCTGACCCGCCGACACCGCGACCAGGCCGAGAACATGCTCACCCACCTACAATCCGAAAGCCGCTCGCGGCTTAGCGCTCTTGCTCTGCGACGTTTATCCCACCCCACCTGGACCCGAGGCGGCTGGAAGGTCTTCCTCGACCACCCCGACGATATCCAACGGACGATCCGTTACATCGAACATAACCCCGTGAAAATGCGCTTACCGGTACAACACTGGGACTTCGTAAAGGAATACGACAACTGGCCTCTCCACAAAGGCCACTCCCAAAACTCCCCCTACGTCCAAGCCCTGAAACGCGCCAGCCGCTACCCCCGCTAAGCCGCAAGCGGCAAACAACTACCAACACCCCCACACAACAACGCCCCCAGCCGCTTGCGGCTTAGCGCTGCTTACCGCGAGGTTTCAAGTTACAATTGAAATGAATAGCGAGTTTGTCGGAGTGATGTAATGCCTGCCCAATTCCGGATGTCTGAAGAAGCTTTGCAGACGTATCGTGAACTGCGTTATAGAGAAGACTCTAAGCGCCAAGGTTTATACATTCCTGTGGGATTCATTCTCTGGGAAGATGAATACCCTGGCGACGAAAATGATATGTTGCCTAGAGGTGACAACAACACACGCCGTACCGTGCTGAGCTTCCATGCTGCACGCTGGCACTATTGGATGGACGGGGTGATACCGGAGGTCTACGCCGATCTTTGGGATGAGGCCCAGAGACAGTTGCCGGATTGGCCCGGCTTCCAACGACTATACGTGGACGAAGAGACAAAAGAAGCTGCCCGTAATTGCCGCGACGCCGAACCTCAGATATGGGGGGCGTTTTTGGCCGATGCGGACGAGGTGGATGTGGTCGATGATGGTGATGGCTTGAGTCGTGTGTCATTGACCTATAGGCTAGACAAAGAAGACAACCATACCTCATGGTGGTCAAGAATAAAGAATTGGTTCGTCCGCAAAGCTTCTTCCAGAACAAAGTAAATCCATGCCTTTAACCGGAAAACAGAAACGACTTCTCAAGCAACGCGGTCAGCAGATGGCCGACGACTGTCGTTTGGGCAAGGGCCTGTTCAGCGATGAGTTTGTCGGGCACCTCAACCGGCTGCTGGATGAGAAGGAGCTGGTCAAGATGCGCTTCGCCGACCTGGAGGGCAAGGACCGCAAGGTGTTGGCCAAGGCGGTCTGCGAGGCCGTGGATGCCGAACTGGTCCAGGTGGTGGGGCGGACGGTGCTTCTGTTTCGCCCCCGCCCCCCGGAGTAGAGAGCCGGGTTTAGGGTCCAGGGTGTTGGCGGAAAGCCTAACTCATCCCTGTCCATCCAGTCATCCTGTCTATATGCCTTGCCTTTCATCGCGCCTACGCGGTTCATCCCGCCTCCCTCCGCGTCCTCCGCGCCTCTGCGGTTCAATTTCTCCCCCTGAACCCTGTTCATACCCACGTCACGGGTACTCAGGCCCGATCGATTGACCTGGCTGGGACGGGCGTGGGGAAACCCCCTGTAAGAGCCCCTAAACCTCTTTTAGTTCAACTTTTTATCGGCGTTGGCCTTAGCCCGCCGATGGACCTACCATATGCGGCCTAATTACTCCGAAGTATCACCCCCTGACCAAGCCCGAAAGCGAGCCGATGGCTGATTTAAATAGTAGTGACTCACACCACAAGCCCCACCGCGGCGGCATCCAGTGGCAGAATCTTAATTGGTCCGTCGTCATCGGCATCGGTGCGATGCACGTGATCGCGTTGGGCGCGTTCATCCCCGGGATGTTCTCCTGGAGCGGGCTGATCATGGCGGCCGTGCTGTCCTGGCTGACCGCGGGCATCGGGATCACGCTTTGTTATCACCGGCTGCTGACGCACCGGTCGTTCAAGACGCCCAAGTGGTTCGAGTACGTCCTGACCATCTGCGGCTGTCTCGCCTGGCAGGGCGGTCCGATCACCTGGGTCGGCGTCCACCGCCTGCACCACAAGCACTCGGACTCCGACCACGACCCGCACTCCCCGCAGCACGGGTTCACCTGGGCACACGTCCTGTGGACGCTGCACGACAACGTCGAGGGGATCAACGGGCACGACGCCGCCAAGGACCTGCTGCGCGACAAGGGCCTGAGCCTGCTGGACAAATACTTCTGGGTGCCTCAGTTCGTCCTGTCCGCGGTGCTGATCGGCGTCGGTTACGCCATCGGCGGATGGACGCTGGCGCTGTCCTGGGTTATCTGGGCCGTCGCGGTCCGCACGGTGTTTGTGTACCACGGGACCTGGTTCGTGAACTCGGCGGCCCACACCTGGGGCTACCAGAACTACGAAGAGACCGGCGAACGCTCGACCAACCTCTGGTGGGTCGCGCTGTGGAGCTTCGGCGAGGGCTGGCACAACAACCACCACGCCCACCCGCGTTCGGCGGCGCACGGCCTGCGCTGGTTCGAGCTGGACCCGACCTACTGGACGATCAAGGCGATGTCCTGGGTCGGCCTGGCGCACACGATCGTGCTGCCCCGCGAAGACCAGCTGCCCGACGCGGCCGGGAAGAAGGCGCCTAAGCCGACGGCCACCCCGACCACCGCGATCGACCCGACATCCCCCCCCGTTG
>JAJDCW010000299.1 GCA_029260635.1 Phycisphaeraceae bacterium | reverse complement strand
GGAACCAGGTGGATGTGGGGGAGGGGGAGTAGTTTGCCAGAAGGCGATAATAAATCGCTGAAGTTATCCGCAGTGCCCCCAGTTTCTTACTACTCAAAGGGCCGCGTCTGGCTAACGCTTTCTACATTAGTTGTACTATGTTCTTTAGGATGTCTATGGGTCTTTTCTGCATCTACTCATATTGATACCGGTGAACACATGGCTACTGTCTCGTGGCTGCCCGATGAGGCTACGGATGTGTGCTATTTTAAGTCGTATTCCTATACCGCCTACGAATTTGATATATCCGAACAGGGTTTTTTAGACTGGGCCAAGGGAGGTGTATTTGGAGGTTGGGATGTTCGTCCCATTGATAACCAAGTTATTATACTCCGCTATGGTTATTTTACTTCATCGGATGAGGCCCCTCAGTTAGATAACCAGAACGATCCAACGGAAGAAGAGTTGGAAGAATGGACACGAGTGTACGATCATTGGAACGCTAAGAGTCGTGTGACCATATCAAATGGCTATGTCTATGTCCGCGAAGCCTCTAACGGTGGGGATACTTACGTAGCGTACGACGGGAATGCGGGCAGGGCATATTTTCAATCCAGCATAAGGTAAGCGATAGAATCGATTAGCTTTTCTATCAGAATATTGACGCGACGTAAGCGGGATCGTGCTGTTATTCAGCAGCGCGTGATGTCACGTGTTTCCGGTAGGCCGAACTCTCGCCGTCCGCGCGGAAGATCAGGACGCGGTCGGGGTTTTGTGTCCAGAGGTGTTCGCCTAGCTTGTGGGGCCAGAATATCTTTTCGTTGACATGAGGGCGGCCGTCGGCGAAGCGCATCAGAAATTCGGTGATTTTTGTGCAGCACTGCAAGCCGCCGGCGTCGGGCTCGAATGTCTGAGCCGGGTCGGTGGGGTCCTGGTAATCAATCAGGATCATGTGCAGGCGGTTGGCTTGGTCGGGTTCCAGCGACCATTGATAGACTTCCATGACGGGCTCCCGGCAGCCGTCGCGGCGGTACTGCCACCACCGGTCGATAGTGGGCGAGTTCTGGGTGATGACGTCGTGCCTGCGTCCGTGACCCAGCTTGTGTTGCAGGAACGTGCCGCCGGGGTCCCAGAGCAGGTCGGGTTTATTGGGGGTCGTCAGACGTAGCGCGGTGTGATTGGAGAAGACCTTGCCGTAGCAGATGATGACCTGGAGCTGGGCGGATGGTTGTGTATCTGAGTCTTCGGATGCGATGGGGTTGCTTTGCCAGCCGGGCGGGACCGTGCCGGCGTTGTGGCAGCCGGCAGCCAAGGCGAGGGACAAACATAAGCAGCCATGAACAGTCCAATTCATGCTCGATATGTTAGCGGGTACACCGTAGACGTGGTGGTGCTATGGCGATCTGCGATCGCCCGCTAGACAGCGGTTAGGTATGGTTTCGCCTTAACCCCGGGAGACCAGGATTTCCATGGCGGCGGCGAGGTCGTCGAGCCTAGGCGGGGTGAGGCTTTTCTTGACCATGTCCAGGTCGCTGCGCCGGACCATGCGGATGACCGGGCCGTCGGGCAGGCGGAAGGCGTGGACGGGCAGGCTCTTGCGTTTGACGAGCCTGCCGACCTGGGCGGGGGGGATGCCCAGGATCTCGGGCGTCTGGTGCAGGGCGACCGCTTCGCCGAGTTTGCGTTTCCACGAACCGAGTGTCATTGTCCTGCCTGCCATGTCCGGCTCCTGTCTTGATGCGGCGGTACGGAACACACGCCGGTGGCCATGTGGGTACTTATACTTCGGCGAGATGGCGTGGTTGGGTCCGGCGGTAAAGGGCGGTAAGGCTTATCGGTCTTAATCTTTGTACTGCTCACGGCCGCGGACGTTGGAGAAGCGGTTGGCCTTGTAGATGCGGTCGTGGTGCCACTCGATGAGTTTGTCGTCCATCAGCAGCAGCAGGTACTGGTAGTTGTCGCCGTCGTTGTAGGTGAGGCGTTCGGCCTCGCCGTGGGACTTGCGTGCATCAGGCGCGCCGAAGCGTGCGATGATGCTGGAGCGGTCCATCCCCTTGTAGAGCTTGGACTCGTCGATGCTGGTCTCCCCGCAGCCGACGGCCGTGGTGATGAACGCTATCACGAGACTCAGGATGCCGGCGTGTCGGATATGCATATCTATTACATCGTCACCACGCAGACGCGGCCCGTATTAAACATTATTCGCGGTCTTCGTAGATGTGCTCGACGGACGCGACCAGCGGGATGTGCGTGGTCAGGCCGGTGATCTTCAGCAGGTCCTCGACCGTCGGCTGGCAGCCGGCGAGCATAAGCCTGCCGTTGCTCTTATCGATCTCCATCAGGAACGTGACCATGGAGCCGATGCAGGCCGAGTCGATAAAATCGACGCCGGCCATGTCGATCACGAACTGGACACAGCCGGTCTGCTCACGGTAGCCGCGGAGGGTGGACAGCAGGCGGTCGGCCTCCATGCTGGTGAGCATCGGCTTGTCGACGGCGAGGACGGCCAGGTCGCCGCGTTGCTCGATACGGATGTCTTGTGCGTTCTGAAAACCCATCAGTGAAGCCTCCGTTGGCCCGCGGGACCCAGTTCCGGGTAGGTCTTAACACGCGGCTAACAACGATTATCGGCGTATCGAGCCCGGGACTGTAACAACGCCTAAGTCACGGTCAGGGCGGGGGCTGACAGAATCCTGAAGGGGGGGCCGGCCGGTCCGAACGCACCTTTAGCCGGGGACCGGAATATACGATGTATATAGGGAGCTCATTTTTCTTATTTCCAGACCAGGGAGCAGGCCATGGCCAAGCGTAAGCAGCGCAAGAACGACGCCAAGTCCGCAACGACGACTCAGAAGCGCAGACAGAAGACCCAGGCGAAGCCGAAGGCTGTCGAAGTGGCAGAACCCGTGGCTAAGTCCCCTGAGCCGACCGTGGCCCAGCCGGAACCCATCACCCTGCCGACCAGCCTGCCCAACGCGGCCACGCTGCTGGATGAGCTTCAGCAACGCTGCGAGGGCCTTCGGCAGTGGCAGCGTCAGGCCAACGAAGACGTCCAGTCACGGGTAGCACAGATCGAGAAACGCGAGGGGGAACTCGACGAGGCCGCCCGGCAGATGGAATATGACCGGACCCACTTGGACCTGGACCGCGATGCGCTCAAGCGTGCCCAGATGATGTTTGAGAAGGAGAAGGGGCAACTGGAGCAGACCCAGCAGGCCCTGGAGGCCGATCGGCTCCAACTGGAGCGGTCCCGCGCTGAATTGAATGACCAGAAGCAGGAACTGGTGGACCTTCGTAGCGAGATGGATGCGGAGTGGGCGAGCCTGGCCCGTGTCCGCCGGGCCCACGAATCCCTGGCCGCCGCTTTGGACACGGACCGCACACGGGTTCAGGAACTGCGCCTTGCCGGGAGCCCCGGAGAGCTGCCGGCCGAGTCGCTCCAACACGACGCGGATGACACGCCGGGCCTGTCGCTGACTCACGCGGCGTGATAATCTTCAGCCTATAGCGATTTGCTTTAAATAACACCCGACAACCCCCGGTGAGAGCCGGGGGTTGTTACTTAGTGGGGTGTCTAGCTGGGTCATTCCCCGTCGAACAGCAACACATCCGCGACGCGCTCGGTGACGGGGGTCATGCCGCCCTCGACGTTGTTGTTAAACAGCACCACCACGGCGGCGTCGCGGTCGGGGAAGCGTTGCAGGCACAGGGAGAAGCCGCGGGTCCCGCCGGTGTGGTGGACGCGGTGTTGGTCTTTGTAGGTGTCGATGCGCCAGCCAAATCCATAAGCGATCGTGTCGTCATCGGTGGGGACGGGGGTAAACATTTCTTTGTACGAGGCTTCGCTCAGGAGCTTGTGCTGATCGAGCGCGTTTAGCCACTTGGTCAGGTCGTCGATCGAGCAGTAGATCCCGCCGTCTCCGCGGACGGCGCTGGTGACGGACTGGTCGTCGCGGATCCACTGCCCGTCTTTCTTGCTGTGGCCGAACGCGCGGGCCGAGACCTCGTTGAGGCCGCGTACGTACATGACGGTGTCGTTCATCTTCAGCGGTTGGAAGAGGCGCTCTCGCAAGAAGTCGTGGAAGGGTTGACTGGCGGTCTGTTCGACGATCAATCCGAGCAGCGCGTAGCCGGTGTTGGAGTACTTGTAATCGGTGCCCGGCTCGAAGATCGGGGCGTCGGTTTCAAGGATGATCTTCAGGACATCCAGATCGTGGACCTGCAGCGTGGTGTCCTCGGGGATGAGGTCCTCGTAGTCGGGCAAGCCCGAGCGGTGGTTAAGGACCTGGCGGACGGTGATGCGCTTGCCGTAGTCGGGGAAGCCCGGGAAGAAGCTGTCCAGCGTATCGTCCAGCGAAAGCCGTCCCTCATCAACCAGCAGCATGACCGCGGTCGCGGTGAACTGCTTGGTGATCGAAGCGATGCGGAAATTCGTTTGTGTGGTGACGGGGGCTTGGGTTTCGACGTCCGCGATGCTGTAGGCCTGACGGAAGATAACCTCGCCGTTGTCGATCGCAAGTACGGCGGCGCCGATGTGCTCGGGGAGGACGGCATAAACTTTGGTTGTGAGACTGTCGCTTAGCATCGCTTTATCGTCGGCGTGGATTGTATTTGTTGCAAGCGTGACTACCCAACCCATGACGAGCAGCAACAACATCCGTGGGAACGAATTCATGATCTATCCCCTATCCAGATCGTAGAAATCAGTAGGCGAGGCTATTGGTTGATATTGCGTAGATTCGCGGCGGCCTGAGCGGGCAGCGATTCGGTCTGGGCGGTGGTCTGTGTGGCCGAGGTCGCGTTGCGGGTGGCGTTGACCAGGCCGTTGCCGATGATGCCCAGGACGACAGCGAGGACGGCGGCGACCAGGGCACCGGCATAGCGGGGGAAGATGCCGGCGGAGTAGACACTGTCGTCCGGCTCGCCGAAGTAGCAGGCGCTGGCGATGCGCAGGTAGTACGCGGCGCTAATGGCGGAGTTGAGCACGAGGACGATGACGAGCATCGTGAAGCCCGCGCTGAACGCCGAGCCGATGAGGTAGACCTTACCCAAGAATCCGACCAGCGGGGGCAGGCCGACCAGCGACAGGACGCTTAGCAGCATGACCGCGGCGAGGAACGGGTGCTTCTTGTGCAGGCCGGAGATGTGCTTGTAGGTCTGGGCCTCGCGGTCGTCGGCGCGGAGGCAGCCGAGCACGGCGAAGCTGGCGATGGTGCCCAGCCCGTAGGCGACCAGGTAGAAGAGGATCGCGGCGATGCCGTTGCCCAGTGCGCCGCCGGCGGCTTCGTTGACGGCAGGCCCGGCGAGCAGGCCGACAAGGATGTAGCCGGAGTGCGCGATCGAGCTGTAGGCCAGCACACGCTTGACGTTGTTTTGTAATAGGCCCAGCACGTTGCCGAGTGTCATGGTGACGGCGGCGATGATCCAGATCAGCGATTCGATCTCGATCGGCAGCGGCCAACCCACCAGCGAGAGCAGCAGGATCAATGCGACCGCGCCGGCGGTCTTGGGCACAAAGGCGAGGAAGGCGGTGACCGGGGTCGCGGCGCCCTCGTACACATCCGCGGTGTAGAAGTGCATCGGGACGGCGGCGATCTTGAAACAGACGCCGACGACCGACAGGGTCAACCCCATCAGCAGCAGGCCGGGCAGCCGACCTCCGCCCTCGGCCATCTGTTGCTGGACGATCGCGGTGATCTCGACAAAGTCGGTCGAGCCGGTCGCGCCGTAGATCAGGGCGAAGCCGTAGAGGAAGACCGCGGCACTTAGGGCCCCCAGGAAGAAGTACTTGACGGCCGACTCCTGCGCCTCGACGCGGTCGCGGCTCGTGGCGACCATGACGTAGGTCGGCAGGCTGGTCAGCTCTAACGCCAGAAACAGCCAGACCAGGTCGCCCGCGCCGGCGGTCAGCATTACGCCGGTCAGGCTCAGCAGGAAGAAGGCGTAGAACTCGCCCGTCATGATGTCGCCCGGTTCGAACTCCTTGGCGGCCTCGGCGTCGATCGTCTGTCGTAATCGGTTAGGAACACCCGCGGTGACCATCAGCAGGATCAGGCCGATCCCGGCCACGGCGAGCTTCACGTAGCCAGCCATCCCGGCCAGCGCGTTGGTCTCGCTGCCGAGGTTATCGCCGACCATGAAGGCGGCGATGATCAAAGTGACCGCAGCGATCCAAGGCGTGCTGCGGCGGGGGCCCTTGCCCTTGGACAGCCCGATGAACAGGCACACGGTCGCGCCGATGAGCATGAAGACCTCGGGCCAAAGCCCGGCGACTTTCTCGATGATTTCGGCTTTATGCATCGGTCAACGCTCCGCCGCACGGTCGGCGGTCTCTGTCGGGGTGCTTTGGTTAATTGCGAGGTCAATACCGGAGCTAATATCGGGGGTAAGTCCGGGGGCAGATCCGGGGGCGTCGAGTACCAGGCGCAGGCCCGGCTCGATCGACGCGGTGTCGGTGTCCAGCGGGTTGGTGTTGGCGACGAAGCGTGCCGGTGCGGTCAGTTGCGAGACCGGGGCCTTGAGGCTTACGAGCATCCCGTTGGGCAGCATCCCCAGGATCAGGCAACCCGCGGCCAGCGGCAGCAGCGTCGCGATCTCGCGGGTGTTCAGGTCCTTTAGTTCGTGCCCGCCGTCGTCGGTGTGGACCTCGGGGACCAGGACGGGGCCGAAGATCACCTTGCCGACCATGTACAGCAGGTAGATCGCCGCAAGGATCATGCCGATGCCGGCAAACGCGGCGTACTCATACCCGAGCACCTGGGTGGGTGAGAGGAACGCGCCGATGAGTGTGAGGACCTCGCCGACGAACCCGTTCAAGCCCGGCAGGCCGACGCTCGCCAGGACGAAGAAGACGGTGAAGGTCGCCCATACGGGGATGACCCGACCGAGCCCGGACATCTTGGCCATGTCGCGGGTGTGGAAGCGTTCGTAGATCATGCCGACACAGAGGAACAACGCCCCGGTCGATAGGCCGTGGTTGATCATGTACATCACCGAGCCGACCGCGCCGGTGTCGTCCGCGTCCAGCGCGAACAGGCCCAGCACGCAGAAGCCCAGGTGGGACACCGACGAGTAGGCGATCAGCTTCTTGACGTCCGTCTGCACCCAGCAGATCAACGCGGTCACCAGCACACCCAGCACGGCGAAGACGCCGATCAACCAGGCGTACTCGACCACGGCTTCGGGGCACATCGGTAACGCGAAACGCAATAGCCCATAGGTGCCCAGCTTCAGCAGGACGCCGGCGAGGATCACGGAGCCCGCGGTGGGGGCCTCGGTGTGGGCCAGCGGCAGCCAGGTGTGCACCGGGAACAGCGGGACCTTAACCGCGAACCCTGCGAGCAGGGCGCCCAGAACCCAGGCCTGTTCGGTGCCGCTCATCGTCGCGGCGGCGACGTACAGCGTCTGGATATCAAACGACCAGATGCCGGTGTTGACCACGTTGATATACGCGACGTACATCACGCCGGCGAACGTCAGCATGGACCCGGTGAAGGTGTAGAGGAAGAAGATCTTCGCGGCTCGCAGGCGGTTGTCCGAGCCGAACACCCCGATCAGGATGTACAGCGGCACCAGCGTCAGCTCGAAGCAGACGTAGAAGAAGATGATGTCGGTGGCGACGAACGTGCCGATCATGAACGTCTCGAGCACGATCAGCCAGAAGTAGAACTCGCGGATTCGCATGTTTACCGCGGTCAGCGAGCCGAGGATGATGATCGGCATCAGGAACGTGGTCAGCAGGACCAGCCAAAGCGAGATCGAGTCGATCCCGAACCCGAAGGTCAGGCCGAAGGACTCGACCCAACGCACGGAATCGACGAACTGCATCTGGCCGGAGTTTGCGAAGTCGAACTTAAAGGCCGCGACCAGCGAGAACACGAAGGTGACCAGCGTGCTTAAAAGTGCATACGACCAGACGGTCTTTCGGCAGTCGAACGCCTTGATCGGCAGCATCAACGGCAACGCGCTGAGGATCGGGAAGATGGTTAGTAGAAGCAGTAGGTTCATCGGGTTGCTTTTAAGTTCCTAGAAGGCCCACTTGAATACGAGGAGTGCGGCGACCGCGACGCCCAGCACCATGCCCAGGCCGTAGCCCTGCATCTTGCCGCTCTGTGTCGGTTGGACGGACCAGCCGACGAGCCGGGGGAGATAGCCGACGGTGATGACCAGGCCGTTGATAACGAATTGGTCGAAGAGGAAGAAGCCGTGGCCGAGCATGCGCAGCGGCTTGACGATCACGGCGTCGTAGAACTCATCGACGTAGTACTTGTTGTAGAGCACCTCGACCACCACGCCGAACTTCTTGGCGATCTCGTCCGTGAGCGGGCGGTTCAGCCAGTGGAAGTACGCAGCGCAACCGATGCCGAGTAGGGCGATGAAGCCACTGATGAGCATCATCGCAGTGTGTACGTCCATACCCATTAGGGTGTGGTGTTCGTCGCCGTGGGCGGCGTCGGCTTCGCTGCCGTGGCCACTCGTATCGGATGCGACCTGGATGATTGAGTAGCCAGGGTCAGTTTGTGCATGGGTATCAACCGCATGAATGGCGATCGGATTCGCGGTCGAAGTTTCGATGCTGCCACTCATCCAACCACTAAAGATCAGTCCTCCGAAGATGGCGCCAAATGCGAGGACCGCCAGCGGGGCGTTCATCGGCCACCAAGGCATCTCGTGAGGCTCGTGTGCGTGGCCGTGGTCGTCGTGACTGTCATCACCCCCGTGGCCGTGATCATCTCCCATCTCGAAGTGTTCCGGGCCCATGAAGACTCGGAACCAGAGGCGGAAGGTGTAGAACGCGGTGAGGAATGCGGTCAGAAGGCCGATCAGTGCCAGCAGCGTGAACAGGCCGTTGCCTTCCATGCCGACAATCAACGTCTCTGCGAGGATCGTGTCCTTGCTGAAGAACCCGGCGGTGAAGGGGAAGCCCGCCAGCGCCAGGCAGCCGGCGAACATCAGCCAGCAGGTGACCGGCATCTTGTGGCGCAGGCCCGACATCGCACGCAGGTCCAGCTGGCCGGCCAGGGCGTGCATGACGCTGCCTGCGGTCAGGAACAACAGCGCCTTGAAGAAGGCGTGGGTGAACAGGTGGAAGATGCCGCCGAAGGTTGATAGCGCACCGACGCCCAGGAACATGTAACCGAGTTGCGACACAGTCGAGTAGGCGAAGACCTTCTTCAGGTCGTACTGACACAACGCGATCGTGCCAGCGAATAGCGCGGTGACGCCACCGACCGCGGCGACGGTGGGCAGCGCGTAGGGCGAGAGCTGGAACACGGGGATCAGCCGGGCGATCATGTAGACGCCGGCGGTCACCATGGTCGCGGCGTGGACCAGCGCGGAGACCGGCGTCGGGCCGGCCATCGCGTCCGGCAGCCAGACGTACAGCGGGATCTGAGCACTCTTGCCGAACGCCCCGAGCATCAGCAGGAAGGGGATCCAGAGGTCGGCGGTCGTGGCGGTGTAGTTCGGGTCGTTCAGGAACTCGATGGCTTTATCAACGACCGTGTGCAGGCTGACCGAGCCGTAGGCCTTGTACGTCAGGAAGATGCCCAGCGCAAAGCCCAGGTCGCCGATGCGGTTGACGATGAACGCCTTCTTCGCGGCGGCGACGGCCTCGGGCTTGTCGTAGTAGTACCCGATCAGCAGGTACGAGCACAGGCCCACGCCCTCCCAGCCCAGGTAGATCAGCACGAGGTTGTCGGCCATGACCAGCGTGGTCATCGCGAAGATAAACAGCGAGACACCCATGAAGAAGCGTGCGTAGCCGCGTTCGCCCTTCATGTAGCCCATCGCGTAGGTCGCGATCAGCGAGCCGATGCCGGTGATCACAAAGAGCATGACCATCGTCAACGAATCGACGTAGTAGCCCATGTTGACCGTGAAGTTGCCGACACCCATCCATTGGTAGATGGTTTGGATTTTGTCATCGCCCTGCAGGCCGGACGCGGCGCTGTAGACGCCGCAGGTGATCAGGAAGGGGATGAAGATCGACAGCACACTGATCGGCCCGGCGGCCTTGCGCCAGGCGGGCTTCATGCAGCAGATGCCACAGAGGGCCGCACCCAGCAGCGGGATCCAGGGGATGAGTTTGATCAGTTCGATGGGCATAGTGGGTCGGGTATCGTGTTTCGGGTATCGGGTATCGAACTTTGCACAACTAGTCTTTCATAGCCGCGGGTGTAAACCCGCGGACGGCGTCTTTTGCTATCCACTTAACTGCGACCACACCAGCGCGTCCAGCGTCCGCTTGCGGCGGAACAGCAGCACGACCAGGCCCAGCGCCAGCGCGGCCTCGGCGGCGGCGATGGTCAGTACAAAGATCACAAACGTCTGCCCGGTGTCGTTCAGGTGGAACCGGCTGAACGCGACCAGCGAAACGGCCACGCCCTGGAACATCATCTCCGTGCACAGGAACATGATGATCAGGTTCCGCCGGGTGATGAACCCGATCAGGCCCAGGCAGAACAGCACCGCCCCTGTCATCAGGAAGTGCGAGAGCGTCAGGCTGTCCATTACGGTTTCGGGCATGTGGTTAGTGGTTGGTGTTTAGTGGTTGGTTTATCCGGAAACCGCGTGTTGTTCGTCGGGGACCTTGGTCTTGGCGATCACGACGGCCCCGACCAGCGAGACCAACAGGATCACGCCCGCCAGTTCCAGACCCAGCGGGTGGCTCTGGAAAAGGTCCAGCCCGATGCGTTCGGCGTTGGCCAGTCGGGTCGGGTCCAGGTTCGCCGGTGGCGCGACGGATTCGGCTGGCACGGGCTCGCCGGCTTCGTTGGTGACGTACAGCGTCTCAATCTTCAGCGGGCGGTCCTGGAGCGTCGATTCGATCAGGGCCGCGTCGGTGCTCGCCGGGTCTACCGGGGCTCGTGCGGCCTCCAGAGCGTCGTAGTCGAAGCTGACGCTCAGCAGCACGGCCAACAACAGGAAGCCGGCGGCGCTCGCCATGACCGGCTCCTTGGCGACACGCTCATAAGCCTGGTTGTTCTGCTCGCTGGGGTCGGATTGCGAGGCGAGCATGATGACGAACATGTAGGTGACCAGGATCGCCCCGCCGTAGATGATCACGACCGCGAAGGCCATGAACTGGGCGGAGAGGATCAGGAAGAGCCCGGCGCTTGCCAGGACGACCATCACGAACCATAGCGCGGCGTAGACCGGCCGGGTGTGGGTGATCACACGCACCGCCGAGGCCACGGCGATCCCGCTGAAGATGTAGTAGTAAAGGAACGTCCACGAGGCCATGCCGGTCCCCCGGCCGTCCCAGAAGCTGTCTGAGGAAAGGAACAGCCAGAGCCCGCCGACGGAGGCGGCACCGATCAGCGGACCGACGAACCGCAGCCCGCGCTTCTCCTTGGGGAGCATCAGGGCCAGTGACAACGCGCCGAGGACCGAGGCTATGTAGAGCGCGTATTCGAGATACTGTTCCATGATCGATCCGGGGGTGTCTGGTTGCCCGGGGATGATTTCCGGGCTTCCACGTCCTTGTCCATTGGCCGCCGTCGAAACCATAACCACCCGGCCAGCGTGTCAAAGCGGACAGGATAGGCAGGGGCCTGCATCTATGCAACAAATCCAAAGCCACGGAGGGATTGGTGGATGAGTAGTTGTGCGAGGATTCGTTGTTACAGACTGGCGGGGGAGTTACAGCGGCCCAGCCCGGTGAGGCGGGATCGCGTCTGCACGGCCCGACCCGCCCGCCATCCCGGCACGATCTTTACGGTTCACCAGTCCGCAGCCGGGTCTGTTCATACGCAAAGCACGCCCGTTGACCCGTATACCCACAGAAATACAGCCACGGCCTTTGACAGCACGCCCAAAAGAATGATTTTAAACTAAATTTAATATTAAATATAATTTAAAATTATTCTTTATGCGGGGGTGTTCAGGGGGCGGGGGTGTTGGCTGAGGGTGAGGTCGAGAGCCTTAGGGGTGGCGTTGTAGCGGCGGCGGTGAGGGGGCGACGCGCAAGTCGGGCTGGGTTTGACCCAGCGGGTCGAAGGGCGGATTGAAATCCGCCGTTAAACAGGGGGCAGGTGTCCGGGGGTGCCCGAGGGCCCGGTATGCGGTGTGCCGGGGGGTCGTGTTACCCCGCGGTGGCTGGGATCGGGGGCGGCTCGATGGTGCCGACCTGGTCGGTGCCGGGGAGCATGCACAAACGCGGCTGGCCACAGGACGGGCACTGGCTCATCTGTTCGAGCTTGGTCTGGTAGGCGGTGACGGTGGCGACGAACGTGGCGTGGCTCCAGGTCAGTGGGGAGACGGACAGCGGGGCGTTGGTCTCCGGATGGACCTGCTCGGCCAGGACGCCTGATTCAAGGGCGTGGTCGGCGACCCAGTCGAGGATAGGTTTGGCCTTCTCCAACTCTTCGACGGTCTTGGCGCGGGCGATGTGGTAGTCGGCCAGCCAGAGCGTGCAGATGAACCAGGGATTGCCCGGGACGTTTTCCACATCATTGCTGACCTGGTGGTAATAGTCGTTCTCGTAGCGGGCGACACCGCCGACGCCGGTCTTGATCCACAGTTCTTTTTCGATGGCGTCCATAGTAGCGACGACTCGTGTGTCGTCCGGATCGAGCAGGCCCATGGCCCAGACGGCGTACAGGGAGCTATCCAACACCTCATCATGGTCGTGCAGGACCTCGTGCTGGCCGACGTCGATCCCGTCGGGGGTGTCGGCGGGTTCGGGGGTGCGTCCGGCCATGACCTGGGCGATCAGTTGTGCCGTACGGTCGGGATCGGACGGGGTGATGCGGCGGAGGAACCGGCCTTTCTGGTCGGACCAGAACCGCTTGCAGAAGGCGTCTTTGACTTCTTCGGCGGCATGGGCGTAGGCGGTCGAGCGTGCGGTGTCTCCGAAGCAGACCGCGAACTGCCAGGCGGCTTTCAGCCCCGCGTAGACCGTGGCGACGGTGAAGGCGTGCACGCCCCAGCGTTCCTCCCAGAGGTCGTAGCTGGGCAGCGGCAGGTGCGTCTCGGGATCGCGGTAGCGGACCATGAAGTCGGCGGCCTTCTGAACCACATCGACCCACAACGGCCGGACAAACTCGATATCCCTGTAGCGGACGTAATGCCGCCAAAGCGACCAGATCACCAGCGCGGTCTCATCCTCCTGGATGGGCAGTTGGGGCCGGCCGTCTGAGACCCAGGGGTGCCAGCTTGAGGCGGGCGACCCGTCGGGGTTGTACTTGTGCAGGAACATCCCGGTGTCGGTTATCGCCTTGGAGCAGAAGCTGAAGAACGAACGTGCGACGTCGGGGAAGCCCGCCGCATCCAGCGAGTCGGCGACAAACGCGCCGTCGCGTGGCCAGAGGTACGAGTAGGTGTCGCGGGAGAACTGGAGGATGTCCGAGTCGTTGGCGGCGATGATCGCGCCGCCGTTGTCGATCTGGGTGCGCACCAATAGCAGCGAGCGTTTGTACAACTCGGTGACTTGT
>JAJDCW010000298.1 GCA_029260635.1 Phycisphaeraceae bacterium | reverse complement strand
CGGTGTCGCTACCGAGCCAGCGGCACCTGTTTTGGCGTTGTCGGCGGTGGGCTCTTTCAGGCCGTCCCCTAGCACGACCGCCTCAATGGCTTCGTACTCCGCGAGCCCAAGCCCGTCGTAAATCTGTGCCGTGTCGCGGTTGCGGTCTTCCGCACGCTGCCAGAATTCGCGTGGGTCTGCTCCCGGGAACAACGCCGCGTCCTTCTGTGACTCGTGCTTGAAGATCGCGTGGCGTTTGCGGTCGAGTTCACCCGGCGAGATCGGCACAGCCATCTCGATCTGCTGCGGTTCCCACTCCTGCCAGGCACCACGGTACAACCACAGCTCGCATCGCTTGGCCCAGTCGCTGTTCTTGACACGGTGCATCGCCTGAAAAATCGCCGACAGGCAGACGCGGTGTGTCCCGTGCGGGTCGGACAGGTCGCCGGCGGCGTAGATCTGATGCGGCTTGATCTTCTCCAGCAGGTCGACCGTGATCTGGATGTCCTCTTCACCGATCGGCTTCTTACGAACCGTGCCCGTCTCGTAGAACGGCATATCCATAAAGTGCAGCCGTTCGGAAGGCACACCACAGGTCCGCACCGCGGCGCGTGCCTCGCCCCGCCGGATCACGGCCTTGATCTTCTGGACAATCTCGGAATCGACCTGGCCCGGCTTCTTATGAAGCAGGAACTCTTCGAGGTGCTGCTCGATCGTCTCGGTCTGCTTGATGTCAATATCAAAAAGATGGTTGAAGTCCGAGGCGAAGTCGGCGAATCGGATCGCGTCTTCATCAAATACCGCGATGCTGCCGGACACCTGGTAAGCAACGTGCACATCATGTTTCTGATCTGCTAGACGGATCAGCGTGCCACCCATCGAGATCACGTCGTCGTCTGGGTGTGGCGAGAAGATCAGTATACGCTTGGGGAACACGTCGTTATCAACACGACGAGGGCCGGCTGCGGGCTGGCCACCGGGCTTGCCGCCGGGCCAGCCGGTGATGGTGTTTTGCATATCTTTAAAGACGCGCAGGTTCAGGTTGTACGACGGGCCGTGCTCTGCGATCAGGTCTTGCAAGTGGTTGGCGTTGTAGTCCTGCTCGGTGAGTTTAAGGATCGCTTTCTCGGTATCCATCGCCAGCCAGATCACCGCGTCACGGATCTGCTTGGGTGACCAGTCCACCTTCCCACACTTCCAGGGGGTCTGCACCCGCGTGAGCTTGGCCGCCGCAGCCGCGTCAAGATAGATGTGTGCGTTGTCGTGCCCCTGGAGGAAACTCGCGGCGACGCTGTCGGTGACCTCGCCCTCGACCGCCTTGCGGATGATCGGGGCCTTGCCCTCACCGAACGCCAGCATCAGGATGCGCTTGGCATCGAGGATCGTGCCCACACCCATGGTGATCGCCTTGTGCGGGACGTGTTCAACGCCGTAGAAATCGCTCGCCGCGTCCTGCCGGGTCAACTGGTCCAGCCAGATCAGGCGTGTCTTGCTGGCCTTGCCCGAGCCCGGCTCGTTGAAGCCGACGTGGCCGGTCCGGCCGATACCCAGCATCTGGATGTCGATCCCGCCGGCATCCTTGATCGCCTTCTCGTACGCCTGGCAGTAGTGCGGGACCTCTTCAATCGTGAGTGTGCCGTCGGGGATGTGTACGTTCTTGCGGTCGATGTCGATGTGGTCGAACAAGTGCTCGTTCATAAACCGGACGTAGCTCTGCAGCTCGTTGGGCCGCATCGGGAAGTACTCGTCGAGGTTGAACGTGATGACGTTCTTAAACGACAGCGACTCCTGGTTGTGCATCCGGATCAGCTCGTCGTACACCTCGGTCGGCGTGGAGCCGGTCGCGAGGCCCAGCACGCACATCCGACCTTCTGCGGCGCGAGTGCGGATCAGCTCGGCGATCTGGCTTGCGACCTCGTGGCTGACCTGCGCCGAGTTCTCGAAGACCCGCGTGGGGATCCGCTCGTGTGTACACCAGGACGGTTCGTTACTTATAACTGTCATTGCTGTCGCTTCCTGTGTTGTGCTGACTGATTGCCTGATTACCCGCCTATTTTTTCCGCCGCGGGGGTGTCCACATGCCCCACCATGGCCGGTTCCGTGTCCTGTAGCTCCCCGCCGACCGTCATCAACGTCGCCCATCGGCTGGTATACATATGCGCCAGTATCAGGCTCGCCGCGATGCGCGAAGGCTGCGACTCGGTCCGGTCCCAGAGATCGATCCGTAACCGCGTCTCAAGCTGATGAAGCGTTAATTCACGCACACGCCTGGTCAGCGCCTTGGTAAAGGCCTGACAAGTCGTCAACTCGCTGGCGATCACAAGCCGGCTCACCCGTGTGAAATTCACGGCGTTGGACAGTCCGGTCGCCAGCAGCTCGATCATCTCGTTGACCGCCGCGTCGGACCCGTCGTATGCACTGGCACGCTCGGTCAACGAAGCCCCGCCGCCGTCACGCTGGGTCAGGAACTCCGTTGAGCAGATGCGCTCCAGGCAGCCGACCTGCCCGCAGAAACATCTCGGGGCAACGACCGGGAGACGGGTATGGCCCAGCTCATTGGCACCGGTGATACTGCCACGATTGGGTTGGCCGTTGATTAGCAGTGTTGAACCGAGTCGCCCGTCACCGAGCCGGACGATCAACACATCCCCGCCCGCTTCCGCATCCGCCCGGTAAGACAACGCCCAACGTGCCGCCAACGCGACCGCGTCGTTCTCCAACGCGATCGGCACACGCGTAGCCACATCGAAGATGGGTTGGAAACTCACCGACTGCCCGGTCTGTACCGTCGGGCTGAAGAGCATTTTGTGGGTCGTCAGGTCGATAAACCCCGGCGCGGTCAGCCCGACCGCCAACGTGTCCTTGTCCAGGTATTCCCGTAGCAGCCCCGCGGCGGCCTGAATCGACGCGGCTCCGCCCTGCGCCGATTGAAAGACCGGATCGCTCAACATCTTCCCCGTCAGGCTCACGCGCCCGATCTGCACGCCGCCACGGCTCATCGCCAGGCCCAAAACGTGACGGGACGCCGGATCGATCTCCAACGGCACCCTGGGCCGACCCCGTCCAAGTGCCTGCACGTCGCACTCCAGAAGCACCCGCCGACGAAGCAGTTCCGTCGCCTCCTCGCCGATCGAGTTCAGTCGGATGCCTGTATGTTCATGCAGCGACGACCGGCTGACCTGCCCGTGCCGGTAAACCATCCGCAAGATCGCGCGTTGTCGGGGTTCAAACAGCATAATGATGACGCCGAGGGCAGATCCACTGCCCTTTATTTATTAATGCGCATGATAATAAATAGCACCAAGATGTCAACCGGGGAATTATAGAATTAGCCAAGAACTCATAACGGCTGGGGGCCAAATTTGTAAATAATTTACTGTATTGATTTTACACGCCATACACCCGGTCAAACACGGCCATTTTGACGACGATCAGGCGTGGATCGCCCGGCCGTCCACCGCCATGGCGGCTTCCTTGACCGCCTCGGACAAAGTCGGGTGGGCGTGGCAGGTGCGGTAGATGTCTTCCGCGGTCGCGCCGTACTGCATGGCCGAGGCGCACTCCGCGATCAGCGAGCCGGCGTCGGGGCCGATGATGTGGACGCCCAGGACGCGATCGGTTTTCTTATCTGAGACGATCTTCACGAAGCCGTCCGCCTGCTCGATCGCGTGGGCCCGGCCGTTGCCCTTGAAGTTGAACAGGCCGCTCTTGTATTCGTGGGCCTCGTCTTTCAGGCCGCTCTCAGATCGGCCGACGCTGGCGATCTCCGGGTGGGTGAAAACGACCGCGGGGATCACGTCATAATTCACGTGGCCGTAACCCGTGGCGATCTTCTCGACGCAGGCGATCCCTTCCTCCTCCGCCACGTGGGCGAGCATCATGGTCGGGATCACGTCGCCGATCGCGTAGATGTTATGGATGTTGGTCTGGAAGTTCTCGTCGACGGTAATGAAGCCGCGGCTGTCACGCTCGATGCCCATCTCCTCCACGCCCAGCCCCTCGGTGTGGGGCGCGCGCCCCACGGCGACCAGCACGCGGTCGGCCTTAACCGGGTCGGCACCCTCACGCTCGATCGTCACGCCCTGCTTACCAGACTTCACGCCGGTGACCCGGCTCTTAAGCTCATAGTTAATGCCCTGCTTCTCGAATGTTCGGTGCGCGTGCCTGGCAAGCTGGGCGTCCATCCCCGGCAGGACGCGGTCCAGATACTCCAACACGGTGACTTTGCTGCCGAGCCTGCGCCAGATCGACCCGATCTCCAGACCGATATAGCCGGCACCGATCACGGCCAGATGCTTTGGCGGCTTGTCGTAGGATAGTGCGTCCGTGCTGGTGTCGACCTTGTCCAACGACAGATCTACCCCCGGGATACTTGCCGGGCGTGAGCCGGTGGCGATGAGGATATTCTTGGCCTTGACCGTCTGCGACTTGCCTTTGCTGTCCGTAACGACGACGGCCTTATCGGCGTTGATCGAACCGGTACCCTGGTAATGCTTGATTTTGCTCTTCTTGAAAAGCCCCGCAATCCCGCCGGAGAGCGTCGAAACGACTTTATCTTTGCGGTCGAGCATCGCCTTAAGGTCCAAAGACACGTCTTTGACCTTGATGCCATGAACGCCCAGTTCGTGGGCGGTCTGTTCGTAGAGGTGGCTTGATTCCAGCAGCGCCTTGCTGGGGATACACCCGACGCGCAGGCAGGTCCCGCCGAGTTGGCTGTGCTCATCCACGCAGGCTACATCCATCCCGAGCTGCGCCGCGCGGATCGCCGCGACATATCCGCCGGGGCCGGCACCGATGATGACCAAGTCGTGTGTTGTATCAGGCATTGTGTCGTGCTTCGGGGTTCGGGTATCGGGATCGGGCTACAGGCTGATAGCTAACGGCTAACAGCCCCACCTCACACTTCCATCAGCATCCGCGCGGGGTCTTCCAGGGTCTGCTTGATGCGGACCAGGAAGCTGACCGCCTCTCGGCCGTCGACCAGGCGGTGGTCGTAGGTCAGGGCGACATACATCATCGGCCGAACCTCGACGGTTTCCTTGCCGTCCGTGGTCACCGCGACGGGGCGGCGTTGGATGGTATGCATCCCGAGCACGCCGGACTGCGGCGGGTTGACAATCGGTGTTGAGAGCAGTGACCCGAACACCCCGCCGTTGGTGATGGTGAACGTCCCGCCTTGAAGGTCTTCCAGGGCGAGCTTGTTGTCCTTGATCTTCTGCCCGTAGCCGGCGATCGCCTGCTCGACCTCGGCGAAGCTCATCCGCTCGGCGTTACGCAGGATCGGGACGACCAGCCCCTTGCCCGTGCCGATCGCGATCCCCATGTCGTAGTAGTCTTTGTAGATGATGTCGGTCCCCCGGACCTCGGCGTTGATCGCGGGGAATTGCTTTAGGGCGTCGATGGAGGCCTTGACGAAGAAGGACATGAAACCCAGCTTGATATCGTACTTCTTCTGGAAGTCGTCCTTGTACTGAGAACGCAGGTCCATCACGGCGGACATGTCGATCTCGTTGAAGGTCGTCAGCAGCGCCGCGGTTTGCTGC
>JAJDCW010000297.1 GCA_029260635.1 Phycisphaeraceae bacterium | reverse complement strand
ATATGGGTTCGATACCGATGGCAGGATGTTTTACGCCGTCACACGTGATGGCAGGCCCCTCCGCAAGCGGCGCTATGTCTTTACCGAGACCTTTGGCGTGATCGCGTTCGCCGAGTACGCCCAGGCTGCCGAAGACGCTAGGGCATTGCAGGAGGCACGCGACCTTTACAGGCTTTTGCTCCGATACCATCAGACGCCCGGTCTGCTTGAACCTAAAGGCTTCCCCGGCACACGGTCATTAAAATCGCACGCCATGCCGATGATTATAATGGCAACCACCCAGACACTACGCGGTATCCAAAACGATGTGATTTATGACCAGACAATCCAAGATTCGATCGCCGAGGTGTTTGACCACTTTGTTAAGCCAGATTTCCGCGCACTTTTGGAGAACGTGGGGCAGGGTGGTGAGTTCATCGACCAGCCCGACGGCAGGGAGGTAAACCCCGGGCATGCTCTGGAGACGGCCTGGTTCATCCTCGAAGAGGCGCGGTACCGCGGCGGAGATATCGAGCTGATTAATAAAGCCTGCCAGGTCATCGATTGGTCGTTGGATATGGGGTGGGACGAAGAGTACGGGGGGATTTATTACTTCAGAGATTGCAAGGCCTATCCCAACCCGCGATATGAACACGACATGAAGCTGTGGTGGCCGCACAACGAAGCCATCTATGCGACCTTGCTGGCGTACCACCTGACCGGAGAGGCCCGGTACCTGGACTGGCACGACAAGTTGCATGCGTGGTCTTACAAACACTTTCCCGATCATGAGCACGGCGAATGGTTCGGGTACCTCCACCGTGACGGGTCGGTCGCTTCGACACTGAAGGGCAACATGTGGAAGGGGCCGTTCCACCTGCCACGTATGCAATTGAATTGTTGGAAACTGCTTGAAGAGATGGCGTAGTACTCGACTATTACTTGTGAGGTCTCTTATGAATGATGTCGGTTTATGGCGATGCGCCTTGGCGTTGGACAATCAGGAACGTGTTACCGCAGGTGATGAGGCCGACCTATGCCGCGCCATCCGCGGGGGGGCCGATCTAAGGGTCTATACCGAGTTCCTGTTTGAAGAACATATCGCCCCGGACCTGGATCACCCGGTCGATCCGGACAACAACGGCCTGATCAAAGAGGTCATCGACTTTCGCCAGACCTACCTTGTCGATGATCGACACGTGGCTGGTGTCACGACGACCCGTCAGCCGATGAACCCGGTCCTGGGTTTCAACGGTGCCGATCCCCGGATGTCGCTGTTCATGTATAACATGACCGGGCATCAATCGTGCGCCACTCTATCACTTGACATCGACAAATCGATCGGTAAACAATCAGAGGATTGTGTGGTGACCCCCTCGCCACCGAACATGCCCAAGATGAGCGAGACCCAGGCATTTGATGTGGGAAGTACCGGCCCGTCACGGAATTTCATTTACCACATGGAGACGTACCGCTTCTGGGTTCAGGACACTTGGGCCGAGGTGTTGGCTCACGATGAAAACGGTGAGACGATCAGTGGTTCATGGGACGCCGTGTCGCAAGCCCATGAATCAGGGCGTGAAATCAAGGTAGCTATAGGTGGGCTTTGTAGCGACCTGGGTGCCGAGCCACAGGCCGAATTGTTTACGCTGCTTGGTTCGGGGTTTATCCATACAGCCAAGGGTCTGTACGAGGCCCAAACCCATCCGCTGGTACGCGTGGCCCCGGCGGTCCCGATGGTTTATGGATCTAAGGCCTGGGACCTGTCCTGGGTTATCATCCGGACGGACGGCAGCGCCTCTATCCGCAGCCTTGACCCGCATACCAATACTTTCCGCGACTGGGCAGGCCGGTTCTCGTGTCGATGGTTTGCCCGTTAGACACGGCTATCTATACGTCAAGTGAATACAACGTCGTCTTAGCTTCGGTATGCACGATCTGAGAGTAGTGCAGGGTTTCGGCGTTACCGGCTTCACCGATCGCTGTGGCGGCTCTGACGGTAAACTCAGCCCGGTCAAATTCGGTGTACATGATGTATGACAGGTGTATCCCCTCGACACAGGAGGCGACCTTGCCCGCAGTGCCAGCGAATAAGACCGGGCCGACATCGATCTGCACGGCGGTTCGGTCGGGCTTGAAATTCATGTACGGGATCGGGTATTCAAGGATCGCGTCATGATCACCCTTCGCCCCTTGGACCCTTGTTCTTGCTACAAGGGGCCTGAGTTGCTCGGTTGCTTGGATCATGGCCTCGGTGGTTCTCAGCTCAGTGGCTTTTTGTTTACTGATCGCGAAATGTAGATCGGTCCAGACAGCGGTTCGGCCATCAAATAATTGGACCTCATCGTCGGGGCAGGCGATGTGGATCACGTCGTCCCGGTGGTCGGCAAATTTCTTTTGCAGCTTGTAATGATTTGCACCAAAGGTGATACAGACCTCAGAGGTAGGAACCTGAGAGATGCCACCGTCCAGATACATATGTTCACCAATGCACGCTTTGCCTAGGTAGTAGGCCTGCTCCTGACCAGAAGCCTGGTCGATCAACGTACACGCGGCAAGCGCCTGGGTCCGGCAGGTGTTGCATGCTTGCCCGCCGATCGCTGAGCTATTGATGATGTATGAATTCTGGAAGTCGACCACTTCACACACACGCTTTGACATGGCTTGTCCTTATTAAAAGGGGGCCAGTGATATAACTTGCAATCAGATCGAACTTAAGATAGTTTATGTAGTAAATATACCTCTGTCCACACAAGGCGGCTTCGCGACGGCTGCCGACTTGATCGAAACAAGGAGAGCGCGATGCTTAAGTTTACCCAATGGTTGCTTCTTTTGATATTTGTGCTGCTGCCGTCGACTCCCTTGTGGGCCGAGGGTTGGGACTTTAAAGGCCCATTCGGCGTCGCGGTTAACAGCCAAGACGTTATCTTTGTTGCCGAGATCAATAACAAACGTATATCAAAGTTTTCCGCCGAGGGGGAATGGATCGGATCGATCGATTCAATCGAGGGATACGGTCCCTTGTCTGGCCCCTTCGACGTCTGCATTGGGCCTGATGACGGGATTTTTATTACGGATACGTTGGGGCACCGTGTGATTGTGCTGGATTCACAGAATAAGCTCCGTTTTGTTTTGGGTACGCCCGACAAGGGTGCCAAGCCGGGCCAGTTCTCTGAGCCCCACTTTGTGGCGGTCAATCAGGCCGGCGAAATCTTCGTATCTGATACGTTCAACGCACGTATCCAGAAGTTTTCGTCTCAGGGTGAATTCATCACCGCGTGGGGCCGGATCGGTGAGGGGCCCGGTGAGTTCCTGCACATGGGGTACCTGGCGAGGGTGGATGTGGACAACAAAGGCTTTGTCTATGTCCGTGAGTTTGATGGCGGGAGGATTCAAAAATTTACCGAAGACGGCGAATACGTTGGGACGTTCAGCCGACGCGGCACGGGGGATGGTGAACTGGACGAGGGATACGGCCTGTCGGTGATCGGTGACAAGATTTATTGTCCGGACACCTTTCAAAGCCGGGTCCAGGTATTTACACTCGAAGGCGACCTGGTCGAAATCTGGGCGCCGGGTGAAGGCAACAGCGGACACCACTTCAACCACCCGGTAGACATCGCGCAGACCGCTGGTGGCGAGTTGATCGTGACCGACTGGAAGAACGACCGCGTGTTGAAACTCGATTCAAAGGGACAATTCCTGCAAACATGGGGACGCTCCATGCAGGATATCCTGTCATATGAGCCTCCAAAGTGGGTTAAGCGTGGCATCGACCGTCCGATCGAGGTAGCGGTCTACGCCGGCATCGGTGACACCACACTCGAGTCTGCGCATCGGGCGGGGATTGATGTGATTTACCCGTCTCTGAATGACCAGTTTCGCGACTGGGATATCGCGGGGCAGGTCGCCAAAGCACAGTCGATGGGCATCGAGATCCATCCCTCGATCGCGTGCCTGATCTTCGGGCAGGGGCACAGCGGCAACAGCACGATATTTCAGGACAAGCCCGAGCTTTGTATGTGGAAGAAGGGCGCTACGGAACCGATGGGGGCGATCCTGTCGTGGGCGCATCCCGAGGCGCGGAGCTACCGCGCCGATCACCTGGTTGATCGTGCGCAGGCCAACGGCATCCAGGGGGTCATGCTGGACTATATCCGCTACCTGGGGACCGACTACGGTTACGACCCGGTGATTGTTGACGGCTTCTTCAAGACTTACGGCGTAAACCCTCTTACTTTGCCACAAGATGATCTGCGGTGGATGCAGTACCGCGCCGATTACGTGACTCAATTTATCGTCGAGCTCCGCCGGAAGCTGGCGACCACCATGCCTGATCGGCATATCGAGATTTCGGTTTATCTTTCGGGTGATGACCCGGCCCCGGAGGCGTACCTCAAGCAGTCGCTTCAGGACTGGCGCACCTGGGCTTCGATGGGTATCGTGGACACGGTGAATGTCGCCCAGTACACCCGTGACCCGCATCAGATCTACACAGCCGTACGCCGGGTGCGCGAAGCGGTCCCGGACCGGGTGATCGTCAACAGCTTCATCGCCTGTTACGGCGGCAACCTCAATACCCCCGAACTCCTGCGTAAAGGAGTCGAGGCCTCGATCGCCGGCGGTGCCGATCGCGTCACCATCTACCGTGACGACGCGATTATGGAACTCGACCTGTGGGGCGCGATCGGTGAGATCAGTCGTGAGGTGAAAGCAACGTGTGGTCCGACGGCACACGACTCAACTCAAGTGGGCGGATCAGAGTAGTGTTTCTCTGTGAATCACCCGCCGCTAACAGGCATGGGTGATACATAGATCGACGAAATACAACCCATCTCACGGGTGATTGATAGCGGGAATTCACGATTCTGCGTGACCGCCCCGGAGGACATTTCTCAATTAGGCCCCGCATATATCGTATAAATTGTTAATATAGAACAAATTACAGCGAATCAGTGGCTCTAAAAATACCCTTGACATCAGGGCTTGGCCGGATTATATTTATGTTATGAACTATGGAATTACAGGAATTCCGAATGGGCAAGAACCCGCCACATTGGGCGATCAGGCTTTCAATCAGATGAGGCAGATGATCATCGAAGGGGAGTTGGAGCCGGGGCTCTGGCTGCGCAAGCGTCAGATCTCAAACCTTTTGAACATGAGCCCCACACCCGTGATCGAGGCTCTGCGCCGGCTGCAACATGACGGGCTGGTGGAAATCAACCCACGATGGGGAGCTCGCGTGAAAATCTGGACGGTATCCGAGATCGCCCAACTGGCTGACATGCGTGTCGCGTTGGAGGGCACGGTGGCGAAGCGCGCCGCCGAGACGCTAGACAGCAATCAACTCGCCGTGCTCCGTGAGATCGCGGTCAAAACCGATGAGTTGGACCTTAAACACGAGAGCCCCGCCGACTCCGCACTGATCGAAAACGGGACCATATTCCAGTATGACTTGCAGTTTCACCGGGCCTTGGCGCGTGAGACGGGTCTGCTTCTGATCGCTCGAGAAATCAATCGCCTGCGCGTGCTGCAGGCGACGTGTCGATTGATGGTCCGTCCCGCGGCGCCGACGACGGTCTCACACGGCCAGATCCTTGACGCCATCGCCACCCACGACGGCGACCTGGCCGAGCGTGCGATGCGTAACCACATCCAATCCAATATCGATCACTACCTCCCCAAACTACGCGAGCGATTTGGGGATGGGCCGGTTGTTTGGGGCAACGAAGACCAGAAACAGGACCCAGGCGCGGATCAGTGAGAGGCCCCGGTTGCACCATGAATGTTTGTCAGAAGTAGATTGTTGAGATTTGAAACACGGGCTTTTAATTTGCCCTTTTACGAGGAGAGACCGGTATGAATGACAAGAGCAGGTGGGTTAAACGATTTGGGATGGCGGCGTTGACACTGGCGGTGGGGGTGGTTGGTGTACAGGATGCGCAGGCGGCTGTGCTTGTGGAGTTTGATGCGGCTGCGGCGGGGGCGGGCGTAGTGCCTTCTGATGTCGGCTGGACCGGGTTTGGGACCTCTATGATCAACAACGGCACGTTCCTGCTTCAGGACAACACCGGCAACGATCCGGATACCGAAAGCGGTGAGTACCTCTCCCCGAGTGCGGGTGCTGGGGCGATGTCGCGCACCAGCGGGCAGTACGGCATCGAGTTCAAGGCCCAGCCGTTTACCGACGTGCCATTCCTTGGCTTCTCGCACTACGCCAATGCCTACGTATTTTGGAGTGACGACGAGTTCGCGTTTAACGTAACCCTTGACCTGGACACGGACGACGCCGGTGCCGGGACGACCGGCGGCATCAAGTTCGGTCAGAACAGCATGGCTGATGCGGTTACGGGTATCGATTGGTCGGTGCCGCACACGATCTTTATCGGGTACGACTCGGCGCTTGAGACGTTTAATTTTTACGTCGATGACGTGTTCGCTAATTCGCTCACTTACGGTGCTTTTTCCAGGACTCCCGGATTCCCGTTCGCGCAGAACGCGGTAGACTTTGGTGACGGGACGACCGGGCAGGGCATCGACGTGGCTGCGGCCTGGTACTTCGTCAAAGTCCATGATGTCAACGCCCCGGGTTCAACGCCGTTGGTGGGCGACCTGGACGGCGATGGCTTTGTCGGGATCAATGACCTGAACATCGTGCTTGGTGCATGGAACCAGAACGTGCCCCCAGCCGACCCGGCGGCGGACCCGAGTGGTGACGGTTTCGTGGGTATCGATGACCTCAATACGGTGCTGGGCAATTGGAACGCCGGTACGCCCCCGGCTGCGGGTGCCGCGGTTCCCGAACCCGCCACACTCACACTGCTTGGCTTAGCGGGGGTTACGGCATTACGCCGTCGTAAGGCTTGATACCCGTGTTGGCGGATAATTATTAATTATGATTCTTGGTGTGTTATGTACGCACCTAAACCTGAGAGAGGAGAAATGTGATGAGGAAAGCAAGTTTGTTGAAGGCATGCACGGTAGTGCCCATGATGGCGGCCACACTCGTTGTGGGGTCGCAGGCCGACGCGGCTGTCCTGGTCGGCTTCGATGCGGCTTCGGCGGGGGCAGGCGTAACGCCCTCGGATGTTGGCTGGAGCCAGTTTGGTACTGCAATGGCGAATAACGGCACGTTCCTGCTTCAGGACAACACCGGCGATGACCCGGCAACGTCCAGCGGCGAGTACCTGTCGCCATCCGCCCCTGCGGGGACGATGCAGCTGACCTCGGGGCAGTACGGCATCGAGTTCAAGGCCAGGCCGCTGACCGACGTGCCGTTCCTGGGCTCGTCGCACTATGCCAACGCTTATGTGTTCTGGAGTGATGACACCTTCGCCTACAACATCACGCTCGATCTTGACACGGACGACGCCGGCCCCGGTACGACCGGCGGGATCAAGTACGGCCAGAACAGCATGTCGGATGCGCTATTGGGCATCGACTGGTCCGTGCCCCACACGATCTTTATCGGGTACACCGGCACGGCACCTTTCGGGTCGTTCGACTTCTACGTTGACGGGGCACTGGCCGGGAACGTTTCGGCCGGCAGCATCGCCCGGACCGGCAGCTTTGCTCAGGACGCAGTCGACTTCGGTGATGGCACGACCGGGCAGGGCCTGGACGTGGCGGTCGAGTGGTACTTCGTGAACATCCATGATACCGCGGCCCCCATCCCCGAACCGGCGAGCCTGGCGCTCATCGGCCTGGGTGGTTTGGCCACGCTGGGTCGACGCCGTAAGTGACTCACGGGCTATGAGGGACGCCTGGGTTCCGTGGGGCGGGGGAATTCTCGGGGGAGTGAATTGAAATCCGCATCGGCTCGCTTAACTGCGGGCCGGTGTATTAGGAAACGAAAGGAATCTTAATGCGTCAACGCACAGCATTTACGCTTATCGAATTGTTGGTGGTCATCTCCATCATCGCCCTTTTGGTAGGTATCCTCCTCCCGGCCCTGGGTGCGGCACGGCGGACCGCACAGAGCGCGGTCTGCTTGAGCAATGTCAGGCAGTTCGGGTCCGCGTTGGGCGTCCATGTGGCGGACAACAACGGCAAACTCCCAACATACAATGCCTTCGACTACAGCAGCAGCAGTGTGTCTCCTGCGGACGACCCCACGGGGCTTATGCAGTCGACGTGGGCGGTTGATTTTGCACGGACGATGGGCTTTGACTTTGCGGAGTCCGAAATCCCAGCGATCAATGCGCGTCTCAATGGCACGGATGGGCCCGCTGGGTTTGATGGCTGGAAGTGCCCCAGCGACGACGAAGACCAGCCCTTTGTCTACGCACCAAATTACGCGAACGTGGTCGCTTACGACAGAAACCCCGGGATGTTTGGCGCCAATAAGCGTCCCCCCCTGGACGTTTCGGACGTGAAGAACGCCAGCTCGGTCATGGCGTTTTCGGAGCAGAAACAAGCGTTGGAGAGCAGTATATGGACGCCTTACGGCGCCACCGCGATCGCTTCGAACGGGTCGGCCTATGTATATGAACGGCGCTGGGACACCGATTTTGATGGCGACGGGGTGCTGGACTCAAACGCGTCGCTTATGGGCGTACTCGCCTCCAAGTATGGGGGGGAATACCCCTACAACAACCTGGGGCCCAGGCACGGTGGAGATGACGGAGACGGCCGCGTCAATATCGCCTTCGTGGACGGCCACGGGGACTCACGGACGATCCGGCAGATGTCCGCAAATGAGGACGACGTCTGGGGAGCGGATATTGAGCTGCCCACGCCGCGCGGGCCTTTTGAATAATCCGGCGGCAGCACCCGTGATGTCTGGTAAACGACAAGGCACCACGCCGAACCTGATCAGTTTCAGGCTATTATGAGCATGACGAACCTTATTCACATGATGACTGTCCTGGCGGCGCTGGGTGTTGCCAGTGAGCTGGTTGCGGACCCGTCCCCAGCCAACGCTGCTCGGGATATCACGCCGCACGCGGAGTTGGGTACGTTTGAGCTTGAGCACAACCCCGACCGCCCGGTCCTCGCGTATTACGGCGGGATCGGTTTACAGCGTGATGAAAACGGTGCATGGACCGATTACGGCATCGACTCGACCGATGCGATTGATTACCTGATCGAACGATGCTCTGCCAACGGTATGAAGCGCATCTGTGCCAATATCATGTTTCAGTGGACGCCTTCTGAGTTGATGGGGCCGATACCCAACACGCCGGTACCTGAAAACGCTGAGTCGTTGTACGGCTACGCGATCGAGCAGGCCCACAAGAACAATATCGAGGTCTATATAGACATTCCGGTATTTGGCCGACGCACTCGCGACGAGGCGTTTGCGACCGCGAACCCGGATATTTACGCCAAGTCGTCCCGTGGCGAAGTGCGGGAGGAGTTCTTTTCGCCAGCGCATCCCAAAGTCCGTGAATACCGCATCGCGATCCTGCTTGAAGCGCTTTCGCTTTATCCGGCCGATGGGATCATGCTGGACTTCATCCGCTGGCCCAACTACGAACTGGACCTGCTGCACTCGCACTGCAACTGGGGCTATGAAGATGTGATGCTCGATCGATTCCGCGCAGAGTACAACCTGCCGAATGATTTTATCCCCGAACCCGACGACCCGCGATTCTTGCAGGCAAGGGCCGATTGTGTGACCGAGTTTATCCAGGAATTCCGTGACGCCATGACGGACCGTGGCATCGACCTGCCGATCGGTGTTTACAACTCAAATATCTACGGCCGTGAGGCCGGGATGCGTCACGTCTGCCAGGACTGGGTCGGCTGGGAACGTTTGGGTCTGGTCGATCAGCACCACCCGATGTTTTATATGGATAGCCCGGCTAGACTCACGCGTGCCTTGCAGACGCTGATCGAGGTGAAGCGACCCGGGTCAACCGTCTTCGGTGCGGTTTTTCTCGACGGCCCCGGTCCTTTCACGGAAGACACCGTCCTGGACGCGTCCCGGCGTATGGTCAAGATCGGCGCGGATGGCATCTGGTTCTGTCGTGAGATGGAGATCGAGAGCCTCGATCTGTGGCCGGTCGTGAAGCGTGTCAGTGAATTGTCGATCAGCGAAATCCGAGCGGCTGACTTCGATCCTTACTATGAGAATCTCGCTATTAATGGCGGTTTCGACCAAGGCCTTACCGCCTGGGACATCCAACCCGATGGCCGGGCGAAGGTATCGCAAGGTCTGTCAGTTGAAAACCAGAACACGCTGGATATTACATTAGCGAAAGACTTCCCGACAACTGTGTCGCAGGTTATCAAACATCATGCGAGCCCCGTGATTGCGCTGAGGTCTCTAGGCTTTTCATGTGAGTACCGCTTGAACGGGTTTTATGCGGATGAACCAGCCAAGGTTGTATTGGACCTCCGCTATTCCGATGGTAGCGAGGAAAGCCATTCGATCACCGTACCCACCGATACAACGACCTCATCGGGCTGGCAGACACTGGATAAGGCCGTGCCGGTCGCGTACAGCGGTGTGCGTTGCCTTGAATCATCAACCGTGCGTGTGCTGTGCCCCGCCGGTGAAGGCGTCATTGGCCTGGATAACCTCTTGGTTACACCTGACCCACTTCACAATCCGATAAACCCCGCGACCAAGGATCAATCAGAATGATGACAACGATACCGAAATCCATTACCTGTTTGTTGGCCTGTCTGATGCTGTCGATCGTTGCCTGTACCGTCCAGGCCCAGTCTTCGCGTGAGACTATACAAGGCATCGGTCTCTACGGCGCAACCTTTGCCACCGAAGCAGAAACCATCGAGCACATTCAGAAGTGCAAGTCTTACGGCATCACGGTGCTTTATCCATCGCTATCGGGTGGGGGTACCGTGGTCTGGAAGACGGACAAGGAGTTGTATTACACGCCATTTCGTGAAGTCATGGATGAAGGATTCGATTCGCTCGCGTGCTTTATTAAGCACGCCCACGCGGCGGGCATCAAGGTCTATCCTTCGGTCGCGGTTAGTCCCGTTGAGAAGGTTGTCGAGGGTCATCCTGAATGGGAGACCCATGACCGTGACGGCCTGCCGTCTTCGCAGACAACAACCCGTGGCCTGGCCCTGTCATACCCCGAGGCGCGGGCCGCCAAGATCGCGGTCATCATGGACCTGGTCAACGGCTACGACGTCGATGGGGTCATGCTCGACTACTGCCGGTACCCTGAAAACTCTAAAAGTGAAAAAACCAAATTCGGCTACTACGGCTACGACAAGCCGCTGCTGGATGTCTGTCAGTCGATCTACGGTTTTGACCCCCGGGAAGAGCCCATCGGTTCGGCCCGTTGGGAGCTCTTTAACCAGATGCGGATCGACACAGTGACCGCATTCGTACGCGAGTTCCGGGAAGCCGTGCAAGCAAGCGGCCGTGATATCCGCATCGGCGGCTTCGGTGACACCAACCCGGCATATGAAGCCCGCATGTGCGGACGCAGCGTCCCCGCCTGGGCGCGGCAGGGTTTGATCGAAGACTATTTCCTGGCGACCTACACCCAGAAGCCGGGCGAGATGACCGACCAAGTGGTATTGGCGCGTGGACTAGCCGGCCCCGATGTGAAGCTGTTGACGGCCCTGTCGCCTTTCAACCGCTTTCACTCGACCCACGAGATCATGCTCCAGGTCGCTAAGGAGCAGCTGGCCGCGGGGGCCGACGGGTTGTGGATCTACCGGTCTGACTATTTAGAGGAAATGGACTTGTGGCATAGCGCACAGGCTGCGGGGGAGATGACCCACTGATTGGGCGCGTGGCCCCAGTGTCCAGAGAGAGCATGAATCACTATGGAGTTCGGTGATATGATTTGCAAGCATGTATACACGTTGGTTGCGGTTGCGGGTTTATGTTTCGCGGTCGAGGCCCAAGCGGCTCAGCCTCGGCAGACCACGACCGTGGATGTATTCGTCGGTGGGGTCGAGTACCCCAACTTCCGTACCCCTTCGTTGGTGACGACGACCAACGGCACGCTGATCGCTCTGGCCGAGGGGCGGACCGGTGATGAACCAGGATTTGGTGGCGACACCGACCTTGTGATGAAGCGCAGTTTCGACGGGGGGCTGACCTGGACCCCGTTGCAGGTCATCGAAAACCCCTCCGCCTTTGGCGAGAAGATGTCGAACAACACCACTGTTGTCGATCAGACCAACGGCCGGGTGTGGGTACTCTACAACCGCTACGAGGGCAATAACGGCACCGTCAGCTCTCAGCCGGGCACGACCAACAATACCGCGTGGGCCAGATTCAGTGACAACCACGGCGCTACATGGTCCAACGCCATCGATCTGACCCTCGACGTGAAGGACTTCGCCAACTGGAACACGCAGAGTTTCGGGCCGGGCAGCGGTATCCAGGCCGACAGCGGCAGGCTGATCATCCCCGCCTCACGTTGGACGGCGCCGTTTAATACCTGGAACGACTACGCGGTCTACAGCGACGACCACGGCGTGACCTGGCAGCGGGGGGCCCTGGTCTCGGGTGCTAACCTTTCCAATGAAAACTCAGTTGTTGAGTTGACGGACGGCCGGATTCTGATGGACGCACGCCAGAATTCCGCCGCGTTCGGTCCGAGGTTGAACTATTTCAGTGCCGATGAAGGTAGCACATGGCTGGGGCCGCCGGTTTCAGGCCAGAGCGCTGTGAGTGTCCACGCAGCGAGTGAACGATTCACGCTGCAATCCGCTGGGGACGACGCGAATCGGATCATCTGGACAGGCCCACGCGACCAGACCGACCGCTACGACCTGGTCGTTAGGACAAGTTACAACGAGGGCGCGTCGTTCGGCAGCGAACGCTTGCTTTATGACGAGTACTCGGGCTACTCCGACATCTCAATCCTTGCCAACGGCGACGCCGGGATCTTGTGGGAGACCAACCAGGCACGGTCGCTATCGTTTACAACGGTGAATAAAGATTTCATCGACCCGTCCGAAGGGCTGATCGCGTACGACGACTTCCGGTATGAGACGGGAAATATCCTTGGCGATAGGAACGGCGGCTACGGTTTCGCCGCTGGCTGGGCGGGCAACGCCGACCTCTCGGGTCTTGCCAATCCCATTATGGAGGCCAGCGACCTTCATTACACCGATTCCCCATTCGTGATTGAGGGCGACCGTCGACCGGTGTTCTTAAACTTCGCGGGCGGGTCGATGGCCAGAGAATTCAACACCCCGATGGACCTGGGCGAAGACGAGACTTTCTATTTCACGCTGCTGGTCCGCCAGGACAATATCAGCACCGATGAGGAGAATGCCACCGAGGAACTGAAGGTAGCGTTCCTGGACGGGGTCACAGAGGTCGCCGCGTTCGGGGTCCAGGGCGATGAGTCGTACTTTGTCGATAATGCGGGGCAGCGTGTAGCCACGACCGCGGATCTATTGACCAAGGGCACGACGCACTACCTCGTGGGCAAGATCGAGGCCTCGTCCGGCTCGTTTGACCAGTTGTTCTTCTCGGCGTTTCAATCCGGGGACATCGTGCCGGATACCGAGGGCGGGATGACATGGACCCTTGCCGGCACCACGTCGATGAGTAGCTCATCGCTGCTGGACCGCCTGCTGATCACCGCCGGCAACCGTGCGACTTGGGTGCTGGACGACCTGCGAGTCGGGACCAGTTTCGCCGACGTGGTGAGCAACGCATCAGTCGTGTTGGACGGCGATCTCGACGGCGACGGCTTTGTCGGCATCGACGACCTGAACATCGTCCTGGGTAACTGGAACCAGAGCGTCCCCCCGGCCAACCCCCTGGCCGACCCTAGCGGCGACGGCTTCGTCGGGATCGATGACCTGAACCTTGTGTTAGGCAACTGGAACGCGGGCACCCCACCGGGCAACAGCACCACGATCCCCGAACCGGCGACGGGCCTGTTACTTGTTTGCTTGGGGGCATTCATTAAACAAAGGCCTTGCCGTGTATTATCGTGAAGATTGCATTGTTCATATCCAGATGAGTACTCGGTTTGAGTATTCCATTTAGCTTGGCTGGATAAACGTCGAGCGTTTTGATGGCAACATGGACAACGGACAGCCATGTACATCGAAACCACGGGA
The DNA here is from genome assembly GCA_029260635.1 of Phycisphaeraceae bacterium. GTDB lineage: Bacteria > Planctomycetota > Phycisphaerae > Phycisphaerales > Phycisphaeraceae > JAJRRS01. The sequence continues at coordinate 43,172 of JAJDCW010000297.1, read as the reverse complement.
TCATTTATAACTAGAAAGGGTCGGCATTCGCGGATGATCTATGCTTTACTCTTGAGTTGTGCCATAACGATAGCCCCGGCATGGGGGTCGGACGTGCTTTTCTCCGAGCTACCGGAAGCGGAACAATACGAAATCCGTGCTATGGTGAAGCCGCCGTCGCCAGAATTGCGTACCGGCCCGTATTCCACACCGATGTACTACTTGATGCACAAGGGATACACCTATCACGGCGACTGGGACCGTGATCCTGATAATCGCCCGCATCCGCCTATGCAGGGCACGCCCTTGTCACCGGACTTCGGTCGCTGGTCGCTGGACCGTGCCCGGCCGGATTGGCAAGAGGACATGATTGTGAACTGGGTGGAACTGGGCCTGAATAACGTCCACTTAAATATCTATCCGATCGATGGAAAGCTGGAGTTGTTGCCCGAGCACATCGAGGCCATCGAAAACTTCATGCGACTCGCGGCTAAGCACGGCCTGAGGGTGGGGGTGCGCTTAGATGCGCTAGGCTGGTGGTCGATACACCCGGCGAATCCGAATAATTGCATCGGTGAATACCTGGTGTGGGTGGAAGATGTAGTAAAGTTGTTGCGGGGAAGCACGCTGTACTACGTTTTGGGCGACGAGCTTACCATCGGCAAGTCGCACCAGATTCCCGAAGGGCAGGAATGGACGGTTGAGCAGTATATGGAATACTTCCAGCAGGTGGTTGGGACCATCAAGTCGGTAGACCCCGAAGCTGTGGTGTCGATGTTTGCTTTTTCTTATGGCCACTATAATCTGGTCCCGAAGTTCCTCGACGCCGGTTACGCCGAGGTGGGCGATGCAATCACGGTGAACTCTAACGATATGGAGGCGACGCGCAGGTTATTTAAAGATGTCCGCGAGGATTACAAGGGCATGGTATTCTTATCGAACGGCGTGGGATACCAGGCCTCCGCCCAGGCACAGCCGCAGTACCCCACCGGGACACCGTACCACCATATCCCGACCGAACAAGAGCACGGAAGCGCGATCGCGAAGATGATGTTCAGCTGGTGGGACCTGGGGGCCGACACCGCCCCGTACTATGTCAGTCTGCGCAACTGGGTGGTGGAGGGGAAAGTCTACCCGAATTGGTATGGGTTCTTCGGGTTTGAGGATTTTGTCATTGAGAACGACCAGATGAAGGTGAAGCGTTACCCCGGATGGTACGCTATTCAGACCGTTGCACACACGTTCTACAACCGTGATGAGTTCAAGCATCCTCGCTTTGATATCAGTACATCGGCGCCCTTAAACATGTTTCGTGCCTACGAGCATGAGGTTACGGGGGGATCGGAACTTGTGATGATGCTCTGGAATGATCGGGGCGACGTCGAAACCCAGTTAGTGATTCCCGAGGGCGGTTACGGATATGCGGTTCAGGTTTCATTATTCGATTACACCCAGTGGTCCGATGTACCCTATCGAATCAACGGAGATCAAACTAAATTGAAACTCTCGGTGGGCTCGGAACCCGTTATTGTGCGTCTGGTCAGACGTGAAAACTAAGGCATGAGCAGGTATGTCTAGCGATCAACCTGGTAGCAAACCCGAGCATAGCATCACCGATTATTTCAGTGCGGATGGCCATGCACCCAATGGGCTGGATGACGGCATCGACGACGGCCCGGCTATCCACTCCGCGATCTCACAGGGGCCGGGTGTGGTACAGGTCCCCCCGGGGTATTACCGGTTTAGTGACATCCGGGTCCCCGCGGGTGTCACCGTGAGGGGCGCTGCGGACGCGACCGTTGTCCGTTCAACCAACGACCATCACCCGATCTTTGACCAGTCCGGCGTCGGCAACTGGTCGATCCGCGATATGGTGCTGGATGGTGAAGCACCCGAGCCGTGGCGGCAACGCAAGGACCTGGGGCGCGTGGGGATTAGCATCCATGACGCCTGGGCTTTTAACATCTCCGGGCTCACTGTCTGTAACTTCAGCGGGCAGGGGGTCCGTGTCGCACAGACCCGCATCGCCGCCGCCGCGTTCTGTCATGGGGGCATGATCGACAACCTGACCGCGAAAAATAACGCGGTCGGTATCTGCTTCGATCAACGCGGTGAATATGTCACACTCACCAACAGCCACCTCTTGCACAATACCACGGGCTGTATCATCCATGCCGGAAATACCAAGGTCACCCAGTGTAATATCGGCAGTAACATCGACGGGGTTGTGATCGCGGACAAAGAAAACGGTTCACACGGCCTGATCGGCCATTGCCTGATCAACCATAACGAACGCTACGCTTTGGATTGCCTTGATGTTGAATACGGTATGATGGTTAACGCCTGTGCCATCTTCTACGGCGGGATCAGGCTACGCGCGTGTAAGGGCGTGCAGATCGCCAACAGCCAAGTGGCTTGCGACGTCGATGTGGCGGGTGAGCATACCAACGCCTTTATCAATAATATGGTGATCGAAGAAGATTATGGGTTCAAGTTCGGCGAGGCTACCATGGTAAACGGAAACTTCACCGCAGAGGGTGCTTGGCGATTCAACCGCACATCAGAAGGTACGACAAATAACTTCCAGGGTTCCTGAAGCAGGCAGTGTCAAGGGGTATTCAACAATGAACAATCGGGATTCGTTTACATCGAGCGCCAGCATCACATTGGCCTTGCTGGTTCTGCTCTCGGTCATGCTTATTTCTAAGGCTCAGTCGTATCCGAATCACGCGATTGATCCCGTGATAGTCGAATACGACGTAGACCCGACCTGGCCCAACAGGCCCGACTCGGTCGCACCCTTCGGCTGGGTCTCCGGGATGGCCATTGATCAACACGGCCATATCTGGGTCTTCAACCGCGGTATCGACCCGGTCCAGGTCTACACACCCGACGGGCAGTTCGTCAGGACCTGGGGCAAGGGGGATTTCAAAGACCCGCACCACATCCGGATCGACCATGAAGGCCATATCTGGCTCGCCGACTTCGGCCTGCACACCGTCCAGAAGTTTACACCCGAGGGTGAACTACTCATGGCATTGGGTGTCCCAGGTGAGCCGGGCGATGATGAATCACACTTCAACATGCCCACCGATATGGCGATCACTGACGATGGTGATATCTTCGTGACCGATGGTTACGGCAACCGGCGCGTGGTTCACTTCGATAAGGAAGGGAACTTTGTCAAGACCTGGGGCGAGTACGGCACCGGGCACGGACAATTTGTCTTGCCCCATGCGATCGTCATTGATTCCAAGGGAACGCTGTATGTCGCCGACCGCAACAGCGGGCGGATTCTGCTGTTCGATCAGGATGGCGAGTGCCTGGATACCTGGTCAAATCTAATCATGCCTTGGGGCCTATCGGTGACGCAGGATGACGAGCTGTGGGTCTGCGGCTCTTCCCCGCACTGGTGGGTCCGTGACGGCCACGCCCCGGAGTATAAGGATCAACTCTTTATGCGTTTCGACCGCAATGGCGCGGTTCAGCAGGTATGGTCCGTGCCGCTGGGCGATGTCGGGGCCGACAAGAATAACCCTGATCTGACGCACCTTGAGCACGGGCATACCGTGGGCGTGCATTGTATTGTCCAAGACGCGGCCGGCACGCTATATGTAGGCGATATCTATGGCCAGCGGGCGCAAAAGTTTGTCCCGGTCACAACCCGCCCTGCCTCCGAGAGCCCAAACCAAGAAGCGCCCCAATGAAATTCAATAGCGATCAACTGAGCAAGATGCTGGCCACTATTATCTTAGTGTTGGCCGCTTTGACCCCGGCTGCAACTTCTGGGCAGCACGAATCAGGTTCGGCACCAGAAGGGTTTATCCCCCTGTTTAATGGCGAGGACCTCTCCGGTTGGCGGGGCAGTCTCGGCGGCCCAACCAAAACGGCGTCGATGTCGCAGAAGGACCGCCTGGCTGCGCAGGAGCTAGCCGACGAAGACATGAAGGCACATTGGAGCGTGGTAGATGGCGTGCTTCGGTTTGACGGCGAAGGACACAGCCTCAGCACCGTGAAGGATTATGAAGACTTCGAGCTATATGTTGATTGGAAGATTGATTCCGCGGGTGATAGCGGTATCTACCTGCGCGGTGTCCCGCAGGTCCAGATATGGGACACCACACACGAGCCTTACTACAAGCACGACGCGGATAAAGGCTCGGGCGGCCTGTGGAATAATCAGAAACATGAGCGGCACCCCCTGGTGAATGCAGACCACCCGGTAGGGCAGTGGAACACATTCTTTATCCGCATGGTTGACCAGCGCGTCACGGTCAAGCTCAACGGTCAACTCGTCGTGGACAACGTCCCGCTGGAAAACTACTGGGACCGTGACCAGCCGATCCCCGCGTCCGGACCGATCGAGTTGCAGAGCCACGGAAGCGTATTACAGTTTCGAAATATCTATATCCGCGAGTTGAACTCACCGGTGGAGTCCGACAAGGATAAGCCAGTTACGCCGACGGATCGTATCACTAAACTATTTGATGGGGAAAGCCTGGATGGCCTTTACACATGGATACGAGGCAAGGGCTATCAGGACCCGAAGCAGGTATTTCGTGTCACCGATGGGATGCTCCACGTCACCGGCGACGCGATGGGCGGGATTCTTACGGACAAGGCGTACGGAAACTACCATATGGTGTTGGAATTTAAGTGGGGCGATAGGACCTGGGGCGAACGGGCTAAGTCTGCGATGGACTCCGGCCTTTTGATCCACAGCACCGGTGCGGACGGCGGATACGGCGGCATCTGGATGCCCGCGATCGAGGTCCAGATTATCGAGGGCGGGGTCGGCGACTTCATCATGGTCGGCGGACCCGATGAAAACGGGCAACCCGTGCCCATTTCGATGGTCTGTGAAGTCCAGGTCGGCCCGAACGGTGAACGCATCTGGAAGCAGGGGGGGGAACGGGAATCATTCGGCCCGGATAACTACCACCGCATCGACTGGTTCGGCCGTGATCCCGGCTGGAAAGATGTGCTTGGGTTCCGTGGCAAAAAAGATATCGACAGCCCGTTGGGCGAGTGGACCCGGCTTGACGTAGTTTGTGACGGCGGGCATATTCAGGTCTATGTCAACGGCATACTCGCGAATGAAGCCTTTGATGTATCGCCCCGGAGCGGGAAACTACAGCTGCAATCCGAACTAGCGGAAATCTACTTCCGGCGGTGGGAACTTTGGCCACTGGATAAACCCGCTGATATTACACCAGTAGAATCGCCGGAATGACCGCTTCGTGAGAGGAATGAAATGAACGGTAAGTTGTTAGTGATCGGGTTCGGTTCAATCGGTGAAAGGCACGTACGGTGTTTTCTGAAGACCGGGCGCTGCAACGTTTCTGTCTGTGAACCCAGTGAAGAACTTCGAAACCGTGCGCAGACCGAATACAACATTGAGCATACCTATGCAAGTCTCGACGAGGCGATGAACTGCACCTTTGACTATGCCTTGATTGCAACACCCGCACCGTTTCATGTGTCGATGGCGACCCGGCTCGCAGCCGAGGGCATCCATCTACTGATAGAAAAACCACTCTCTGTTTCCCTGGAGGGGGTCCAGAAACTCGATGATATCGTGGCGAAGAATCAATTGACGGCCATGGTCGGCTACACACACCGATCGAACCCAACACTTGTTTCGATGCGTGAGCAACTGCTCAGCGGTCGATTTGGCCGTGTGCTGCAAGTGACAGGCACGGTTGGACAGGATTTCGCCAAATACCGCCCGGCATATCAAAGCACCTACTTTGCTAAGCACGAGACCGGTGGGGGGGCGATCCAAGACGCGATGACCCACCTGGTGAATGCGGGTGAATGGCTGGTCGGCCCGATACAAAAGCTTGTGGCCGATGCGCGTCACCAGTCACTGCCCGGAGTGGATGTGGAAGATACGGTCCACCTGATGGCTCGGCACGGTGATAAGCAGGATGTGCTTGGGTTGTATAGTCTTAACCTTCATCAGGCACCCGATGATTTTACAATCACCGTGATCGCAGAAGCAGGTACTTGCCGGTTGGACCTTCAACGCAACCGTTGGTCCTGCAAGACAGAATCGGGACAGCCCTGGGAGCATCACTCGTTCTCGATCGAAAACCGCGACCAGATCTATATCTGTCAGGCAAACACCTTCCTGGATGCGGTGGCCGGGTTGGCCCCGGTGACGTGTACAATCCGGGAAGCCGAGCAGTCGTTGCGCGTCAACCTGGCGATGCTGAAAAATATGGGTCGTACGCCCTGGCTGGAAGTGACACAAAACGCCGCAGATCGTGGCGCCCCCTTGGTCAAGCAGGGGGCCGAGAACAGGTAGACTGGCCGGCGTATTCACCGGTATTAAATAGATCGCTCGGACCATGAAACCAAAGGATGTAAGTCCCATGTCTGTGATGGATAGCTTCCGCTTGGACGGGAAGGTTGCCTTGGTCAGCGGTGGTGCCGGGTTGTATGGCATGCACATCGTGGAAGCATTAGCGGAAGCCGGGGCCTCGGTGACTGTTGCGAGCCGAGACATGGTGGCCTTGGATCGGTGTGCGAAAGATTGACGGGCGTTGGGTCTGGACGTGACCGCCAAGGATTGGTCATGCTCAGGGGAGGCGTATTCTGAAAGCATGGGCATCAACGCGACTGGGATATTTCTGATGGCGCGGACATTTGGTGAGCAGATGACCAAGCGCGGTGGCGGAAGCATCATCAACATCAGCTATATTCAAGGCATTGTTGGCCACGATTGCACGCTGTACGAAGGGCTGGATATGTCGTCCCTGCGATTACTTCTTCCACAAGGTCGCTATGATCAATCTTGGCCGATACGCGGCGGCGGAGCTGGGGTTGTCCGGCGTGCGGGTGAACACGATCAGCCCCGGTGGGCTGGACGCTGGCGACATCGATCCATGTTTTATAGAACGATAGACCCGACTACCATTTTGGGGGCGTATGAGAAACAACACCGATCTGAAGGGAGCCGTTGTGTTTCTTGCTTCTGATACCCCGGCCTACTTTACGGGTTCATATATCCCGATCGATGCGGATACACCGCGAAGTAGTGGCATCCAGAGTGATATTTACAGTACCTGTTCCCTTCTATCACACACCATATGAGAATCCATACCACCATAATTTCTTTGGTATCGTTTTTATGGGTGGCGGCTCATGGCCACGCCGATGAACACAAGCTTGAGCTTGAAGGGATATTCAGCGACCACGCCGTGATTCAATTCGCTGAGGACGTGCCTGTCTGGGGTACGGCCGCGCCGGGCGTTCAGGTACAAGTGGAGCTTGCCGGTCAGAGGATGGTCACGACCGCAGATCAATCCGGGCGCTGGAAAGTATCCCTACATCCTGAGACATACGGTGGCCCACACGAATTAACCGTGCAAAGCGGGGCGCAGCGGATCACTGTTAAGGACCTGATGGTCGGTGAAGTATGGTTGTGTGGTGGGCAATCCAATATGCAGTGGACTGTAAGCCAATCCGGTGATGCTGAGCATGAAGTGGCCGCCGCCGATTGGCCCGGCATCAGGCTCTACGCCGAGCCGTTGCACGTCGCTACGGAGCCACAGAACGACGCCCGGGGCCGCTGGGCGGTGTGCGATCCTGTAACCGCCGCGGATTTCTCGGCTGCTGCTTACTACTTCGGTCGTCACATGCACAAAGAACTTGGCGTGCCGATCGGCCTGGTCCTCGTGGCATGGGGCGGCACCCCCGCGGAGGCTTGGACAAGCAACCGCACACTTTGTGGCAACGAAAACCTGTCGGTGGTCACAGATCGTTATAATAAGTATCTCGCCGAGCACCCGGATATTCTTAGTGAATATCAAGCCGCGGCTGACCGATTCGTGGAGCACCGTGCGCAGACTGGCCCCGAACACCAGGTAGACCCCAGGCCCTCCCCGTCTGCTTATGCCAGGTCCGCTCAAACACGCTATTTATTTGACACACTCCGTCGGCAGGATGAGCCACAAGTATCGTACGGCCCCGCTCATTTTCAGTCACCGTCAGGGCTTTACAACGGGATGCTCCACCCCATCGCGCCCTACGGGGTGCGCGGAGCAATCTGGTATCAGGGCGAATCCAATGTCGGTGAACCGGGAGTCTATCGACATCTGCTGCCCGCGATGATCGCGGATTGGCGGGTGCTTTGGCAAGATAAGGGACTTCCTTTCGGTATCGTTCAACTGGCCAATGTCGGGCCGATTCAATCTTTACCTAACGCGGATTCGGGGTGGGCGCATGTGCGCGATGTTCAGCGTATCGTGGCCTCAGAAACCCCGGGCACCGGGCTCATTGTGACGATTGATATCGGTGACGTGGAACTGGTACACGCGCCGAACAAGCAGGAGGTCGGCCGCCGGATCGCGCTCTGGGCGCTGGCAACGGTCTACGACAGACCGATCGTGTATTCCGGCCCCGTCCCGCTTCACGCTATCCATAAAGGCGACAGAATCAATGTCACGTATGACTATACCGGTGACGGTCTGATGACCGACGATGGCGGGACGGTTAGAGGCTTCACACTGGCCGGAGCCGACGGCGAATATCACTGGGCGGACGTTCAGGTTTTGGATGATACAAGGCTCGCCGTTCGATCCGGTAAAGTTTCGACTCCTAAGTTTATAAGATATCGTTGGGCCGAGAACCCCGTGGGGAATCTCATTAATTCCGAAGGCCTGCCCGCGACACCATTTCAGCTTCGGATAGAGTAAATGGTTGGAGCCATCGAAATCTATTTGAATACATTGCGTGACTAGATATTAGAACAGGTGCCCATGTATCTGACTCCACTCGCCAGTATTAATTCACTTGATTACATAACGGTCGTGATATACCTGCTGATCGTAGTTGGTATCGGCCTGTGGTTTAGCCGGGGCAAATCGGATACAGATAGCTATCTTTTAGGCGGGCGGGGGATGCCGTGGTGGCTGATCGGGGTCTCCTACGTCGTTTCGCTGCTTAGCACGCTGACCCTGGTGGGCGTGCCCGGGGAGGCCTACGCGAACGGTGTAACACTAGCGGTCGCCAGCCTAATGCTGCCGATAGCTTCGATCATCGCTTTTCATATCTTCGTCCGTTTCTATTTTGTTCAGAAAGTATTTACGCCTTTCGACTACCTCGAACGTCGTTTCAGCCCCACAATCCGCGTGATGGCGGCGGGATTCTTTTGGATCTCCCGCGCGATTTACCTGGGCTTGGTCTTGTACGCTTCCGCCAAGGTGTTCACCGGTGCCGACAACTGGTCGATACCGTTTACGATCGTTGTGATTGGCGGTGTGGGTACGCTCTACACGATGCTCGGGGGCTTCAAGGCCGTCGTCTGGTCGGACTTCGTGCAGTTTGTCGTCCTGACCGCGGGCATCGGGTTGATCGTGGTCTATGCGACCGCCGACATGCCTAAAGGCGTGTTCGGCGTACTGACACACGCATTCGAAAATGGGCGCGGGATGCCGGAGTTGTCCGAACCATCGTTCTATAGTTTTAGCACGACCGCACGGGTCACATTGATCGGCCTGGTTGCGGTCACCATTAATGAGCAGCTGTTCTTTAACAGCTCCGACCAGATCGCCCTTCAGCGGTTGTTAAGCACGTCTTCTTATCGACAGGCCAGGCGCTCGATATTTACTTTCGCGATTATCGTAACGCCCGTCATCCTGATACTCTGGTTCTTGGGTTTGGTTATGTTTACATTTTATAGCGGCAAGCCGGAGGGGCAACGGCCGGCACACGGTGATATGGCGTTGTTTAAGTTCATCGCAACAGAGTTACCCACGCCTATCCCCGGGCTGATCCTCTCCGCCATGCTCGCGGCAATAATGAGTACACTTGATTCAGGGATCAACAGCCTCGCTACGGTGGCGACGAAGGATTTCTACTTACGATTCTTCAAGCCCAACGCGACCGAATCTGACCAGGTGAGATTCTCACGCGGTATCACGCTTGGCACGGGGGTTCTGGCGGTCGTGATCGGGCTGGGCCTGAGTGTGTCCGCCGAGAGCCTAGGCACCAGCGTGCTCGAAACATCCATGGCTTGGATGGCGCTGTCTGTTGCGCTACCGCCGGTCTTCTTGCTGGGCATGCTTAGCCGGCGCGCGACACCCACCGACGCGTTTATCCAACTTGTTGTGGGTTGGCTCATCACCGCTTCTATGCTGCTCTGGTATCACCTGTCACAGGGCAACTCGGGGGACGGTATCAGTTTCATGATCGTAGGGATTCCTGGCCCCATCATCGCGCTGGGGTTGGGTTGGATTATATCTCGACGGCATCGGCCTCTACCACAATCTAGATTGGATAGTTTGACATATCGTTCGTCTACACATCTAAATGACAACAGTTGAGGCACACGAAAAGTGAGGACCCTGTGAATTCTACACATAGTCTTGCAAACGGTAATAGTAGGATAGGGATGTAGATATAAAATAAAAAGGGTCTATCGCCATTAGAATTATTTATGTCGGCACCGCGCGGTGAAGTACGTAGCTGATGCCCGATATGTCAGGCGTACGCAAGCGATCACGTTGTTCCTTAGGCCCATCATGCTTTTCTTCTTTCGCCGACGATGCATATAATAAATTCTATTTACAGCACTCAGATACGCTCAGAAAATAGATGACGATTAATTATTGCAGTGAGGGTATACCAATTGCGGACCCTCATAGGGGGTCGATTAATATTCACCTCACTGTTTTACCACGATTGATAGTGTCTAACTCATCCCGCAGGGGTTGGACTCTCGTATGTAGATACTCATCGATCCAGCAATCAGCCACCAGGCCTTGCAATGAGGCTCGAACATCATTTGAGGCGGCTTGAAGTTGCGAGAAGGAATTATCGATCCAATCCAGCGTAATGGTCCTGATCCTTGACCCGCAGCGTTTGGGTCTCAGATTATCGATAGCGTCGTTCTCTCTGAGAATCTGCAAGTTTGACCACGCTTTCTGCCGGGCCGATGCCAACAATCTAAGCGCCTCCGAACAGCGTTTCCACCGTTCATGTTCACCCATCTTGATCAGGAGTTTATCGGGGGTATCGTTACTGCCGCCACCCTGGAAGGTCTGACCGACTTGTATGAGCGTATCCAGTGCCCCATCTATCGGTTCGGTCTGTACGCTGTGCGTTGCCCAACGGCTCCACCCGGTAGAAATCAGGCCGGAGAAGTTGAAGCGTTGATCTAGTTCCATCCATGCTCTTGCGTTTCGTAGTCTTTCCTTGGGGTTTGGAAAGTCCGAACTCATCCCCCTGTCTGTGTCTGCGCCTTTGAACGCACCGGCGGCCCACAGAGGCACGCCTAATCGGTGGAAGTGATGGATGTATCGGGTGTTGAAGTGATGGTCGGCCTCGTCGGGGTGCCCTTCATACCCCCAGACTACGATGTCTGCCTTAGCACCCATTGCTTTGAGGGCGGCATCATCCCACTGAATCATCATGTCGTGCCAGAGCAGGGGGCGGATGTCTTGGGCATTCAGGTTATCAAGTAGCGGTTCGACGTGTTGTAAGTAGAGCCTGTCTTTGCCGTGCTGTTCTGCGTAAGCCCGTGTATCCGGATGTGTCGCGAATGCCCAGGACTCATCACCCCCAAGATGAAAATGCTTGACACCGGGCATGAGTGTCAGCACATCATCCACCATGGCTTGTATAAGTTGACGGGCGCCATTAGCTAGTGGATTCAGATCGGAACAGCTATCTGGGACTTCGCGGAGGTGAGCGTATTCAGGGAGATTCAGCGGGGTCTCCATGTGACCCAGGCATTGCACCAGGGGGATCAGTTTCAGGCCGAGTTGATCGGACCGATCAACGAATCTGCTGACGGTATCCTTAGAATAAGCGGTTGGACTGCGCAAACGCTTATCGACCGTCCACGGAAAAGCATCCTCCCACTCCACGAGGACGGTGTTATAACCGGCGTGCTTGAAGACATCCAGCAATGTGATCAGACGATCATCCGTAGGGGGCAGGCCCTTCAGGTCAAGGTGTACGGCACAGAGACGCGCTCCCGATGAGAGATCGGCTGTCATAGATCCGTTCCGAATCTTATTGATTTAAGTGATTCATTTGCTTGGTGCGAATGTCCATTCCGGCACAGCGGGGCGGGGCAGCGTCAGTTCGATGGCATGGATACCCGATAACGCATACGCGCTAGGCTTTATATCCGGGGCGGCATCGATGTTTGCTGTGTAAGAGCGATCGATCACCCGAAACAGCAGGAGTTGGCGGCGACCCTGCGGCGGGCACAACTTGGCCATATCGATGACCGGGTCGCTGAAGCCCCAGCCCATTTCATGGCCGTTAATCAACATCCGCGAACGATTCGGACGCAGTGTTTGCGTATCGACGTCCCAGCAACCGAGTACCGCTCGGCTGTCTTGATCGCTGTTGGTGTAGGCAGGGTCGGGGGCGTTGCAGAACAGCCGGAGCAAACCGTCCCCGCACATGAACGACATCCGTGGTACAGAAGGGGCGGGGCTGAAGGTCGGTTTGCCCCAAGTATTAAACAGGTCGTCGGTTTTGACCCACGCCGTCTCACTGGATCGGCCGTTATATTCAAAGCATCGCAGGCTGATGAAGTATTCCTCGTGGACCCGGTTAACGCAGGCCTCTCCGATGATGCGCCCGGGCAGCTTCACGGCCCGTCCTGTGTCGGTCCACTGGTACAACCCGGATTTCGTATCGAATGTGAATCGCACCGGCGCGACTTCTCCGTGATCCATGTAGGCGTTCTTGTACGGCGCAAACGTATCGCAACTCATCCACGTCTGACAGCTCGCGTCTTCCGCGACAGGCGCCTTCATGGCGTGATTCATCTGGATGTCGGGCCCGAGTGAGCAGAAAGCTTCATCGTCTTCATATCCTTTCTGCTTCAACACGCACGCCTCCGTCATCGGGTCGATATCGTTCTCGCTGTCATTCAGGCGGAATTGCATCCACTCGACACGGAGCGTCTGTTGTTTAACGGCCAGGCCATCTTCCCATTGGTCTCGACTGTGTGAAGGATTCAGGATCTTGTTATCTTGGCGGAGGTGTGCCCAGCGGTACCATTTGACGACAAAAACATTGGCGTTGGGCATCGGTTTACCGGCAAGCGTAGCGCCCTTTGGGACACCGAAGGCGATCGGCATCCCACAGCTCTTAATAAGCCGGTCGCCCCTGCCCAGTGGGTCCCAGTCCTCACTGCTGCGTTCAATGACCCCTTCGTTAAGCAACGGCCCGTCAGGGGCGTCGGCACGCACTTGATAAAGGATGCTTCGGTTGCAGTCGGAACCCGCGATGTCGAGTGTCGCAAAGAAGATGATCCACCGGTCTTCCGCGACACGCAATGCGCCGCCGCCGGGGTGTCCTGGGATCTTACCGTCGCTCTTACGCTCGCCGGGAACCGTGGTGTTGGTGATCAGTGGTCCGAGGTAACGTACCTTGACGTCGGGGGCCGCTACATGGACCCTGCCCGGAACTGAGCGTGTGGTTGTCGGAGATTTCATTACTACTTATCTCTTAAAACCGCCGTGCTTTGCCCGGCGACCCATTGCGGCGATGTCAGGATCCGTCGAGGCGGCGTCCGGCCGTTCTCAATGTCGTTCTTCAGTAACTCGAAAGCAGCCTTGCCGACTTCGCCGTAGGTAAGGCGGGCGCTTGTAAACTGGACCTTGCTGAAGTCGTCGAAGGTCGTGCCGGTGATGGCCACCACGGAAAGGTCGTCCGGGATCGTCAGGCCACGTTTCAGACACGCTCGGTAGATCGAGATCGCCCGGGTGCCGCTGATCGCGATCACAGCCGTGGGCCGTTCCGGCATATCGAGCAACTGGTCGATAAACGCCGCTTCCTGTTGGGGCGTATCGGTGAGACTCGGCGCCAACAGCAACGCGGGGTCGAATTCGATCCCCGCTCGCCTGAGCGTGGCCCGGTACGAGTCTTCGCGGACCTGCGACTCGATAAGCTCCCTGGCCCCATCGATCAGCCCGATCCGCCGGTGCCCCAATTTAAGCAGGTGTTCGATTGACATACGCATGGCAACTTCTGCGTCGCAGGTAATCAGATGACTCTGAGCGGCCCCGATGTCGCGCTCTACCATGGTCGTGGGTACGGGGAGGCTTTCCGTGATCTTTATTACTTCTGGCAGGTCCCGTCCAGCCATGGGAACGATCACCAGCCCATCTACCTGCCAACCCAGCATGGTCTGGATCGTTTCGCGGAACCTGTCCAGATCATTGCCGTGGTGGGATAATAGGACCTGGTACCCGCTGGCTCGGGCGGCCGTCTCCAGAGATTCAGTTAAGGTCGGGCCGTAACTCGCGCTCATATCCGGGAGCACAAGCCCGATCGTGTTGGAACGCTTCCTCACCAGGCTTTGAGCCAGGCGAGAGGGGCGATACCCCATCTCTTGGGCGGCATGAAGGATTCGCTTCTCAAGTTGACGGCCGACACCCCGCTCACGGGCACACCCGTTTAGTGCGTAAGACACCGAGGCCCTTGAGACCCCCAATTCGGTGGCGACATCGTTCATCGTGACATTTGGCATAACCAGAGTGTACTTACATGCGTAAGTAGTGTCAAGGCATATCCACTGTTCTGCGGAAAATTTCCCCCGTAAGCACCATCTGCAGCGTGAGATGCCTCCGAAATACCCGTTTAAGGCCGAAAAATAAGTTTAAAAATTCCAATATAGAGGGTTGACGATTACTTACGCGTGTAATATCATAAACCCAACGCGTGGGTTGTGTCATCGTTAGGTCCGGTCTTGGACCCATGATCCATTTACAGGGAAAGGGAGAGAGAACTATGAAGCATCGCATGAATACAATGATTGTGTCAGCCTTGTTAGTCGCCGCTTCGTCCAGTGCCATGGCAGGAACGTTGCCCGGCCTGGCGTACGACCATGTCTATGATCCGATTAACGGCGAACTGCCCACCGCGGTTGCGACCCCTTGGACGCTTAGCGGGGGGGATCCGATCTCGTCGGTGTCGGGTGAGATCGCCACCTTCAGTATTGCCAGCGACGGTTTTTATGGCCGATTCGCAGGCGATGGGGTGGCACTTGATGGCAGTGGGTACACGCTGGATTTCCGTGTTGACCCGATCGCCGACCCTTCGACCTCCTTCTTCTTTGAAGTTCTGATCGACGACCCCAATGATACCGGGAGCCTGCTGGAGATCCGCCTGCGCGAGAGCGGCGGGAATCACTACATGGAGATCCGGGAGGAAGGCAAAGGGGTTCGCGCCAGCGGCAACGTGGCGCTGGACGACGGGTTGCACACCTACCGGTTCACCCGCCTGGGCAATATCTTCTCTGTCTATGTAGACGCCAACCCCGCTGCGGTCCTCACGGGGTCGTTAACGACCAACAGTTTTACAGGCGGGACCGAACGGATCTTGTTTGGTGACCTGGGCGGCGCTATCGTCGGCTCGGGTGAGGTCGATTGGATCGCGATTGACCAGGACACTGCGAATTTTTCGGCACCGGTCCCCGAGCCGGCCTCCCTTGGCCTGCTCACGGCCGGTGGTTTGATGATGCTCAGGCGTAACCGGCGTTAACGCCTCATCGCTCAACGCCCTAATCGGGCCTGACAGAACAGTACTGCGGGCCGGGGTAACACCCCGCCCGCAGGTTGGATTGAGAGAGTTTATTCGCCAGTGTGTACAGCAGGTCTGGACACGCCGGCACATTCAATACGGAGTTAGAACATGCTTAAGCACGCCGCAGTGACCCTCGCCTGTCTGGCCGTCGTTCGCCCAGCGTTGGCGCAGACCAACTACGACCCGTTCGATACCGAGACGCCCAGCACCGTCAGCGCCGACTGGATGCTCACCGGTGGGGCCGAGTTTATTGACCATGTGTCCGGCGGTTTCGCGACAACCAGTATGGGGGGTGGCGATGGGCTTTGGCTGCATGATGATGCCGGGCTGAGTAATGCTACGGGTTGGACGCTTGATGCACGTATTCGTACGGGTCTGGATAACACGGCTGGGCAACGCTCGGTCGGAATCCTGATGCGTGAACCCGGCGGTGGGCAGCTCGAACTGCGGATTCAATCCGGTGAGTTCGCCCTTGCCGGCGAGGCGGCGGGCGTGATCGGTGGCGCACAGCCCTTTACCTTTAATGACGGCAACTTCCACACGGTGAGGGTTGCCCGCTTGGGTACCAACGTCCAGGTATTCGTAGATGACATCGCCGCGCCATTTATTAACGGTACGTTCTCTCAGACTCAGGACTTCGGGGGTAACCGGGTCTTTTTTGGTCGGGCGGGTAGTGACAACGCCGGGCTTGCTGTGATTGACTCGATCAATTGGGATAACACCGCGGCCAACTTTACCGCGCCCGGCAACAACCCGGGCAATAATGTCCCACGTGTACTCGCAGACAACCAGCCAGACTTCCAATTGGGCTGGTACGTCAGCGCGTTATTCAGCGATCCAACCTACACGACGGATTTGTTAGACGAGATGCAGGCCCACGGCTTCAACACGGTTCGGCACGCCGACATCGGTGATGGGCTCCTGGGCCGGCTTATAGGCATGGACCCCGGTTCGACCCAGGCGGCCGCAATCGGTTTTATGGATGATGCCGCCCTGCGAGGGATCGGCGTCGAGGTCAATCTCCGCAAGGGGTTGACCGCCGACAACGCCAACGAACATGAAAACCTGCGTGGTGTAGTCGCCGCCGTCAACGGGCACGCGGCCTTGGCATCGTGGCACATCGGTGAAGAACCTTCCGATCCCGGGGGCCCGGCCGAGGTCCCGATCGAAAACTTTCGGGCGATGAGCAGCACGATGGCCGCGCTCGACACGGATGCGCATATCAGTGCCGTCTTCGGCGGCGACAATACGGCTTTCTATGGTGACTACGTGTCTCGGGTCGATATCGCTTCGGCGGACTACTACCCGGTCCGAAACACGGTGGGTTGGGACACCCCCGGGAAGATGCGTCAGGCCGTGGGGCGTGCCCAGGACCTGGTCAGTGCCCTTGGGCCGGGCGGTGCTACGCCGGTGTGGGTTAATCAGGCCTTCGATACCGCCGGGTTTGACCTGCCAACCGCCGATCAGCAGCGTTACCTGACATGGGCCCCGCTCACGGTGGGTGTCAAGGGCGCGATGTATTTCTCCTTCCAACACATGTCGCCCGCGGAGCGTGATGCCCTGATCTACGCCGTGACCGACGAACTGGTCACGCTTATCCCTGCTATTACGTCCGGAACCGCGGCCCCGTCCGTGACTAGCGACGCGGATTCCAGCACACCCGCCGATGGTATCAACGACGTGACCTACATCACGCGCAAGCTCGACGACGCCGTCTATATCATGGCGGCGGGTAACCAGCTCGTGTCTCAGACCGTGGAGTTCACGGTGAGCGACGTGTTCGATGCCGGCACGCTGGTCGAGGTGGTCGGTGAGAGCCGAACCATCGTCCCCAGTTCAATCACGGGAAGCGAGTTGGTCTTCAGTGACAGCTTCGATCCACTGAGCATCCATATCTACAAGTTACTCCAGGCCCTTCAGGGCGATCTGGATGGCGATGGCTTCGTCGGGATCAACGATCTGAATATCGTCCTTGGCAACTGGAACCAGAACGTCCCGCCCGCCAACCCACTGGCCGACCCGAGCGGCGATGGTTTCGTCGGCATCGATGACCTCAATGCCGTGCTCGGTAACTGGAACGCCGGTACACCTCCGACCAACTCATCGAACATCCCCGAACCGGGAACCCTGGCGTTGCTCGGCCTGGGTGGTGCTACGCTGATGAATCGGCGTCTGGCCTAGGGGGAGAGGGGGGGGTGAGCCACAACCCGCGGCTCGTTGAAAGAGTATTGACTCATTCGTGTTAACTAATGGATAGCGTTTTGAAACGATCATCTTTACGCATCGGACCCCACGACATGAAAACTGATGTGCCTTACATCAAGAACGGGTTCACACTCATCGAACTGCTCGTGGTGATCTCCATCATCGCATTGTTGGTTGGTATCCTTCTGCCCGCTTTGGGGGCGGCAAGAAAATCTGCTCAGAACTCCGTGTGCCTGAGTAACGTTCGGCAGATGGCGGTGGCCGCCGTTTCCTATCTGAACGATTACGAATACAAGTTTTATGAGTTTCAGGGCGGGCCGACATACCTGCGAGAATGGAGCCAGGGCGGAGAACCCGCGGTGGGCGTGCCAAATGATATCCGACCTCTCAATTTGTACGTCGGTGACAACCGGGAAGTCTTTCACTGTCCTTTAGACCGCGGGCGAAATGCCGGCCCCTATTCCGCCATTGAACCCGACATGTGGACGACTTTTGGCAGCAGCTACATGTACAATGTGGTTGGGATCCCATCTCGCTGGTCGGGGTGGCTCAACGGCAACCCCAATGTGGATAACAGCGCGGACAATATTCAGAGCACCAGCCGATTCGTGACCTTCGGGGAGTACGCATTGATCGACGTGAATTGGGAGCCCCGGGTGGGGACGGCTCCGAAAGTGACGGGCTGGGGAGATTACCCCAAAGGTAGCGCCAATTACCATGAGGACTTCTACGACGATCCCAGCAGCATGATTGCGTTTGCTGATGGACACGCGGCACACATTAAAAATATCCGAGGGGTCGGGCGATACGGGGAAGACTTCACGCTCGTCCCAGGCGAATAACTCGGATACGCTAGAATCAATATAACATCTATAATTTACCGGAGCCTGCATATGACACGTGGTGTCCTGTGTTCGACCGTTTGCTTGATACTTTCACTGGCTGTTGCCTCGTCCGCTGATGCCGGGGCCGAACCGCCCAACCGCTCATCGATCCGTGGCGATGGCATGTTATTGATCGACGGGGAGCCGGTGTTTCCTATCGGGATCTACACGGCGACGCTGAACGGCGAGCACTGCGCCACGATGGCCGAGCTCGGCTTTAACATGGTGACGACCGGCGGCGACGCGAATGATGCGTACTTCAAGGCCGCAGAGGATGCGGGCCTCTACATCCTTGCGCCACACTACATCTGGGCGACCTTCCGCGCGGACAACGCCGACGTCGACCTGAACAAGCACGAAGACGCGGGTTTCAGACACGCCTACCGATACAAGAACCAGAGCCAACGCACGATCATCGAAAGCCTGGATCGGTGGGACGATCTGCCTAATGTCATAGGCTGGTCCCTGTCCGAAGAACCCAAGGCCGCGTATATTGAACCTCTGGAGTTCATGCACGAGCTTGTCAAGTCGCGCAGCCCGGCCCATATCACGACCATGATCTCTGCCGAGAAGGTGTGGTACCACATCTTCCGAAACGCGACCGATGTGCTGATCGTGGATGTATATCCCTATCGGCCGGGCGATCGCGTGCAGCCGGAGATATCGACCTACGAGCTGGTATCACATGCGGTCAAGGCGATGGACGGCAAACCGGTCTGGCTGATGCCCCAGGGCGGGTGCATGTGGAAGAACTGGGAGAACGTCCCGCCGATGACGTTGGCGAATTACCGCAACCAAGCGTACCTAGGCCTGATCGCCGGCGCTAAAGGTTATTTTATGTTCAGCCATCCGACTGTCAGCCACTTCGGTAAACTTGATAAAGCAACCGAAGACCAGCAATGGGCGAAGATCGGCCAGGTGGTGGCCGAGTTAAACAAGCTGTCACCGATCCTGTGTGACGGCCGGGTCAGTGATGAGGTCCGCCTATCGACCAAGACACCGGGTGGCAAGGGATTGCCGCCCTTGTCACGTGTACTTGCGTATGACGGCAGGTACTATTTGTTGATCGCTAACATCGGTAGCGAACCCATCCGTGTGCAGGTATTGGGCACGAACTACGGCTATCCGTACGCATTCAACGTCAGTAAGTTTGTGGGATCGGATGGTCTGCGTGTCGAAGGTGTGGAATCCGGCGACGCGATGCAGACAGTGAACGACACCAAACGCCAGGAGCTGCCTACGATCGTTATAGATCCGGATTCGTCTGGCGTATTCGAGTTGACCCGACGCCCCGCGCCGGATTTAGAAACAAACGAGTAACGTGATGACTTTGTCGATTCACTGGGATTATTACGATCAGGTATCCCGTCACGGCGACGTATACGGATACGAGCAGATGCGCAAGCTCTGCGCGGATGCGAAAAACGCCGGGGTGACCAGCATCAATTTCCGTGTCGAGGGGGCGGGCATGTCATGGGTGCCCACACGGTCGCGCCCTGTGTTCGAGCGGTTCGAGCCTGGGAAGTGCCTGGATTTTGTTGATTTTTCCCGTGCCCCAACCTCAACGGCTATGATCGAGCAACGCGTCAAGGTCGGGAAGATATTTAAACAGACTTACGAGCGGGTCGGCAACCCGTTGAAGGTCGCCTGTGACGCGGCACGCGAGGTGGGGCTGAAGCTGAATATCTACATCTGCCCGCTGGATCAGTACTGGCCCGGCGTACCCGACTCGATTGTTGAAAAG
Source organism: Phycisphaeraceae bacterium (assembly GCA_029260635.1). Taxonomy (GTDB): domain Bacteria; phylum Planctomycetota; class Phycisphaerae; order Phycisphaerales; family Phycisphaeraceae; genus JAJRRS01. The sequence goes on along the minus strand of JAJDCW010000297.1, from coordinate 22,802 downwards.
CACCCCGAGCGATGCATCGTCTCGCGAGACGGCAAACACCGTCTTGCCGTGCCTTCGTTGGCGTATGAAGAGAACAGACGCTGGCTACTGGATTATTACCGCGAGATATTCGAACACGATTTCGCAGATGTGATTGTCTACTCTGGGAGCCATGCGTGGTACAGCTACCCGCTGGACGTGCCGGACGACTGGTTCGGTTTCGAGGAGCCGGCCGTGGCGGAATACCGCAACAAGACCGGTATCGACGTATTGAAAGCCCCGTTCGATATTGACGATTACTACCGCCATTACGGGACATACTGGACGGCTCTACTTAAAGAGTTGTCTGATATGCAACGCGATCGGGGCCATCGCCTGATCATCGGCATGGATATGGGGCCCTGGCAGGTCTACCTGCCGGCGAAGTGTGGCGGGCCACGGTGCAGTTGGCGGGTCGAAAATGACTGGCGCACGTGGACCGCTTGGGGCAACGTCGATCTGTGCGTAGGCCATCAGGTCAATATGTGGGAGTACGAGGCATGGCCCGGGAACCAGCTGCCGTACATGCCGGGCGAGCCGGGCCGGCCGCCTTGTGAATACATCAATGAGTTGTTCGGCAGCTCGAAGGACCGTGATTTCAAGCTTTGGTCATTCCTGACACTGCACAAAGACCGGGCTGGCACCGAGATACCCATGGCGTTTGAGGGGACCAAGCGGTTGGGGTATGACGGGCTGATCATCCGTGAAGCGATGGATTTTGAGTTCGACCTCGGCTGGGAAGTCCTTCAAGCGTATCATCCAGGTGAGGCACCTACCTCAAGCCGTCGATAAATGTCGGCAGGCACCAAAAGGAAATATTTTGCACAAGACAGTCAGAGAAAAACTGATCAATGGCCAGGTGTTGTTGGGACTTGCCCACATGTATCCGAACGCCGGGATCATAGAAGGCATGGGGCCTGGCTGGGATTTCAGTTGGATGGACATGCAGCACGGACAGCACGACTTCGAATCAACACTTGACGCTATCCGAGCCGCCGAGGCTACGGGCCTGCACACGCTCGTGCGTGTCCCCGGGTCTGACCCGGATGTGATGTCCAAGGTCGCCGATATGGACCCAGACGCCGTGATGGTCCCGATGGTAAATACTGCAGATCAGGCCCGGGCCGCCGTTCGAGCGTTACACTTCCCGCCATTGGGAAGCCGCAGCTATGGGGGGCGTCGTGTGATCGATCGGCACGGACGAAACTTCTATAAAGACCGCGACCTGCTGGTGGTCGTGCAGATCGAAACGCTTGAGGCTTTGTCGTGCGTCGATGAGATCGCCGCCGTCGAGGGGGTGGACCTTTTATTCTTCGGCCCGGACGATATGAAGCTCCGCATGGGGCTGGACCTGTCGACGCCGGTAAGCGAGAACAAACAGCTTTGCGATGCGCTTCGTCAGGTTGCCGCCGCCTCGAAAACCGCCGGCAAACACTGCGGAGTCGTTGCGGTGACACCCGAACTGGTGCGGCTCAACGTGGACTACGGATACCAGTTTATTGTCGGTGGCGGCGACAGCATGTTCCTGAAAAGCGGGGCCGCCGATGCACTCAAGAACCTGCGGGGAGCGGTCCGGGGAGTCGAGGGAGATTCACCTACGAAACGTCAAACATTGTATGGTAACTGAGTCGGTAACATTCCTAAACGCCTTCATCCCAGTTGACGCCCGCTCATGAAGATTGTCGGGCGTCCATATGTGAATCTCAACAGGCAAATTATGACGGTCACTGACAATGAAGCTACCAGACGTGAAGTCCTTCACGAATGTCACTCACAACAGATGACAGATAGCGTTGCCATGATCTCACTAAAGGGGTTGTCGATATTCTACCGGGAACACTTGTTTGAGTCGGTACTACCGTTCTGGGCCTCCCACGCGATAGACCCCGACGGTGGGATCAACACCTGCATCCGGGACGACGGCCGCGTGATCAATCGAGATAAATGGTTGTGGAGCCAGTGGCGTGCCGTGTGGGTGTTCAGTCGACTCTACAACGAGTTCGGCCGAGATCCCAAGTGGCTGAATTATGCCAGGCATATTTATGAGTTCTCCCTGCGACACGGGTGGGATGATGATCATGGGGGCTGGCGGTTATGCGTCGGGCACGATGGCGAGGAACTAAGGTCTTGCGAGAGCATCTATGTCGATGCTTTCGCGATCTACGGGCTGGTCGAGTTCGCCCGCGCCACGGGGGACCACGAGCCCTTGATCCACGCCGAGCGAACCGCCGATGCGGTCATTAGCAGGCTCGATCAACCGCACGACCAAATTCCACACTTCCCATACGCTGTGCCCAAGGGGACCCGCGTCCACGGGATACCCATGATGTTTTCCCTGGTATTCCGGGAGCTGACTCAACTGCTCGATCATGCGCGATATGATCAAATGTCTCAATCGCTCAGCCGGGAGGTCATGACGAAATTCTACCGGCCAGATCGGGACGCCGTGCTGGAGCGGATCGCCATTGATGGCAACGAGTTCCCCTCGCCGGTCGGTACCACGGTGGTGCCAGGGCACGTGATCGAATCGATGTGGTTTCAGATCCACATCGCGCGTGACCGTGGCGACCAGGATACGATCGCTCAGGCCTGCCACAATATCCGGCGACATTTGGAGTTGGGGTGGGACCCGAGGCATGGGGGGCTTTTCCTCGCGATTGATATCGAAGGTTCAACTGATATCGCTTGGGATTATGCCGACACGAAGCTCTGGTGGCCCCAAACCGAAGCGATCTATGCCACGTTGCTGGCCTACGAACTAACGGGTGAGCAGTGGTGTCTGGACTGGCACGAACGGATCCACAATTACAGTTTCAGCCATTACCCCGTTATAGGCGCGGGCGAGTGGACGCAGAAACTGGACCGTGTGGGCAATCAGATATCCGACACGGTGGCGCTCCCTGTCAAAGACCCATTCCATCTGCCCCGGGCGCTGATGTATTCAATCCAGTCCCTTGACCGCATAGTTGCAAGGGTTTGATAATGTCGACACGAGAGAACCGCACTAAGGAACCCGCCAGATGTCGTCTTTGTTTAGTTTGATCGGCCGAAGTGTCTGCGTATTCGGTGGCGGCGGCTACCTGTCCGGCCCAACCTGCTTTCAGCTTGCGGCGCATGGAGCGCATGTGGTTGTGGCTGACGTTGATATCGAAGCGGCTAATCAAGTTGTGAAGTGTATCCTTGATGCGGGGCACAATGCCCGAGCGGTTGAACTCGATGTGACCGATGACAATATAATAGCATACGTACTTGATCAGATCGCAACCGAACACGGATCACTTGACGCCGTGGTTAATGCGTCATTCGCATACAAGAACGTGCCTTTTGATCAGATGTCACTTGACGATTGGCGTGACGGGATGCGCGTCAACCTGGATGCCGCGTTCCTTGTCTCGCGCGAGGCAGGCCGGATCATGAAGGCGCAGGGTTGTGGGAGCATTGTGCAATTCAGCAGTATGTACGGCGTCGTAGCTCCGCATCCTGAAATATATGAAGATATGAATGTTAACCCCGTGCACTACGGCGTAGCGAAGGCGGGGGTATTGCAGCTTGTGAAGTACCAGGCCGCTATCATGGGCCGAGACGGTGTTCGAGTGAACGCGATTGTCCCCGGTCCGTTCCCATTTCAATCGCTACAGGAAACAGATCCTGGATTTGTTGAGCGTCTAGGTGGACAAACGATGCTGGGGCGGATCGGGAAAAATAACGAGATCGCCGGTGCGGTTGTCTATTTAGTTAGTGACGCATCAACTTATGTCACGGGTACACAGATCACTGTGGACGGCGGCTGGACCGCGTGGTGATCGTGCCGAGGAATGTTATGTCTCAAGTGGTAACTGAGAATGTGTTACGGCCTGGTTGGTCACGCTTGGCGTGTGTGTATTTCCTATTCACTACGATACTGGCCCCATCGGGAACTTACGCCAACACCGGATCGGTGGGGCAGGGGGATGTCATCGATCTGCGTGCCTGGCGGTCGCCGGCGTACTACGTTTCGGGCCCGGTGGCGGAGGCGGAACGCGAGATCATCGACACTTTCCGGGAACGCCACCCGAATATCAATCCCGTGGGCACCGAGGGATTAGTGATCCCCGGAAAGACCCGGGACATGGTTCCGTTCATGCAGATTGCGGGCGGCATCGCGCCGGACGTGCTTTACGTCAACTTCCGACAATCGCAGACCTATATCGGTATGGGGCTGTTGTATCCCTTGGATAACTATGTCGAGGCGATGGCGGGCGTCGAGATTGATGACCTGGCGGCGGCGCAGATGAGTACAACAGAGTACATCAAGCGCCTGCAACAGGGCGACGGCTGGCAGGATATCGCCGACCGGGTGCCCGACCAGTGTTGGCAGGTCATCCGCAGGAAGAGCCGAGATGGTGACGGCTACCACATCTACGCGTTTCCCGCCGGGCCGTTGGTGATGGGCATGTACTTTAATCGGCCCCTATTCGCCGAGCACACCGGTCAAGGCGTCCAGATGCGGCCACCCAACGACTGGGGCGAGATGCTGGCCTGGGCCAAGCTGATGACGGACCCGAACGATAACCGCTACGGGTTTTATGTCGATGCCAACACCTCGTCTTGGCACTTCGCAAACCTGCTGTACTCAGCCGGCGGCAACGTGGTCCACCAGGTCCGTGCCGATGAGCTTGAACACTTCCGTAAAAAGTATGTCAACGTGCGCGAAGACGACTGGGTCTGTGTGTTTGACACAGATGAAGCAGTCGAGGCGGCCTATTACTGGGCCAGACTTCGACACGAAAAAGTTGAGCGTGACGGCAAGCTGGTGTGCTACGGCGTCGTGCGGGCATCGTCCTCTCAAACCGGGGAGGCCATCGACTACGCGATGGGCTTCACGTCTCTGGACTACCGTTTCCTGGATGGGGCGCAGGACCAGACGATGGGTTTCGGCCCCGTGCCCAAAGGACCGACGGGCCTTAGCCGAAGCCAGTTCAACTCCCGGCTGCTTGGGATCTTCTCAGGGTTGGCGGACGACGATATCCGGCGTGACGCCGCGTGGGACTACATCACCTTCTATGACGGGATCGAGGCCAGGCGGATCCGGGTGGAGAAGCTGGTAGAGGCCGGGCTAGGCCCCTTCATGCCGCGACGACTGCTCGAGCGTTATAACAATGACGGCCGATACAACAGCGTAATCCGGCGTATCTCTCCGGAACTTGAAAGGACCTACGAGATCGCTTCCGCAGGTGGTGTTCCCGAACCTTATGGGAAGAACTGTCAGTATGTCTACGACGAGATGGCGAAGCCTCTGGATGAGATATGGAACGACCGGAGTGGTCGGATCCGTGCGGCGATCAATGCCGGTGACAAAGTTGAGGCGACCCGGATCATCAGAGGGATCCTCGAACGGGCAACCGAAAAAATAAATATCAGGATGCTTGGGAACCTGCCGCCGGACGTGGCCAAACGGCGCAACGTCGTCTCATGGGGCGTCATCGTTCTGGTGCTGATCTGCTTTATCTGGGTGATGCGTGTCGTGCTCAAGGCGTTCACACCCAGACACACTCACGGCCTGGGGGGGTGGCAATTCGGCAAGCACTGGAAGGCCTACCTTCTCGCGTCGCCTGCGTTACTGTTGATCGGTATGTGGATGTACTGGCCTATGCTCAGGGGGACGACGATTGCGTTCCAGGATTACAGCGTGGTCGGTCAGAGTGAGTGGGTCGGGGCCAGTAATTTCTCGGAAGTGCTCTTCAGCGGAGAGTTCTGGTACTCGGTCTGGGTCACCGCGCTATACGCGATCATGTTTATGGTCTTCGGCTTCTGTATGCCGATCGTTCTGGCGTTCCTCCTGAGTGAAGTCCCCAGGGGCAAGATCCTCTTTCGGACCATCTTTTACCTGCCCGCGGTGTTGACCGGCCTGGTCGTGATTATCATGTGGAAAGGCTTCTACGCGCCGGACGGGATGATCAACGACCTGCTGAACGGTGTGGTCTGGATACTGAATCTGCTACCCGGCATACAGATAGATCTGTTCCGCGAGGACTGGTTACAGAACCCCAAATGGGCGTTGTTTTTCTGTCTGTTGCCTACCGTGTGGGCGGGGATGGGCCCCGGCTGCCTGATCTACCTGGCGGCATTGAAGACGATCCCCGAAGAGATCTACGAGGCCGCGGATATCGACGGCGCAGGGATCCGATACAAGGTCACCCACGTCGCGATCCCAACGATCAAGATCCTCGTCATGATCAATTTCGTCGGCGCGATGATCGGCGCAATCCGTGGGTCCGGCGGGTTTATCCTTGCGATGACCGGCGGCGGACCCTACAGCGGCCTGGGGGGGGCAACCGAGGTGGTCGGCCTGAAACTGTTCTTTACGACATTCGGCTACCTGAGGTTCGGGGTCGGCGCGGCGATGGCATGGGTGATCGGTGCGATGCTTATCGGGTTCACCGTCCTGCAGCTGAAGCGACTGAGCAACGTCGAGTTCCGCACGGCGGGGGGGGATTGATATGCCGGTCATCAGCAAGATTGGACGCCGAAGCCGGAAGGTGCGATGCATCATCTTCGCTATCTATGCGGTGCTGATCGTCGGCGGCGCCAGCATGATCTATCCGATGATGCTGATGGTCTCGGGATCGGTTAAGAGCAGTACCGACTATGCAAACAATAACGTACTGCCGAGGTACCTCCATGACGACGCGGTGCTCTGGGCGAAATACCTTGAATCGAAGTACGGCTCGATCCCCGAGGCGGAGAAAGCACTACACGCCCCGGTCGATAGCTGGCGCAGGGTGAAGCTTCCATCCACGGATAAGTTAGCAGGTGGTACGATCGAACAGTACCGAGCGTTTCGCGAGCACACCGATTGGCCTGACCACTGGTACCGTATGGGGCACATGGGGCTGGGGCCTAACGAGCGGGCATACCTCCGTTTGGCTCAAGACCGTTACAACGATGACATCACCGCATTTTCAGACGCGGCGGGCCTCCGCTATAAGAGCTGGACGCAAGTCACCGCTCCGCTCACACCGCTGGACATGCGGCACTACACCTTCCCGGATTCGGTCGGCTACCGCATGCTGCGCAGCCTGAAACGTGATATGCCCGAGACTGACCGCGTAGTAGTCAATCTGGACGGCGCGTTCTGGAGCAGCCACCTCCGATCACGCTGGGCGACCATTGAGGCGTACAACCTTGCGCACGGCACAGATTACGAACGATATAACCAGGTGCTACTTACCACCGAACCACCCCCCGAGGGCTTGGCAAGGGACGATTGGCAGGAATTTGTCCGCAATGACTTGAATGTCCGTTTCATCCGGATTAAGAAAGCCTACGAACCGACGTTCCAGGATTTTCTCAAGATGCGATACGACGGGGATATCAGCGAGTTGAATCGGCAGTGGGGGACCGACTACGCGGGCTTCGATCGGGTGCCTCTCATGGACGTGGTGGACGGGACATCCAGCGTCTACTTCGCCTACGCGGAATTCCTCACAACCAGAACAAGTGACGACAGCCGGTACGTCTGCCCGGTAGAGGCCCTATCCGTATTCGGGCCACGCCAGGGTTTCGAGAATTACCTCGCGGAAACTCAGGGTGTGTCCCCGGAGTTGATCGAGCAGGAATCGCTGCCGATCGAGGCCCTGGATTACTCCGATTTTGTGAGTCAAACCGGATCACTGCGGTGGGAGTTCATCAAACGTAATTATATTAAAGTGCTTGATTACATCCTGATGCACGGCAACGGCGTTCGGAACACAGTCATCTACTGCGGGCTGATGATCCTGGTGACGTTGACGATTAACCCGCTGGCCGCATACGCACTCAGCCGGTACAAGCCGCCGGGCGCATATATCATACTGCTGTTTTGTATGTGCACGATGGCGTTCCCGCCAGAGGTGACGATGATCCCATCGTTCCTGCTTCTCAAGCACTTCCCGGCGATCGGTCTGGGGATCGGGCTGGTGGCGGGGCTGCTGGCCGCGTGGGGTCTCCACAAGTTTGCGCCGAGAATGAATTTGGCGTTCAAAGGGATCCTGGCCGGTGTTGTCGGGCTGATTGTCGGGTTCTTTGTGTTGCCCAGGCTTTTCGGCGCAGATGCGACCAATGTCAGCCTGCTGAACACCTTCTGGGCCTTGATCCTTCCGGGTGCCGCCAACGGGTTCGGCATCTTTTTATTAAAGGGGTTCTTCGACTCGCTCCCTCAGGAACTTTACGAAGCCGCGGAAATCGATGGCGGTGGGGAGTGGACTAAGTTCTGGGTGATCACCATGAGCCTGTCCAAGCCGATCCTGGCTGTGCTGGCTCTGCAGGCATTCACCAGCGCGTACAGCGAATTCCTGATGGCTCTGGTCATCATCCCGGACCCGCAGATGTGGACGTTGATGGTCTGGCTGTTCCAACTCCAGAGCCAGGCCGACCCCTACGTGGTTAACGCCAGCATTGTGATCGCGGCGATCCCCACATTCCTGATCTTCTTGTTGTGCCAGAACATCATCATGCGTGGCATCGTGGTACCAGTAGAGAAGTAACGCGTGGAACCGATTCGTTTCGAGCCTCATTTATGAAACTATTATCTATTACAGAAAGAAGGGCATGCCTTGAATATTCAGATACTTAAATCAAAGCAAGAGATGGGCCAGGCAGCGGCCGAGGCAGGCGCCTCCGTCATTCGTCATGCGATCGCCGAGCGTGGTCACGCCAACATCATCGTGGCTACCGGGGCCAGCCAGTTCGAGATGCTCGAGCATTTATCGCAGTTGCCCGGTATTCATTGGCCCGCAGTGACCGCGTTTCACCTCGACGAGTACGTCGGCCTGCCGATCACCCACCCGGCATCGTTCAGGCTTTACCTCTGGCAGAGGTTTGTCAGCCGGTTGCCGCTGCCGATCCGGGCGTTTCATTACCTTGATGGCCAGCAAGATGCGCATAAAGAAGCCGACCGGGTGGGACAGATCATCTCACGTCACCCGATCGATGTGGCTTTCGTCGGTATCGGTGAGAACGGGCACCTGGCGTTTAACGACCCACCCGCCGACTTCGAGACGACCGACCCCTACATCGTCGTTGACCTGGACGCGGCCTGCCGAAAGCAGCAGTGCGGCGAAGGCTGGTTCCCAACGCCGCAAGACGTCCCAGCGCAAGCCATCTCGATGAGCATCCAACAGATTATGAAAAGTGGAAGTATCATCTGTACCGTGCCAGACGGCCGCAAAGCCAAAGCGGTACGCGAAAGCGTGCAAGGCCCTGTAACTGAACTTTTGCCCGCGTCGATACTCCAGCAACACACAGGCTGTACCATCTTCTTGGATGAGCCAGCTGCTTCACACCTCACAAAGGTAGTGTCTTGACCGCAGAGAATGGCTACATCGATCTGCAGGTCAACGGGTATGCCGGGGTCGACTTCAACCAGAACGACCTCACCGAACAGGCGCTTCACTGCGCCTGCCGGAAGCTACGCGCGGACGGTGTCGGTGGGGTTCTGGCTACCATAATCACAGACGAGGTAGAGGTGATGGCGGTCCGCCTCGGGCGACTCGCCGAACTGCGGGAGAAAGACCCTCTTGTCGCTGACATGATCCTCGGGCTGCACATCGAAGGCCCGTTCATCAGTAAGGAGCCAGGGTATGTCGGGGCCCACCCCGTGGACGCGGTCCGCCCGGCCGATGTGGATGTCATGCGTCAGCTGATCGATGCGGGCAGTGAACTTGTCAGGATGGTCACTTTGGCTCCGGAATGCGACCCGGGCTTAAAAACGACGAAGATGTTGGCGAATCAGAATGTAATCGTGTCGGCCGGCCACACCGATGCGTCCACCGATCAACTCAATGCGGCCGTCGATGCCGGGTTGTCGGTATTTACCCACCTGGGCAATGGATGCCCACCGAACCTGCCTCGCCACGATAATATCATTCAGCGGGTCCTCAGCCTGGGTGACAAACTCCAACCGTGTTTTATCGCTGACGGCGTACATATCCCTTACTTCGCCTTGAAGAACTACCTTGCTATCGCAGGGACCGAGCGGTGTATTGTGGTCAGCGACGCTATGCCCGCCGCGGGGCTGGGACCAGGCCGATACACAATGGGGCGTTGGGACCTTCAGGTGGGAGAAGACCTGGCCGCCCGGTCGCCCGATGGCACTCACCTTGTTGGCTCAGCGATGTCGATGAGACAGGCAGAAGTGAACCTTAAGGAACAGCTCGGCTTGTCTGATATGGAAACGACCCGGCTCTTAGACATCAATCCCAGATCCCTACTGGGTTAAGCACGGCTTAGCAGTTATAGATGCAGAGTATCGCCGAACAGATAGCTGTCGTGCTAAGGGCGTTCATCCTTTTTACCGCTAAGTAGAGCCGCACGCCTATGGGACAGATAGCCTGACAGTATTGGCTCGGATTACCGATTGTGCTGACGGGGTTAGCATGACTCAGCGTGCACAGGAACTGGCAGAGTATTTTCGGGATCAATCCGAGTTGCCGACGATTGTTTTCCGGGGAAGGGATGTGAGGTTCATTAAGTAGTATAACGCCGTCCTCAAAGCAGTTGGCGTTCCGACACAGAAACTGACCTCTGGCTCATAATCCCCACGCACGTTCTCACAGGCCACTTATACCCGCGCTGACACTTACCAATCTGCTTCAAGCAGCAGAGCACTTGGATTGGCAAGCACAGCACATCTACCTGAATCTTGACCAGTCAAGCCACCCCGGCTGATTCACAGCGCAGCGACACACCATTGAAATTGGCGTCAGAGACGATCTGCGATTCAGGGGTGTATCTGTGCTCCAACAACGCTAAGCCGCTAGCGGCAGAGACGCGCGAAATAGTGCATATTCCCCGGGCAAACCAGCCACTTAAAACGAATGCAAGCTATTGTTATATAAATACTTACATCAAAGCGGAGAGGGAGGGATTCGAACCCTCGGTACGGCGAACCGCACACACGATTTCCAGTCGTGCACCTTCAGCCACTCGGTCACCTCTCCTAAAGGATGTCCCCACCGCTGAATGGCCTGAAAACAAGGTTCAAGGGCATTCGGGGCGGGGGGACGGATCGAGTTTGGCCCGCTATCGTATGGGTTTCGCGGCACTTGTAAAGCAAGGCGGTTGATGTGAGACGACAGAAGGTGATTTCGACCCTGTGTGGGCTGATCGTGGTGGACAAGGCGATCGGGATGAGCTCAATGGATGTAGTCCGCCGGGTCCGAAGGGCGGCGGCGGGGGCCAAGACCGGCCACGCCGGGACGCTGGACCCACTGGCCACCGGCGTCGTCATCTGCTGCCTGGGTAAGGCCACCAAGTGCGTCGAAAAGCTCATGGGCCAGCCCAAGGCCTACGACACCGTCATCGATCTCTCTGCCTTTACGAATACCGACGACCTTGAAGGCGAACGCGAAGAAGTGGCCGTCGCCACCCCGCCCACGCGCGAGCAGGTCGAGGCGGTTATCCCCAACTTCATCGGCGAGATCCAGCAGACCCCGCCGATCTACTCCGCCATCCACATCAACGGCCAACGCGCCTACAAACTCGCCCGCAAAGGCGAAGCCGTTGAGATGCCCATCAAGACCGTGCGCATCGACAACATCGACATCCTTGACTACGCCTGGCCCAACCTCACGCTTTCGATCAACTGCGGCCGAGGCACCTACATCCGCAGCCTCGGCAGAGACATCGGCAAGGCGCTGAACACCGGCGGCCACCTCGCCTCACTCCGCCGAACCGCGGTGGGGGGGTACACCCTCGAAAAATCTCATCCGATCGATCGTTTTGAATCGCCGATCTCACAGGACGACCTGCTGCCGATCCCGGAATAACCAAGTCTTCTATGGTGTCCCGGTCGAAGTGTCACATCCCTCAGCCCCCGGCTCTGCCGGGGGATCGGTCAACCTTGAGTAACCGAAGTTCCCCGGAATTCCCCGGAATCTCCCGCGTTTCACCCCGACGTAAACCGGTACTTCAAGATGCACCGGATCGCCGACACCCCGTCTTTCCAGTTGATCTTTTTTCCCTCGTCATACGTTCGGCCGTTGTACCCGACCGGTGTCTCGTAGATCTTGATGTCTTTCATGCGAGCGAGCTTCGCGGTGATCTCCGGCTCGACGCCGAACCTCGGCTCCTGGATCTCGAACCGTTCGAGTATCTCGCGCTTGAAGACCTTGTAGCAGCACTCCATGTCCGTCAGGTACAGTCCCGTGAACAGGTTGGACAGACGGGTGAGGACCTTATTGCCCAGGAAGTGGTGGTAGTTGACGACGCGTCTTGTCTCGCCTGCGAAGCGTGACCCGTAGACCACGTCCGCGCGTCCCTCAAGGATCGGTCGCAGCAGCCGTGGGTAGTCGCGGGGGTCGTATTCCAGGTCGGCGTCCTGGATGATCACGATGTCCCCGGTCGCGTGCTTGAACCCTGTCTTAAGAGCCGCGCCCTTGCCCAGGTTCCGCTCGTGGAAGACCACGGTGTAGTCCGGCCGATCCGCTGCCATCTGCTTGAGGATATCCGTCGTCCCGTCGGTCGAGCAGTCGTCGATCAACACGATCTGCCGGGTCATGGCCTCCGGCAACGCGACCCCCTCCACCTGCCTAAGGATCTCTGGAAGCAGCTTGTTCTCGTTGTACACCGGGATCACGATGCTCAGAATCTGGCCCATAGGCCGGGATTGTAACGCCTTCGCGTTTTCATGGGGCATTCTCAACCGGTTGACGCGGCGACTATAATAAGACATAGTTATCCTGTCATTGGCGTGCCGTCATACCGGCCGTCCGACACCGCGAGAAACTTCAATGACCACGCAAAACCCGATCCCCGTCGCACGCACCCTGTCGCTGAACGTCAGGCAGCCGGCCAGCAAACTCCCCGGCGATCCTAAAACGTCCAGCCCTGGCGAACCCATCGTTCACCACAGCAACAGCGCGGCGATCCCCGTGCATCCCAAGGGCGATAAGGCCCGCGTCCTGCTCTGCAGCGTCTTCGGCCCGTATGCGCAGGACGACGAATTCGGCAGCCGGGCGATCAACCCCATGGAGCTTTACCACAACCAGGTCACGCGCACGCATGGCCCGTTCTCCCTGCGCATGTTCCATCGATCCTGGGGGCTGATGCTCATCCAGGCCAATCTCGCCGCGCCATGCACGCTCCTGGACTTCCCCTCACTCAAACGCTTCGTCGAAGAGATCGGCACACGCCGGTACGACGTCATCGGCATCACCGCCATCATGCCTAACGTCGGCAAGGTCGAAGCGATGTGCCGTCTTATCCGCCAGCACCAGCCCAACGCAACCATCGTCATCGGCGGACACATCGCTAATATGCCCACGCTCCCCAAGCGCGTCGAGGCCGACCACATCGTCCGCGGCGAAGGGGTCCGCTGGTTCCAACGATACTTAGGCGAACCCGACGACCGCCCGTTCCGCCATCCCATGATCAAGTCCGGCATCGGGGCACGCACCATGGGTGTCACCCTCCGCGATAAGCCCGGCGACGTCGCCGCCACGCTCATCCCCTCCGTCGGCTGCCCCATCGGTTGCAACTTCTGCTCCACCAGCGCGATGTTCGGCGGCAAGGGCCGCTTCATCAACTTCTACGAGACCGGCGACGAGCTTTTCGAGGTCATGCTCGAGCTGGAACGCAACCTCGATATTAACTCCTTCTTCGTCATGGACGAAAACTTCCTGCTGCACCGCAAGCGCGCCCTGCGCCTGCTCGAACTGATGCAGGAGCACAACAAGTCCTGGTCGCTCTACGTCTTCAGCTCCGCCAACGTCTTGAAGTCCTATTCCATTGAACAACTCGTCGCTTTGGGTATCTCCTGGGTCTGGATGGGGCTGGAAGGCAAGGCCAGCAAGTACGCCAAGCTCAGCGGGACCGATACGCTCGCCCTGGTGAAATCCCTCCAATCCCACGGCGTCCGCGTCCTGGGCTCCACCATCATCGGCATGGAGGAACACACCCCCGACAACATCGACGCCGCCATCGACTACGCCGTCAGCCACGACACCGAGTTTCATCAGTTCATGCTCTACACCCCGATCCCCGGCACCGCGCTCTGGGAAGAGATGCGCAACGCCGGCGCACTGACCGACCCTGAATCCATTGAGGCCGCCGACACGCACGGCCAACTCAAATTCAACTTCAACCATCCACACCTGAAAAACGGCATCGAAACCTCGATGCTCCACAAGGCCTTCACCCGCGACTTCAAGGTCAACGGCCCGAGCATCCAGCGCGTCGCCCGTACCACGCTCGCCGGCTACCAGCGATACCGCAAGCACCCCGACCTGCGCATCCGCAAACGCTTCGAGCAGGAAGCCCAAGACCTCGCCACAGCCTACGCAGGGGGGCTCTGGGCCGCCCGCCGATGGTTCAGGGACCAGCCACAGCTACAACGCCGCATCGGTGGCGTTCTTCACGACCTCTACAAAACCTGTGGCCTCAAGTCCCGCCTGATCGCGCCCCTGGCCGGCCGATACCTCTTACACAAACTCAAACAGGAAGACGCCCGCCTCAAGTCCGGCTGGACCTACGAGCCTCCGACCTTTTACGAGCACAACCCCCACGCTCGTAAACACCTTAACTCCAGCAGGGCTCAAGCCTCCGGCGGTTCACCGGGTCAATGGGTCCCGCCGATCCCCGTCATGCCTCGGCCGGTTGTGACATAGGCCGCCGGTTATTTCTTCTTCTTGCGTGCCCCGGTCTTCTTCTTAAGCCGCTGGGTCGCGGCCTCGTACTGCTCAATAAACTTCTGTATCGGGCACCGTTTCACCGCCTTGCCGATCATCTCAAGCGGGGCGTCTTCCAGTTTCCTGAACCGTGCACAGGACTTGCCCATGTCCACCCGCTTGCCCGTCTTCTTCCAGTCAGCTTTAAATCGTTCGGCCGCGTCCCCCTCGGTATAAAGACAGAACAGGTACACCGCCATGTGGTTCTTCTGCGACGCCAGCGACGCGAATGGCAGCGGCTGCTTAGGGTCGCAGTGATACCCCGACGGGTAGATCGAATGCGGCACGAAATACCCGATCATCCCGTACTGCATCCCCTCCGCATACCCCTTGGGCAGGTTCTTCAATACCACCGCCCGCACCGCCTCTATCGCCTCCCGACGTTCCGCGGGGAGTTCAGCCAAGTAGTCTTTGACGGTGGCGGCTTTGCTTTGCAACTTGAATCCAGACGCAGACAGGAGCGTATGAATTTAAATATCAAAATACATACTAAACTCATGCGGATGTGGCCGGTGTCTCAGGGCGTCGATCTCGCTTTCGCGTTTGTATTTGATCCAGTAGTGGATGATCTGTTTGGTGAAGACGTTGCCTTCCAGCAGGTAGTCGTGGTCCTGTTCGAGGCCGGACAGCGCGTTTTCCAGATCGACCGGGGCGGCTTCGATCAGCTCCAGCTCGTGCGGCTCCAGGTCGTCGAGGTTCTTGTCGACGGGGTTGCCCGGGTCGATCTTGTTCTTGATCCCGTCGGCGGCGGCCATGGTCATGGCGGCGAAGGCCAGATACGGGTTGCAAGACGAGTCGGGGCAGCGGAACTCGATGCGTTTGGTCTTGGGATCGGATGAGTAGCCGGGGATGCGGATCGCCGCGGCCCGGTTGCGTGAGGAGTACACCATATTCACCGGCGCCTCGTAGCCCGGGACCAGGCGTTTGTAGCTGTTGGTCGTCGGGTTGGTAAAGGCGAGCAGGCTCTTGGCGTGTTTGAGCAGGCCACCGATGGCGTACAGGCCGACCTTCGATAGCCCCGCGTAGTGGTTGCCGGCGAACAAGGGCTTGCCCGCCTTCCACAGCGAGAAGTGCGTGTGCATCCCCGACCCGTTGTCCATGAATAACGGCTTGGGCATGAAGGTCGCCACCTTCCCGTGTTGGGCAGCGACGTTTTTGATGATGTACTTGAACATCATGCAGATGTCCGCCATGCGCAGCAGGTCCGTGTGTTCCAGGTCGATCTCGCACTGCCCGCCGGTCGCGACCTCGTGGTGATGTCCCTCGACCTGGATGCCGACATCCGACAACACCTTGCACATCTGCGATCGTAAATCTGCCAGCGAGTCCATCGGCGGCCCGGGGAAGTACCCGTCGTTCTGCCGGACCTGAAAGCCCAGGTTCGTCGGGTCGCGTTTGACGCTGTTCCAACTCCCCTCGGTCGAGTCCACCCGGTACGATGCGCTGTTCACGTCCTGCCCGTAGTTCACATTATCGAAAACAAAGAACTCCATCTCCGGGCCAAACACCGCGCGGTCGGCGATGCCGGCCTTCTTGATGTAGTCGGCCGCCTTGCGCCCCACCGAGCGCGGGTCGCGGGAGTACTGCTTCTTGGTCACCGGGTCTTTGACGTCACAGATCAGCGCAAGTGTCGGGTGCTGGCGGAACGGATCGACGTGGGCCGTGTCTGCCACCGGGACGATGAGCATGTCGGTCTCGTTGATCTCTTCCCAGCCACGGATGCAAGAGCCATCGAACCCAAACCCGTTCTTGAACGACTTCTCGCTCAGCTCGCTGACCGGGAACGTGATGTGTTGCCACAGCCCGGGGAAGTCCATGAACCGGCAATCCACAAACTCGATTTTCCTGGTCTTGACCAGGTCCAGCACCTGCTTGGGCGTCATCGGTTACATCCTTCTAGTCTTCGGGTTTCACAAGCTAAGTAAGCATAGCCTGCCCCGACGAAACGGGCCATCCGGGCGGGGCAGCCTATTGATGTAATCATGGCGATTCCCATCATCAGCCGGTATATTGTTGTCACCGTCTTCGCAGAATCCATCTAACATGTTTGGGGGCCTCTCTCATGGCGACATCCGACCTGTATTACAGCCACTCCGGCAAGTTCAAGGCACACGCGCCGATCGTCCTGCTCTTTGGTGTCGGGCTGTGCTCGATCCTGCTGGGCGCGGCCTACGGCATCGGGAATTACTACTGCCCGAGCGTATGGATCAGCCTGTTCCTGCCGTTCGGCGTCGGGCTGGCGGTCGGCGGGATGGTGTACCTGGTCGCCAAGTGGACCCACATCCGCAACATGACGATGGTGATCGTCTCAGGGCTGGTCTTCGGCCTGCTGCTGGAGTACACCGCGTTCGTCGCCTGGGTCTTCGCGATCAGTGAGTGGGAATTCATCATCTACAAGCCGCAGGACCTCAGAGGCCTCCTGGCATTTCTCGCGGTCGACGGGGTGTGGGAGATCTTCGGCTATGTCTTCAAGGGGGCGATGCTCTACGTCGCCTGGGCGGTTGAGCTGGTCATCATCCTCGGCTGCGCCGCGATCCTGCCCTGGGTGCTGCTGTCGCCCAAGGCGTACTGTGAGAGCTGCAAACGCTGGATCACCGACCACAAGTCGGTCCTGCCCTTCGAGGTTATCAAGGACCCGGTGGCGTTCAAGGCTCAGCTCGAACGCGGCGAGTTTGCCATCCTCGGCTCACTGGCCGGAGTTCCCTACTCGGCGCCTGAATACACCAGTTATGACCTGTCTCACTGCCCGTCCTGCAACAACCTGCACCTGCTTAGCATCGAGACGGTCTCGACCACGCTCGACGCCGAGGGCAAGACAAGCACCACCAACACCGACGTGATCCGTAATCTGCTGATCGATGCCGAATCGATGGAGCTGATAA
The DNA here is from genome assembly GCA_029260635.1 of Phycisphaeraceae bacterium. GTDB lineage: Bacteria > Planctomycetota > Phycisphaerae > Phycisphaerales > Phycisphaeraceae > JAJRRS01. The sequence goes on along the minus strand of JAJDCW010000297.1, from coordinate 5,218 downwards.
AGGAACTGGACCCGGGTGATATCCCTGAGCCTGTTGAGGCGCCGGTAGATGATCCTGTGGCGCAGGGTGATCCGGCCGATGACACGGCTTAAGCTAGTGAACCCAATCGAGTGCCTGGCGTGGCCGGGTCAGTGCCCGACCGCGACCGTCCCGAGTTTCGGTGTCAGCTCATTGAGTAACCCGTCCAGCGTCGCCGCGTCCTTCGCCTCGGCGTTGAGCCTTAATAACGGCTCGGTGTTGCTCGCGCGGACGTTGAACCAGAAGCCTTTATTCTCGAAGCAGTCGATCGTCACCCCGTCCAGGTCGTCGATGAGTTGGGCGTCGGCGGCGTAGGTTTCTTTCAGCCCCGCCATGATCCCGGCCTTGTCCTCGGCCTGGAAATTGATCTCGCCGGACTGGGGGTACTGCTTGTACGGCGCGATAAGCTCGCTCAGTGGCTTGCCGCTCTCGCTGAGTACGCTCAGCACCGCCGCGAAGGCGATCGCGCCGGAGTCCGCGAAGCTGTTGTGCTTGAAGTAGAAGTGGCCGCTGAGTTCCCCGCCGAAAATGCCGTCGGTCTCGCGGAGCAGCGCCTTCATGTTGACGTGCCCGACCTTGCTGCGGGCCGGCTTGCCACCGAGTTTTTTAATGGTCTGCTCGACGACCTTGCTCGCGCGCAGGTCGTAGACGACCGACGATCCGGGCTGCTGCTTGAGGAAGTGGTCGCATAGCAGGGCGGTCAGGTGGTCACAGCCGATGACTTCACCTTTCTCATCGGTAATCATGCAGCGGTCCGCGTCCCCATCGAAACACGCGCCCAGGTCCGCGCCCTCGCGCTTCACGCCTTCCTGTGTCGGCACCATGTTCTCCGCGACCAGCGGGTTCGGCTCGTGCGCCCACTTGTCGGTGAACTCGAAATTCTCCTTCACGATCGTCAGATTCTCAACCCCGTTGAAGACCTCCGGCACCAGCTTCGTCGCCATCCCGTTGCACGCGTCGATGTACACCTTCAACGGCCGTTTCAACGTCGTCAGGAAACTCAACACGTGCTCACGGTACTCCACCCACAAATTGCGCTGTTCCAGCTTGCCCACCGCCGGCTTGTCAGTCGAGTCGATCGACTCCGCGATCCGCTCGATCTCTTTCAGCCCGGAGTCCGCGCCGATGGGCCTCGCGCCGGCTCCGGAGATCTTGAACCCGATGTAGTCGATCGGGTTGTGGCTGGCCGTCGTCTGCACCCCGCCGAGCGCGCCCTTGACGTGGGGGATCGCGAAATACATGAAGGACGTGTCCGCCTGCCCCAGGTCGATCACGTCCATGCCCGCGGCACGCAGCCCGGCGATCAGGGCGTCCGACATCGAGGGCGCACTGGGCCGGTGGTCCCGGCTGACCAGCACCGTCCCGGGTTTTCCAGTGTTGCCCTGCTTAAAGAACTCACCGACCGCGTAACCGACCTTCCAGCCGGCGTCTTCGTTCAGGGGCTCCGGGTAGATCGCGCGGACGTCGTACGCCTTGAATATCTTGCCGATCATGCTTCACTCGCTCCTGTGCGTAGCTTTTTAAGGATTCACCGTCATAAACCGCGATGATAACGCACCGGGACCCCCCGGGCGACCGGCACACAGGCAGCCGTATCCCGGTATGGACGTGCGGCATTTGCATGTTGATGGGCTGGCCTTGAAAATAGGCCCATGCCGAACAAGTTTTTAACGATCGGGGTTGCTGTGGGTGTCGCCGCGCTGGTGTTACTGCTGGCGGTCATCGTTGGCGGGCCACGCACCGGGGTTCAGGAACAACCGTCCGAGGACTACAACCCCGACGACATCTATCTCCCGGGCAACACCGAAGAGGGGAAAGTCCCCATCGGCGAGGTAAGAGGGCTTGTCTACGAGGTCAGCGACAGCGGCATCCTCTTCTTCGCCAACCGCGTCGTGCCCAGGCCCCAGGGCGTGATCGACGTGATTGAGACCACCGCCCAGATCCACCTCGCCGCCGGCCGTGAGCTGACCATCGTCGCGGATGAGGGCACGATCGTCGCACCCGACAACCACCCGCGCGAGGGGCAGATGCGTGGCAACGTCGTAGTCACCCTCTTTGAGACCCCCGACGGCTCGCCGGTCGATTTCGACTCCGACCGGCACGTCGTCATACGCACTTACTTCGACGACCCCGTGCAGTTCGACCTGGAACTCCAGCAGATCGACAGCGAGGGCGCTATCTTCATGACCGGTCCGCAGGTCCAGTTCCGCGGCCGGGGCCTGAGCCTGAACTACAACCAGCTCAAACACCGCATCGAGCGACTCGTCATCGAAGAAGGCGAGTCGTTGCACTACATCCCCAAACCCAAACAAAGCGCCGACACATCTTCCGCTTCCACCCCCTCCGCTCCGGCGGAGGCCGGTCCATCGGCCGTCGCAATTCAGGACAAGCCCAGGCCCACTGACTCCACCGCCGCCGCGCCTTCGGACACACCTATACAAGACGCCGACGCCGGTGGCCGCCCGATCCAGTTCTACCTCGCGACCTTCGAAGAGCTTGATGATGTCCGCGTCGGCCAGGACCAGTACATCATCGAGGGTGACGACCTCTCCGCTATCTTCAGCGCCAAATCAGCTAAAGGTAAGGACGACTCGGAACAGCCCGATGAAACCGAGACGGATGAAACCACGACCCGATCCACACCGAAAATCTCAAACGGTTCTATCGAACTGGCCTCCTCTGACCCGCTGCGCGGCGCACTGCTGCACGCCCTCGCCGCCAGCATCGGGCAGGTCCCCGAGGAGGATGCGCGTTCGCTGGCGACGTTCACCGATGAAGACGTGGTCATCACCTGGGCCGGCCGGCTGGTCGTCTCGCCTTTAAGCGATCCGCCCGATGAAATCGCGGGCCCGGACGACATCCAGGTCAGCGTCCGCGGCGTCCCCACCAGGATCCGTACCGAGAACGGCGAAACCATCGACGCCCCCGACGTCTCGTACTTCAGCCAGAACGCGCGCCTGCTCGCCAAGGGCACGCCCGACTCACCGGTACATGTCAGTGCCCCCGAGATGGGGGAACTCACCGGACAGGAACTGTCCATCGATCAGCTCAATGCCAACGGCTACGTCCTGGGCCCCGGCGAACTCACCGGATTGATCCGTGAGAAAAATGACGCCGCGTCGGGGACGACACAGCTCGCAGTCGATGCGACCGCTTCCGGTACCCGAAACCCGACACCCGATGCCAGCGCTTCGAAGACCCGCCCGATCACCGTCGCCTTCGATTCCCGCCTGGACCTGGAGTTCTATCTTAAGAATAAAGATAATGCATCCGTCCCAGACCCGGACAACCCCGCCGGCGACTCACGGATCAAGAGCGTCAAGACCGCCGCGTTCAGTGGCAACGTCCACGTCGACTACACCGACCTGGACATGACCGCCGACAGCCTGACGCTGGCGATGCTCGAAGACGCCCCCGAGGGCGACGACAAGCTCGCTGTCAGCGCGCTGGACGCCGTAGGTAACATCAAGGCGGACGTGATCGATCAGGACGTGAAGATCGAGGCGCACCGCCTGCACGCCGAGCCCGCCAAGGACCAGCTCGAACTCTTCGGGAACCCGGATAATAAAGATACCCCCGGTTCACCCGCGCTGGTCATCCGCCCCGACGCGACCCTCGCAGGCGACCACATCGTCATGGACCAGCAGGCTCGTACGGTCACAGTGATGGGCCCCGGCTGGTTCGACGTCATGCAGGACCCCGAAGACCCCGGGAAAACAGTACGCGTCACCTGGGCGACCCGCATGGACTACGACGACGCCGCGGGCACCGCCAAGTTCCTCGGCGACGTCAATACCTTCTCCACGGATGGCACCGACACTAATGAACTCATGGGCGATCAGCTCGACATGGTCTTCGTCAAGGACGAAACCAAGGAAGACTCGACGAAAGAGGCTGATAAGGACCGCACGGCCGGCCGCCGCCTCGCCACCGCGCACATGACCGGTACGGTCCGCTTCCGCGCCCGCAGCTACGCGACCCCCAACCACCAGCAGCTGCTCACCGAACTGTTCATGCTCGGCCCGGAGATGCTGTTCACCGACCCCCCCCCGGATACTTCCCCGGAATCCGGTGCAAGCCGCGACGATGCCGTCCAACAGGTCCAGATCATCGGCACCGGCCGGATGCTCATCACGGACACCCGTCCCAAGGACTCGGTTGAGGCCACGATCACGCCCTCTAACCAGCCGACGGTTGACCTCGCCGGCCGGGGCAAGACCGCGTTCCAGTGGTCCGACCGCCTGGTCCTGAATATGACCGCCGGCATCATGACCATGAAGGGGGCCGTCGTCATGGTCCACGACCCCGAGGACGGCGAACGGGTCCAGCTCGACTGCACCGACCTCGCCGCCGAACTCAAGCAGCCCAAGGAAGTCCGGACGTCCAGGAAGACAAAATCGGACGGCGGCTGGTTGGACAAGGACGCGCCCAAGCCCGAGCTCGAACGCGTCTGGGCCGACGGCGGCATCCGCATCCTCCAGGGCCCGACCACCGTCTACTGCGACCACCTGCTCTACGAGGAGGCCAACCGCGAGATGCTCATCTGGTCCGACGACCCGCGCACCGTCACCGTCCAGGTCGAGGGCGAACCCAACGTCGCCAAGGCCAGCGCCTTCAAATGGCACCGCGACACCGGCCGCCGCGAGGCATTTAAGATTCGTAGTGGGACGATACCGATACGCAGGAGCGAGAAGGAGTAGGGTTTACTCCACCACCAGCTCACAGGATATTCTGACGTATGGCCAAACGCCGTAATAGATTTCTCATAGGGAGCGTCGTGTTCACGGCCTATGTGAGCGTTTATTTACTGCTATCCGTGAATGGTCGTTACCTCATCGCAACCCATGGTGGTAATCATTGGACTAAAAGGTGGGCTCCACTTGGACTTGTGGTTGAGTATGCGGCACCCTCAGGGCGCATGAAAACTCGATTCACCATAGCGGGATGGATTTACGCACCCTGTGTGTTGATTGATCGATTAAGTTGGCATCAATCACGTGATCCCATGGAGGACTTGCAGTGATCTATCCGTGCGTGGCCGCCCCGGGCTAATCGAGGAGAGTTTGCGTCTTTGCCTTCCTCCGCGCCTCTGCGGTGAATTCTTCTTCTCCCGCAATCACAGCCCCGACGAGAACCGGCTGTCGTCTTCTTCCTTCGTCTCGGGCAGGTGGAGGCCGCACTCCTGTTTGAGTCCGCCGAA
>JAJDCW010000296.1 GCA_029260635.1 Phycisphaeraceae bacterium | reverse complement strand
CCTTCGCCTACTGCCTGGACAACGCCGCCATGATCGCAGGGTTGGCGCACGTCCACCACGAGTCGGGCAACTTCGCCGATCTGGACCTCCCGGCCATCGCGTCGGGTTCGGTGTGACTAGAAAATACTTACGTTGTACTATCAGTCAGTTCAAGCACAAACCCACGAAGAATCTCACGCACCTGGTCCACCGCTTCAAGGTATGGGTAGTGCCCCATCTTATCGATGACATGAAACCGGGTGTTGCGTAGTGTTTCTGACAGACGCTTCACCGGATACAACGGCCTCGGGTCACCTGCACCGTGGATCATGAGGGTGGGCATCGTGTGCTTGGATGCGCCTGCCACATGTGTCGAATCCGCCATGTGCCCTAATAACTCATTCACTTCCAAATTGACCATCGCGGGGGAATACACCTGTTTGCGAGTAACTTTCGCCGTATCGTAATAATCGGTGTCGCCAACGATGTCATGCCTTGCGATTCTATCTGTGATCGAATTTAGGCGTAGGCGTTGCTCGTCAGACAACTTCGCATCACGAGCCTGGTGGTAGTCGCTCCAATCATGCTTCATGCCTTGCACATCGACCCATTCGCGTTCCAGCCCGGTGCCGTTGAGGTAGATCAGTCCGGCCGTACGTTCTGGGTACGCCATAGCATAGCGCAACGCCAGATTCGCCCCCGCCGAGTGTCCGCCGACAACCCAGCATTCGATGCCATAGTGCACCCGTACTGCTTCAAGGTCTTCCACGAAACGCTCGACCGTATACGGCCCAACCCGATCAGATCGGCCACTGCCTCGCTGGTCGTAACGATAGACCGTGGCAAGATCATCAAACATATCCGCGATCGGTCCAAGCGTGTCATACGCGCCCGGCCCGCCGTGGCATAGAACCACAGGCAATGGTCCCGTGCCTTGGCGCATCGTCCAGAGCTTGACACCATCAACCTTCACGTATTCTTCGATAACCTCTGCCATGTAACCTATCCAACTCGAGGACTTTGTCACATCATAATGATCTATGATGATGCGGCAGTCTTCCGCACCACCCACACCTGTTCGCCCCCATACGCGGGCGGTGATTTCTGGAAGTCGCTGTACTCCGCCTCGACCTCGAACCCACACAGCTCAAGCAGGTAGCGCATCTCTTGCCGGTATGTCCAGCGCAGGTCCAGCCGCTCGATAGCCTCGCGGACCACGCGCCCGCTGCCGTCCTTCTCCTGTAACTGCCACAGGATCTTCAGTGTCTGGCTGAGCGGGTCATTCACCCGTTCGATGGACCGCTGCTCCACGTCGAGCCCCGTTGCGGGGTTGCGGAGGGTCTCTTGCTCGATGGGCCAATCGGCACCCGCATCGCAGCGTGAGAGCTTCGGGTCGAACAGGTTGATCATCAGCCGACCGCCGGGTTCGAGGTGCCGCCACACAGACTGCAGGCAAGCCCGCTGAGCCTCGGGGGTCAGCAGCGCCTGGAACGACCGGAACGTGATGTACGCGAAACGGAACGTCTGGCCGAGATTGAAATCCGTCATGTCCCCCTGCTCGAAGCGCACACGACCGCCGACCGCGTCGGGGTAGTCCTGACGCTTTGCCTCGGCCGCCTTGATCATGCCCGGGTGCAGGTCCAGCCCGACGACCTTGATACCCGCCTCAGCGATCGCCCAGGCCACGCGTCCCGTACCGCTGGCGAGTTCCAGCACAGGCCCGCCGGATTCTTCGGCCAACTCGACCAGGAACGGCACGTCCGGGCCGTTGGCCGGCCATTCCATCCGGTCGTAGATCTCGATGTGCAGCCCCGTTCGGCTGTAATACGGCGTCGCCTTTTCCCAACGCGCGTCCATGTCTTACCTCCTCATTCGATCCATACCCAATAAAAAAAACCCGCCTCACATGAGACGGGCCTGGTCTACTACTTAATTAGTGAGTCGTGCCTATCTCGCGTACGGATACCCTGCCGCCGGGTTATAGCGGTTGGCGTAATCGTTCGCGAGAGAGAAACGCTGACTCATGGTTGTCAATCTAACAAATTTATTCGTGCGGTGTCAATCCGCCTGTGCTGTCTGCACCTCGCCCGGTTCGGCCAGCAGCGCCGCCACCGCGTCATCGACTGAGCCGTTGCGGCAGTCGGCGATACGCAGCTTGCCCGACCGGTCGATGAAGTAGTAGTCCGGGTACCCGTTCACCCGGTAGGCGTCGTCGGTCTGGGCATCGATATCTACGGCGATCGGGTACTTGATCCCGTGTTCTTTGGCGGTCGACGCCATGTTTTCCCCGCCGTTGGTGTTACACACGCCGATGATGACCAGCCCCTCGTCGGCGTGCTTGGCCTGCAACTCTCATTGGTGTGCGGGATGCTCCCGATACACGGGCCACACCAGGTCGCCCAGAAGTCCAGCAGCACGACCTTGCCCTTGAGGTCTTCCAGTGAAAGCGCTTCGCTATTGATCCAGTTCTCGACGGTCAGCACCGGGGGTACTGATCCTTCAAGCCCATCAAGCCTGGCTCGTAACTTTTCGTCACCTTCCAGCCATGCCGGATTAATCACGGCGGCTTGTGGCGACACGACTTCGGTAGCGGTTTCTTCCGCTGCGGTTTCTTCCGTGTCCTGGTAAGGCTGCTCTTCCAAGATCGAGTCAACGACCTCTTCTACATGGCTCGGCTTGAGGCCGACAGCGCGTACCACATTGTTTCGATCGACCACGGCATACGTCGGCCACCACATCGTGTTCCATGCCGGGGCGACCTCGTACGTCGAGTCCTTGCCCACGGGGTACTTGATCCCGTGCTCTCTGGCGACCTCCTCCATCTTCTCTTGCCCGCTCTTGGAGCCGCAGACGCCCACGACGATCACGCCGTCTTTGGCGTAGTGCACCGCGACCTCGTTGTTGTGCGGGATCGAGCCGATACACGGCCCACACCAGGTCGCCCAGATATCGACGACGACGATCTTGCCCTTCATGGCTTCCGCCGTCACCTCGCCGTTAATCCAGTCGGTCAACTTGATCCCCGGCGCGGGCTGGCCGATCATCGCGTCGTGCTTGGCACGCTGCTCATCGTTCCCCCAGAACCAGTCCCTGGGGTAGGGGTTTTCTCCCGCCATCACACGAGGCACACTGGTCAATAACATCAAAAACAATGCCACCGCGAAGGTCACTCGTTTAGCTGACATCGATTCCCCTTTCTGTTGATGAGAAGGTCTCGCAGACACTGTCAACAGTATATCTGACTCAAGATCGAACGCGCCACCCTCCACCCCCATGGCCAGATCACCTGCGCCCCATACCCGCCCCCCGTTCGTCAGCGGCGAGAGTGCCGCCGATCCCCTAGAATCCCCCCATGAAGCTCGAACTCGTCTTCCTTGGCACCGGCACCAGCGCCGGGGTCCCCATGATCGGCTGCGATT
>JAJDCW010000295.1 GCA_029260635.1 Phycisphaeraceae bacterium | reverse complement strand
GGAATTGGAACGACCCGGCTAACCCCGGCGTGTGGGGGATGGGCGACCCAAGCGGTGACGGGTTTGTGGGGATCGACGACCTGAACGCGGTGCTTGGGAATTGGAATGCGGGCACGCCGCCAACCGATATAGCGGACATCCCCGAGCCGGGTACGGCGTCGCTGCTGTGTGTGTTCGGGTTGGCGTTGAACCGCCGAGGCAAGCGAGTTGACTGACTAATGGGTTTATACACCGATCGATCAGTCGTCGCTGCTTGATTGATAATCAAGCAGGGCGCGGTACTTGTGGGCCTCGTCGATATCCTGATCCTGATACTCGAGCGCTCCCCACGAGCCCCATTTGTCGGGCTTCTCGACGAAGTTGAAGGCGGTGAAGAGGCTGCCTCCGGCGTCTTCCCATTCGCGCATGTTGTCCAGATAGACCTGGTAGATCCGCGGGTGGCTCTGCACATCAATCAGGGCGCGTGCCCAGGGCGGGTTGCCGCCGTGCGCGGTGTAGTGCTGCCCACCCTCGTAGCTGATCAGCGGGATGTTGCGCCCTAGCTTGTTAGACCAGTCCCGGGCGAGCTTGCCGTGAGCCTGATAATGGCTTCGGACGCCGCATGACATCTCCTGGGCGGCGAGGTCGAGGATCTTGCTCGGGGTTGTGCTTGAGCTGAGCAGGCCGCGCTGGCTGCTGGTCAGCGCGAAGTAGGTCGAGCAGGAGAGGGCGTCGAAGCGGCCGTTAAGCGCTTCGGCGAGTTTCTCGGTGACCCAGGGGTTGTCCTTCTGACCCACGGCGACGCGGATCACGCGGTCGCTCTCCGAGCCGAACACGTCACGCCATATCTCGAAGTCACGGATGGACTCTTGTGCCCAGACCTTGCGGAAGTCTTCGGACAGTGAGACACCGTCGGCACGGGCCTTGACCCAGTTGTGTTGCGGGAACTGGGAGTTCCACACCTCGTTGGACCATTCTATATACACATTCAGGTCGGGGCGGAGCTGTTCCTTCACCTGCGAGGCGAAGCGGTGGACGTAGCCGTCGTCCGCTTTGTGGGGCATGCAGAACCAGGGGTCGGCCCCCAGTTCGTTGCACAGCTCGATCATGTACTTAAGCGCGACGCCGTCTGTCGTGCCCTGCGTGTAGTAATCGGGATTCGGCAGGTCCGAGGCGGTGACGGTGTTGGACCCATTGGTGCGAGACCAGTCCATGAAACGGATGACGCTGAACGGCTTGAGGCGTTCGATATACAGCGGGTGGAAGGCCGACTCGGCTTTCTCAAAACCTGGGAGCCAGAGCCTGATGTTACGCACGGGGTTCGTCGGGTTCGACGAATCGATCCGGAGGTAGAGCCCGCCGTCGGTCGGTGTGACATCGAGTGTGATGCGGTTGCCTTCGCGCCTGACGACCTGCGCGTCACGGCCGAACTCCAGCTCGCCGTCGCCTTCATAGGTACAGATGTATTGGCCGGCGGGGTAAGCGCCGTCGGTGTCGATCAGGGCGATGGTGTGCGCCGCCTGCCCGGGCCGGAGGATCGGCCAGCCGTCACTGTTCAAGGTGAGGGTTTCGCCGGAGTCCCAGGGGGTGGTGCCGCCGGACCGCGTGGGCAACCATTCGCGGGCCTGCTTCATGGCATCGACGAAGACCCATTCGCGCGTGTAGTAGGTGACTTCCGAGAGGTTGATGCCCAGGAAGTTACGTGACTTTGCCGTGGGCAGGGGGTTGTCGTCGCCGGTGCGGTAGGTGTCGTTGGTCGGCGCGTCGGGCGGCTCTTGCGTCGGTGTGCCCAGTTCAACAAAGTCAATCGGCGGCGTGAATCCACCGTCAGGCTCGGCGATCTGGAAAGTCCGGGTCACGGTGTCGGCGATGTAGCTGCCGGAGTAGGCGGTGACGCTGAGTGTGTACTGGCCGGCGGGGTAGCCGGTCATGTTCCAGGTGTGTCCGTCGCCTAGCAGGACGAAGGGGGCTTCGCGTTCGACGCTAGTAAATGTGACCGGGCCGTCCAGGTGGAAGACGACACGCGAGGGTCGGCCGCCTTCGATTTCCGCCCGGACCTGGACGGGTTCGGAGAGGACGTCGCCGTCGTGTACCCCGGTGAGCGATTCGATCTTGAGGTCGTTGACGACCGAGAAGCGGATGATTCTAAAGTCGATACAGCGGTGGTTGTGGATGTAAAAGGCGTGGAGGGTGTAGTCGCCTGGTAGCGCGTCGGTGGTGTCCCAGCCCTCGCCGTCGAAAAGTTTGAACGGGGCGTTGCGTGCGGTGTGGATGAAGCTGGACGGGCCGTCGATCTGGTAGCGGACGTCGTAGTCGGCACCTTCTTTCAAGGCGGCGACTTTAGTTTCAACGAACACCTTGCCGGAGACCAGCGAGTCTTGCTCGGGGGCGATGACCTCGGTGATGAATCCCTTTGCGGCGCGGTCTTCGGCGCGGGAGTCAGCGTGTGCGACTGTGGGCAAGATGCCAAGCAGGCCGAGACAGAAGATCATTATTAGCAGGTGTCGACCGCTTGATCGTAAGGCGGTGTGTGACATAGAAAAAAATCCTCTCCTGAGATCGGCCCGACGGGCAGTCGATCCGGTTTTTATCGTGTTTGTTTGTGTAAGGCGTAGGCCTGCGGGCTGGGGGTACTGCGGGGTATTTGGTTTCGTTTCCCTGGTTGGCCAGGGTGAGCGAGTCCGCCGCCCGGAGCGGTCCGATAACTATAACAAGACGGGGGCGGGAATGCACCTAAAACCCCCAGATTAACGTGGAAATTTGAGATTTCACCTCACCGAGTCTTGGGGTTTCTTGAGTTAGAGGGCACGATCCTTAAAAGGGGGATACGGGTGCTCAGATCAACAGCGATCTGTATATAAGGTTCGTGGCCGCCGTAGAACGGCGTGTGACTGGCCTGCCTCATTCGCTCGGATGCCCGCTTATCGCGCCGGGAGGTGGGGGCTGTTCCAGGTTTAAGCATCTCTCTGTAAACAAGTTGAGGCGATGTGCAGGGGTGCATTTGATCCCCGCCAGGCTAAGGTCGCCGGTGTGATCGATCCCCCTACGCTCGTCAAACTTTGGTTCTCGACCGGGTAAAAAGTCTTGACATCGATTTGTGATCGGTTAAGATGCACCTATGAATGTAAGCGGTTACACACAGGATGTAAGCGATACCATTTTTCGTGATGGGAACGGCGACCCGGGCCGACCCGTCACGGTTCTGGACGTGTCTCGGCAGAGCGGCGTCTCCACCGCGACCGTCTCACGGGTCATCAACCAGTCCCCCAAGGTTCGGCCGGCGACGCGGGTGCGTGTGCTCAAGGCGATCGAGCAGCTGGGGTACATGCGGAACCATTCGGCCAGGGCACTGGCCCGGCAGAAGACCGACACGATCGGGGTCGTCTTCCCCGGCATCGATTCGGGCTTCTTCAGTGAGGTCCTCAAGGGCATCAATGAGTACGCGGTCAGCCGGGACTACCACCTGATGGTGGCGTTCTCCCAGGGGTCGCAGGGCGAACACGACCGGGTCGCGGAGTACCTCCAGGCCGGGCGCGTGGACGCGTTGATCCTGATGAACCTCGGCATGTCTGACGCGTTTGTGCGGCAGGCGGCGCAGCGTGAGTTGCCGATCGTCTTGATCGATCGGCCGGTGAAGGATGCGCGCGTGGCGTCGGTGATGATTGATAACCGTAGCGGCGCGGACGCGGCGATGTCACACCTTCTGGAGCTTGGCCACAGCCGGATCGCGATCCTGGCTGGCCCGGACGGGACGATCGATGCGGACCAGCGGATGGAAGGCTGTCAGCTCGCGGCGGCACGGGCGGGGTATGAGATCGATAAAGGCCTGGTCTGGCCCGGCAACTTCTTCTGGGAGGGCGGCTACGAATTGATGAACAACTGGCTCGAGTCCGGCAAGCCGTTGCCGGACGCGATGTTCGCGCTGAATGACCCAATGGCGATGGGCGTGATGGAGGCGATGCGCGAGCATGGCCTGAGCGTGCCTAATGACATGGCTTTGGTCGGTTTCGATGACGTGCAGGCCGCGCGATACCTGGGGCTGACCACGGTGCATTCCCCGATGCGCGAGATGGGCCGGGCCGCTTCCCAGGCGGCGGTGAACCTTGTCACCGGCGGGCGGACGCAGCTCGAGCAGGTGCTCGAGACCGAGCTGATCGTCAGGCGGTCGTGCGGTGTAGACCGGTAGATACTTGTGAGGATATAGCAGTTTTCATGTTTTTTATCTGAACGGCTGAATAGATCGTAATTCACTAACTTGGAGGATTTGAGGATGTTTAAGCGTGTAATGACAACCGGTTTGTTATCGGTGGCGGCGGTGCTGGTGACGGCGAATACCGCCTCGGCGGCGATCAGCGACATCGACAGCGTGAAAATCGAGGAGAGGGTGTTCAATGACTTCCCCGGCAGTACATTGGTCACTACCGCCAACTACCCAACTCAGATTGAGTTCGACGAGTCGGTATTCATCCCCGACCTGATCGTCAACCCCAACCCGTTTGCCAACCGGCACGACGCCTGGTTCTCTTCGGATGCCGGCGCGACCCGGCACACGCTGTTGAATACGGACGGTTTCGATCTGAGTTTTGATGTCACCCTCGACGCGGACCCGGCGACCCGGCGTAAAGAAGCGGGCATACGTCTTGACACCAAGATCGGCGGCGAGGGGCTGTTTATCATCACCTCCGACGGTGAGATAGCCGCGTTCGGCGCGTTCTTTCCCTTCGTCAGCACGAATATCGGTGACTTCGGCGGCACGCCTTACACGGCGGGCAGCACCGTGAACATGCGCATGAAGTACACACCGGGTGACGGCGCCGGTGGCTCGGTCCCCGCGACCATGGAGTACTTCATCGACGGCGTCTCCAGCGGCCCCCGCGATATCGGGAACGTCGAGAACGGCGTGATCGACGACTCGGAGCTGGCGGTTTATACCCAGCACGCGGTGTTCGCAGCGGACATCGCCTTCGACGCAGTCACGACCACCTTCGACAACATCAGCATCTCCGAATTGATCACCGGCCTGGTCGGCGACCTGAACGGCGACGGGTTCGTCGGCATCGACGACCTGAACATCGTGTTGGGTAACTGGAACCTGAACGTGCCTCCCGGCAACCCGCTGGCGGACCCAAGCGGCGACGGGTTTGTCGGTATCGATGACCTGAACACGGTCCTGGGCAACTGGAACGCCGGCACACCACCCGCCCCCTCCGCGGTGCCCGAACCCGCCACGCTTGGTTTGCTGAGCCTGGCCGGCCTGGCGCTGGTGCAGCGTCGTCGGATGGACTGATGCCCGGAAAACAATGCGAATACGGGGCGGCCCATTAATTTGGCCCGCCCCGCTTTGAGGCGATTGGATCATCGGGATCGATATGCATCGATAGTGATCGCCGAACAATGACACTAAGCCAAAGGGCAGGAGCTTAACAATGTTGCTGACATCCAAACCCGGCCACCTATCAGGGCTCCGCAGCGGGGCGATCACGAACAAAGCATTTACGCTGATCGAACTGCTGGTCGTGATTTCCATCATCGCGTTGCTGGTCGGCATCCTGCTGCCGGCGCTAGGCGCGGCGCGGCGGTCCGCACAGACTTCCAAGTGCCTGTCTAATGTGCGTCAGATCGCGTTGGCGTCGCAGTTCTATGCCAATGACTTCAACGACTATCTGCCACTGATCCCGGCTTTTAACCGCCAGGGGGATCAGTTCTACCTGTTGGAATCATACCTCGGGGGCGATGAAATATTTGTCTGCCCTTCGGCCGAGGGGACGTCAAGCAGTGGGCGGTTGTGGAACTGGCAGGGTCCTAACTTCTTCGGCAACGGCCGATATGAATCAAAGAATAAACCTGTATTTCCGACTGAGCCGTTGTGGAACGGGGAATCCAAGTTCACAGACTATAAACTCAACGACAATATCGGCGCCATCAGTGCCTTGAATACGCCCCCGGACGGCATCGTCGATCGACCGATTGGCCAACTGCCTTACACAACCTGGACAGTCATCGCGATTGACATCGACTGGGGGTCTACCAATGAGGACGGTTCTGTCAGGGATGCCAGCATTACACGCCACAATGATGGGGAAAACCTCAGTTTTCTAGACGGTCATTCTGAATACCTCAATCGCAAGGAATACTATGACCCGACGACTGCCAGGAAGGACCCTGTGGGAAATGATGTCTGGTTCAAATGGGGCAACCCGGATAAGGGCGGCGTAACATCCCAGCCCTAGTGGTGGTCGACCGCTTGAAAGCTTGAGGGTCCTCATACGAATCTGCCTTTAATGTTTAGGTCGTCTGCGATTCATGCCGAGGGTTACGGAAAGGTGTAGTTAATAATCCGTGATTGATGTTATAAATTCTTTAGTTTCTCATGTGGCGGGCCCCCAAAAAGGGGGCGTGCTATCAGGGAGTCAGCCCGAGGCGTCCGGCCGGTACGCTCTAATGGTAAAAGTCGTTAATGCTCAATTTGGTCTTGAGCCCTTGGAGCCACGTCTGCTTCTAAGTGCTTCACCCGTCAGTGCATCTGAACCTGAGCAGCTCGCGGCGTTGACGCTGTCGCAGGACATCAGCCACGTCCCGCTGCTGGATGGCGAGACGATCTCCGGGGGCAACGACCTGCGCAACCGATTCGGTGGGGCGACGACGCTGAGTTTTAATGCGAACGTGTCACGCACGCTGGACCCGGCGCTTGTGCGCACGGGTAACGGGGCGATGAAGCTGGATGTCGGCGTGTCGCAGGGGGCGTTCGGTTTTGTGATCACCGCCTTGGGCGGGACCGAGCCGACCAACAATTACTTTGATACACGCGACCTGACCTGGTTTGAAGAGGTCCGCTTCTTTGTGCGCAACCAGACGGGGTCGAGTTTTACCTTACGGTTTGAGGTGAAGGACTACCGGGACAGCAATTCTCATCGGGCCAGTCAGAACTACGTGATCGGCGCGGCGGACCAGTGGACCGAGGTGGTCGTGCCTCTGGACTTAGGCGCGCCGGGCTGGGTGATCCAAGGTTCTCCGGACTTCAACCGCGCGCGGCAGTTCGCGTTACTGGTTGAGGCGAACCAGGGCTCGGCGGTGAACGGCTCGGTGATTATCGACGACATGGTGTTGGTCGAGCCGGGCGGGTCGATCGACCCGGCGACGGCGCCGATCAATGATGTGGTCGAGAGGCTGGCCGAGCGGCAGTTCCGAAGCCTGTGGGGCGCGGTCGACCCTTCGACCGGGGCGCTGGAGACCAACGCGCAGGCCGGGCAGGTCATGGCGATGAACACGACGTCGTCGCTGATCAAGCTATTGCCCGGCGCGATCGAACGCGGCTGGGTGACACGTGGCGAGGCGGATGCGCTGCTGACGACGATGGTCGCGACGCTGAACACGGGGATGGACAACCAGGCGGCGATGGGCGGGGGGTATCTGCCGGCCCGTTATATGGATCGCGTGACGTTTACGCCGACAAATCCCGAGGAGTCCGTGATCGACGGGGCGTTCATGTTCCTGGCGTTGTACGGATACAAATCGCAGGCGGGGATCGACGCGGGCCTGAAGGCCAGCATCGAGACGCTGCTTGACCGGTTCGATTTTGCCTCGTTCCAGAGGCCTAATGGCGGGTGGTCCTTCGCATATAACCACAACACCAACTCGTTCATCAACGCGAATTATGATGGGTACGGCGGGGAGATATGGACGATCTCGCTGGCGGCGCACCTGGCGCAGGTTAACCACGTCGATATCACCACCAGCTTTCATACCGGGACGGTGCGCAGCGTAAGTTTCCTGGTGAACCCGGCGAACGCGCAGTTTAATCATTCGTTGACCCAGTTCAGACCGCCATTTGTGCAGTGGCTGTTTGACCTTTACGTCGATACGAATGACTTAGGCAAGGACAACTACCCCGGGGGGTTCCAGAGCACGA
The DNA here is from genome assembly GCA_029260635.1 of Phycisphaeraceae bacterium. GTDB lineage: Bacteria > Planctomycetota > Phycisphaerae > Phycisphaerales > Phycisphaeraceae > JAJRRS01. The sequence goes on along the minus strand of JAJDCW010000295.1, from coordinate 14,522 downwards.
ACCCGTTCGACAACGCGGTGAAGTATCAAAAGGACGTGCACGACTACTTCGATCAGAACGGGCGGGGTTTGTTCCTCCAGCCGGATGCGGGGTCCAGTGGTTCGCAGTATCAGCAGTTCAGTGCGTACAACAACCATGGCGAGCCGGACGTATTCATGCCCTGGTCGGTGGCGTTCAGCTTCCTGGGCGAGCCGGCATTTGCCGAGGCCGCGTTGCGGAACAGCCTTCAGCACAACCTGCACGGACCGTTTGGTTTAAGCGACTCGGCGAAGTGGACCACCGCTGCCGCCGAGCCGAGCAGCCATCCTGCGAACAACGACCTGTGGAACACGTCGCTTTCGACGATGGCGTTTATGGATTACCTCTACGACGACAGCCATTTTCTAAATGACCTGCCCGCGGTACAGGCGGCGTTGAAGCTGGTCTTCCCCGATACGATCATCCAAGGCGACCTTGATAAGAACGGGTTTGTCGGGATCGATGACTTGAATCGTGTGCTGGGCAACTGGAATCAAAGGGTCGGGCCTGGCGACTGGCTCGCGGGCGACCCCAGCGGCGACGGGTTTGTCGGGATCGATGATCTGAACGCGGTGCTGGGCAACTGGAACGCAACCGCGCCGCCTTCGGCGGATGTGGGGCTGCAGAAAATCGTTACGCAAGCACCTGCTGCGCGTGTTGCGAACACATCCGTTGAACTTGAATCAACTGCTGAAGCACTGAGCGAAGGGCAGGATTTGAGCTCGGCTCAGCTACAGGGGGTCCTGGCCTGGCGTCATGGGTCGCTGGTCGGTGCGGGCGATGAAGATCAGTCTTACACACCGCTGCTGAGCCTGTGGGAGCCCGGCGAGGTCGAGGACGGTTCGGCCTTGTGACTGATTACCTGTGTGAGCCCCTGTGTTGCGCATGAGGCCCACCATACTTAACCCGTCATTCAGTCGGCGGGGTTCTACCAAGGAGCTAGCCATTAAATCGATCAGCGCTGTCTGTGTGTTGAGCCTGTTGTTTGTGGGGATGCTGGCGTGTGCGTCTACGCCGGAGCAAGCCGAGGATGTCAAGTCGACCGAGGTTCAAGCGGGGGACGAGGCGTTCCTGGAGGCGTTGCAAAAACGATGCTTCCTCTTTTTGTATGAGCAGGCGGACCCGAACACCGGCCTGGTCGCGGACCGTGCCCCTGCGGACGGCAGCGAGAAGTTCGACGTGGCAAGCATCGCATCGACCGGTTACGCGCTGGCGGGGCTGTGTATCGCGGATGAGCGTGGGTGGATCAGCCATGAGCAGGCTTACGGGCGTGTGCTAACCACGTTGCGTTTCTTGTGGGAAGACATGCCCCACGAACACGGGTTCTTCTACCACTTCGTAGACATGAAGACCGGGGCACGTTCGTGGAACTGTGAGCTGTCTTCGATCGACACCGGGCTGTTGTTGGCGGGCGTATTGACCGCGCGGCAGTACTACAGGGGGACCGAGGTCGAGGCGCTGGCGACGAAGATTTATGAGCGTGTCGACTGGGCCTGGATGCGTGGGCCGGGTCAGACGCTGACCATGGGGTGGAAGCCCGAGAGCGGGTTCCTCCACGCGACATGGGACGGGTACAGCGAACACACGATGATCTACCTGATGGGGCTGGGCTCGGGGACGCACCCGTTGCCGGCCGAGGCATGGAGGGTCTGGAAGCGCACACCGGTGATTACCTACGAAGGGATGACGTTCCTGGCGTGCCCGCCGCTTTTCACACACCAGTTCTCGCAAGCGTTCGTGGATTACCGCGGGCTCCGGGACGACGTGGCAAGCTACTACCGAAACTCGGTGCTGGCGACAAAGGCACACCGCGCGATGTGCATCAAGCTGGGGGAAAAATTCCCACACTACAGCGAAGACCTCTGGGGGATCACGGCGTCCGATTACGCGGGAGGGTACACCGCCTGGGGCGGGCCGCCGATGACCGACAATATCGACGGGACGGTGGTGCCCTGCGCCGCAGCGGGTTCGATCCCGTTCATGCCGGAGGCGTGCATCCGCACGCTACGACACATGAAAAATACCTACGGCGATCGGGTCTGGAAGAAATACGGCTTCGTCGACGCGTTCAACCCGCAGACGGGTTACACCGCTGAACACGTGATCGGGATCGATGTGGGGATCACGCTGGTGATGATCGAGAACTACCGCAGCGGACTGGTGTGGAAACACTTCATGGCCAATCCCGAGTTGCACATAGCGATGAAACGGGCGGGGTTCCGGCCGGAAGGTGAGGTTGAGGACCCGGACAGCTCGGTGTTCGGGCTGGATTCGACCACGATCGAATAGGTGCCCGTCAAAGCAGGTGATATATCACCGTGGTCACGGGCGGTCTATCAGAACGGTGGTATGTTTTGGAGTGTGGCTGTGATGGATGACAGGCCGAGTGACAAAGCGCGGACGGTTCAGGTGCCGGGACTGCTGGGCACTCTCTTGCTGTGCCTGTTGATCGGGATGTCGGGTTGTGGCGGAGAGTCAACATCGACAGATGCGGACGGGCCGGTAGTAATTCAGTACTGGGAGAAGTGGACGGGGTTCGAGGCCGACGCGATGCGTGCGGTGGTGGATGATTTCAACGCGTCACAAGACCGGGTATTTGTGAAGATGTTGTCGGTCAGCGGGGTGGATCAGAAATTATTATTGTCGACCGCGGGGGGCAACCCGCCGGACGTGGTGGGGGTGTGGACGCACACGGTGCCGGTGTTTGCGGAGAAGGGGGCGCTCACGCCTTTGGATCAATATCTGGCTGAGGCGGGGATAGTTGAGTCGGACTACATCCCCGCGATCTGGTCGTGCTGTCGGCACCGGGGTTTTACCTGGGCGCTGCCCGCGACGCCGGCATCGATCGCGTTGCACTGGAACAAGGCGATGTTCGAGGCTGCCGGGCTGGACCCGGACAAGCCGCCGACGTCGATACAAGAATTTGAAGCCATGGCCGAGCAGTTGACGCTTGTGGAACTCAAGCGAAGTGGCGAGACGGTGCGTGTGCGTTTCCCGGAGTTGACGGAAGCGGAGCGGGAGGCGAAGGTCTTCCGGATTATTCAGTTGGGGCATTCGCCCAAGGAGCCGGGCTGGTGGCTTGAGGTTTGGGGATACTGGTTCGGCGGGGAGATGTGGGACGGCGAGCGTGCGGTCACCGCGAAGAGTGATGAGAACATCGAGGCGTTTGAGTGGTTTGCCGATTACTCGCGCAGGTACGGCCAGCGGAACCTGGACACGTTCGGGGCGTCGTTCGGTAATGTGTCGTCGCCGCAGAACCCGTTTCTGAATGGTCAGGTCGCGATGGTGATCCAGGGGCCTTGGATGCACAACTTTATCGAGCAGTATTCGCCGGGGATGCGGTGGGGGGTGGCGGCGTTCCCGTCGGCTCTGGGGCAGGGCGAGCCACCCGTGACGGTGATCGAGTCGGACGTGCTGGTGATCCCACGGGGGGCGGCTAACCCGGACGAAGCGTTTGAGTTTATCCGATACGTAAATTCGCGTGGGCCGATGGAGAAGCTGTGTCTGGGCCAGCGTAAGTTCAGCCCGCTGACCGATGTGAGCGAAACATTTATCTCGCAGCACCCGAATCCCTACATCGATGTCTTTATTGAGTTGGCTAAGAGCCCCCGTGCGCGGAGCTGGCCGACACTGCCGATCTGGGCGGAATACAAGGATGAGGTCCGTGTGGCGAGTGACCAGGTCTATTCTGGAGGTACGACGGTACCGGCCGCCCTGGGCAAAGTACAGGTGCGGATGCAGAAGCGGTTTGACCGGGTGCTGCGCCGCTGGGACCTGGTTGAGGCCGACCGCTTGGCGGAATGGGGGGGGCGTTGACGCGAGGCGAGCGGCAAAACCTGCTCAAGGGCGTGGGCTTTATCAGCCCGTGGATCATCGGGTTCGCGGTCTTCGGGTTGTATCCGTTGTGTGCGTCGTTGTATTACTCATTTTGTGACTATGACGTACTGAATAAACCGGCCTATGTCGGGACGCTTAACTACCAGGAGATGGTCGGTGACTCCGTATTTTGGAAAGCGCTCTACAACACGTTCTACTTCGCCGTGTTTTCGATCCCCCTGGGCCTGTTTATGGCGCTGATGATCGCAATCATGCTCAACCAGTCGGTACGGGGTCGGTCGGTGTTTCGTACGGCTTATTTCCTGCCGTCGATCGTCCCGTTAATCGGGGTATCGATGATCTGGATGTGGCTGTTTAACGGCGACTACTCGCTGGTGAACTTCGTGCTATCCAGGATCGGCCTGACCGGCCCGGGCTGGCTGACGGACGAGGCATGGGTCAAGCCGACACTGATCCTGTCGGGGGTCTGGCAGGTGGGCGGGACGATCGTGATCTTTCTGGCGGCGTTGCAGGACGTGCCCAGGTCGTTGTATGAGTCGGCGGAAATCGATGGGGCGAACGCGCCGGTGCGTCTGTGGCATATCACCGTGCCGATGATCTCACCGGCGATCTATTTCAACCTGGTGATGGGGATCATCGGGGCATTGCAGGAGTTTGTCCGGCCGTTCGTGATGCTCGGCGGCACGGGGCCGAATCGGTCGGCGTTGTTCTACGCGGTGAACCTGTATCAGAACGCGTTTGATTACCTGAACATGGGTTACGCCTGCGCCATGGCGTGGGTTCTGTTCGTCATCATCGTGCTGCTGACCTGGGGCGCGACGGCCGTCTCGCGGAAACATGTTTATTACGGGGGGGACGGCTGATGAAACGAAAGCTTGGCCGGCTGGTTCTGTATGTCCTGATCGTGACAGGCGCGGTGGTATTTACGATCCCGCTGGTGTGGATGCTGGCCACAGCGGTGAAACCGATCGACCAGGCGATGAGTTCCCCCCCGAGGTGGCTGCCCTATCAGTACGTTATGGAAGTCGATGGGCAGACGGTGTCGGTCGGTGTCGATGAGATGCCGGAGGGCGCTGTGCCCGATACTCCGATCACGGTGGGGGTGGCGTATCAATGGATGTTGAAAATTGATGGCGAGCCTGTGCCCGTCAGGCCGCGGGTAGAAAGCGTGGGTGCTCAGCTTGATATGGCGGTGGATGTTGCGGTGCATTACCACATGCAAGTCCAAGACGGGGGCGTGTGGCAACCGGTAAGATTGGCGGACAATGATGTAGTACCCGTGGTAGAACAATCGGTTGACGTCGTGATGATCGATGGCGATGGCTACATGTCGCGGAAGGCTGTTGACCCATCGCAGCTACGTAAGACGTATGACCAGACGACCAAAGACATGGAGGCGTCCTTTGGTGAGACCGAAACGCTATCCGTGCCGGTGGCGGCGCTGAGTAAGACGCTGGTTCCATGGGACGACCGAAAAGTGTTGGCGCATGTATTGATTGAGCAACGTGCTGCGACGGTTGGAGACCTGTCAGAAAAAATCGCGTTTCGGTGGCGGAACTTCGGCGACGCAATCGAGGCGATGAAGATGTTCCCGACATATCTGAAAAACACGCTGGTGCTGTGTGTGTTGACGGTGATCGGGACGGTGTGTTCGAGCACGCTGGTGGCGTATGGTTTTTCGCGGATCGACTGGCCGGGGCGGGACAGGGTGTTCCTGCTTGTCATGGCGACAATGATGATCCCGTTCCCGGTGGTGATGGTGCCGTTGTTCACGCTGTTCCGCGACCTTGGCTGGATCGGCACGCTCAGGCCGCTGTGGGTGCCGACGTTCTTTGCCGGCGCTTTTAATGTGTTTCTATTACGGCAGTTCTTCCGGACCATCCCAAGAGACCTGTCCGAGGCGGCGAAGATCGACGGGTGCAGCGAGCTAAGAGTTTTCTGGCAGATCATCCTGCCGTTAGCCAAGCCCGCGATCACGGTGGTGGCGTTGTTCCAGTTCATGGGGACGTGGAACGACTTCCTCGGGCCTCTGATCTACCTGACGGACCAGGATGACTTCACGCTGGCGCTGGGTTTGCAGTTTTTCCAGAGCAAGAGTGGGGGGACGCAGTGGCATTACCTGATGGCGGCGAGTTCGCTGGTCGTCTTGCCGGTGATTGTGCTGTTCTTCCTGGCGCAGCGCACCTTTATCGAGGGGATATCCATGTCCGGCCTGAAGGGGTGATTGGTTTTACCCGCCGGCATTTGTTGATTGATAACCGATTGGAGTATTTTGTGGCACAAGTGACTAAAAATTCGTTCAAACCTGTTCAGATTGACGTCCCGTCGGAGAAGCTATTCGACAACGGCTACGGGTATTTTACGGATGACGGCGGCGAGTACGTCATCACCCGGCCGGACACGCCCAAGCCCTGGGTGAACGTGATCTGCCCGGGCGAATACGGGTTGGTCGTATCGCAGATCGGCGGCGGATATTCCTGGATGACCCACGCGAGTCTGAACCGGATCACGCGCTGGGAGCAGGACCTGGTATCGGATTCGCACGGCAAGTACCTCTACATCCGTGACGACGAGACCGGCGAGTTCTGGTCGCCGACGTGGAAGCCGGTCTGCCGAGACTACGACGCGTACGAGTGTCGGCACGGGATCGGCTACACAATGGTCACCACGGTGTGTGATGAGATCGAGGCGACCATGACGCTGACCGTCCCGCCGGGCGAGACACTGGAGGTCTGGCGGCTGACCGTTAAAAACCTTGGCAAGCGTGCTCGCAAGCTGTCGGTCTGGTCGTATCTGGAGTGGTGCCTGGGCGTCGCGCCGGACACGCATCGGGAGTTTCACAAGACGTTTCTGGAGACGAAACTGGCGGATGACAGCCGGGCGGTGTACGCGACCAAGCGGATGTGGGATATCCGCAATGATGAGGGGCAGCACTGGAACCGTGACTGGGACAAGGTCGCGTTCCACGCGGTGGACCTCAAGGCGGCGGGATCGACTGGGAACAAGGAAGCCTTCATCGGGCAGTACGGCACAAACGCTACGCCGATGGCGTTGCGGGAGGGTGGCTACGTCGGGGACACGACCGGGCGGTGGGATGATTCGGTAGCCAGCCTGCGTGTGAACGTCGGTCTTGCGCCGGGTGAAGGCAAGACAGCGGTGTTTACGCTGGGCGTGGCGGACGACCAGGCGCTGGCGGAGGCATGTGTCAAGCGTTATCAACAAGACGGTGTTGCCGATGAGGTGATGCGGGACGTGGACACGTTCTGGACGCGATGGATGGAGGGTTCACGGGTGGACACGCCGGACGACGGGTTGGACCTGATGGTCAACCGGTGGTTTAAGTATCAGTCGTTGTCGTCACGGGTGTGGGGGCGGACGGCGTATTACCAGACGGGCGGGGCGTATGGGTACCGGGACCAGTTGCAGGACAGCCAGTTATTTCTGCATCTTGAACCGGCGCGCACTAAGGCGCAGATCATGTTGCACGCGGCGCATCAGTTCGCGGCCGGGCACGTCCAGCACTGGTGGCACCCGATCACCGAAGAGGGGATGGAATCGCAGTTTTCGGATGACCTGTTGTGGCTGCCGTTCGTGACGACGAATTACCTGAAAGAGACGGCTGACTACAGCATCTTCAACGAGACCGCGCCGTACCTGGACCAGGCGATTGCGGAAGGTCACACGGGGACGTTGTATGAGCACTGCACCCGTGCGATCGAACGGTCGTTATCCAAGCGCAGCGAGCGCGGGTTGCCGCTGATCGGAACCGGCGATTGGAACGATGGCTTCTCCGTGACCGGCTGGGCGGGGAAGGGCGAGAGCGTGTGGGTGGCGCAGTTCCTGGTTGCGATCCTAAAGGCGTTCTGCCCGGCGGTGGAGCGGGCGATTAAGCACGGCGCGTTGGCTGCGGGAGAGACAGCGCGGATTGAGCGGTACCAAAATGAAATTAATAATCTGACCGAGGCGGTGAACACGCACGGGTGGGATGGGAAGTGGTACTGGGCGGCGAGCTGTGATGACGGCACGCTGGTCGGCAGCGATAGCTCTGTCGAAGGCAAGATCCATCTGAACCCGCAGACGTGGTCGATCCTTAGCGGGATCGTGCCGGACGATCGCCGTGACACGCTGTTGGAGTCGTTAGAGACAAAGCTGTATCGGGATTACGGCGCGGTGCTGTTGCAGCCTGCGTATTCGACGCCGGACCCTAGGATCGGTTACTTGACACGGTACGCGGCGGGCACGCGCGAGAACGGCGGGCTATATGCACACGCGGCGGCGTGGGTGATCCAGATGGAGTGTCATTTGAAGCGGCCGGAAAAGGCGTGGAGCCTGTTCCGCAAGATGTCGCCGCCTCAACGTGGGATGGACCCGAAGCTGTATCAGTGTGAGCCTTACGTGACGGCCGCGAACGTGGATGGGCCCGACTCGCCGTTGTACGGGCGCGGCGGCTGGACGTGGTACACCGGGTCATCGGCTTGGGTCTACCGGGTGTTGATGGAATCGATCCTGGGTGTTCGGCCTACGTGGGAGGGTTTGTTAATCGACCCATGTATTCCTTCACATTGGCCGGGCTACAAGATGACACGGCGGTACCGTGGGCATGTCTACAAATTCGAGGTCACGCGTCCTGCCGGGGCGGGACTATGCGTAGATTCGGTCACGGTGGACGGCGTAGCCATCGAGGGTGCGGTGATCCCACCGCCGCAGGGGCCTGTGGGTGAGCATCAGGTCGTGGTCTGCCTGAAATAGCGGGTTTGTTGGTTGAAAACCTTGCCCCCGGGCCCGTCTGGTGAATACTATAATAGACGGGCAGGGAGCTAATTCATGTTACGCGGTTTAGGTATTTTAGGCATGCTATCCGTCGGCCTCTACGGCCCGGCGGTGGGTGTGGTCTGCGCCCATACGACCGAGTTTTATAACAACGGGTCGCTGGCCCTGCTCGTGGGGGACTCGGCCTTGGAAGCCCCGGTCCCGATATTTCACAACGGGGCACTGATCGGCGGGCACAACCACAAGGTGGTCGAGGCGTTCGACCAGGTGCCGGGTACGGGCAGCTTCCCGCTTGTCTTTGTCGACCTGCACGCCAACACGTTCCTGCGGAATACCTACCAGAAGCCCGGCGGCGGCGGGGGAGCACTGGGGACCAGCGTGGTCGGGTCGGCGTCGTTCCGGACAGGTGCGGGGCTTCAGTTTATCCCCACCGTTACGCGCGGCGATGTCACCACCGATGGGTTCTTCGGTCGATACCACAGCGACATCGACGGGAACTTTGGTTCACAGGCGAGCATCAACACACGACGGACTTTCCCTGATCCGATCGTCGGCAAGACCACGGTGGGGTTGGTGGTCGACTTCACCGCCGACCAGACGATCAACCTGGCTGGCGGCGCGTTTACCGGTAACGACCGGTTCCGGATGATGACCGTGTCCAGCATGTTCACCAGTTCCACGGTCTTTGATGCCGATCTGCTGCGTTACGAAGACAGCAACGGCGACATCCAGACGCTCCAGTTGACGACCGCCACCGCACGCAATGCGCACTTGTTCACAGCTCCCGATGAGGTCGGCGATTGGATCGAGTTGGTCAAGAGCCCGGGCTCGACATGGTTCTCGGACAGCCCGACGATCCGGATCGATATCAAGGACAAGGGCGGGATGCGTCTGGGTGTGCAGGGATTCCTGGCGGGCACGACCGATCCAAATGACGACTCCTTGAGCGTTTGGCTCGAGTGGCTGGACGCGCCGAACACGATCACGTCGGGGACAACCCTGGGGGTTGATGTCGAGGTGGTGGCAACCGCTGATCCGGAACTGCCCGTGATAGTCGGCGACCTGAACGCGGATGGGTTCGTGGGGATCGATGACCTGAACACGGTGCTTGGTAATTGGAACCAGTCGGTGCTCCGCGGCTTTCACACGGCCGGTGATCCGAGTGCCGACGGGTTTGTCGGGATCGATGATTTGAATACGGTGCTTGGCAACTGGAACGCCGGGACCCCGCCCGCGGACGTATTATCCCATGTCCCTGAGCCCGCGAGTATGGTATTGTTGTGTACGGGTGTTACGGCAATCGTACGCCGCCCGGGTCGCTCTGCAATAGGCATCGTGTTGGGGGCGCGGTCATGACGTTTTCGATTCTCAGTCGTACATTAAGCTTGAGCCTCACGGGCCTCCTTCTTTGTGGCTCGCAGGCATCAGCCCAAACACTGAACACCTACCACATCGGCAACAGCCTGACTTGGGACGCCCGGGTCGTGGGTGCGTTGCCCGAGCTTGCGACGGATGCAGGGTACGAGTTGACGACGGGTTACCATCTGCGATGCAGCCAGTCGCTTGACTACATCGTCGATCATCCCGGCGAGGTCTGCCTGACGCCCAACAGCTTCGGGGGGTATACCCAGGCTTTCGCGAACCACGCTTGGGACGCGGTCACGCTTCAACCATTCTCGCTGAGCACGCCGAGGCAGGAGTACGAGGCGTTCAAGTCGCTGGTACAGTTGGCCAGAGTGAACCCGGACAACCACGACACCCGTTTTTATGTTTATGCGAACTGGCCCGTGATGCCGCTGGCGGAGGTCACTTTCTTTGATGCCTGGCACGATCCCTCGCCGGTCGATCCGGATGCGGACCTGGTCCGCCGGGCCAGCGAGTTCGACTGGATCTATGACCAGCTCAAGGCGGACCCGGACCTGCAAGGCGTGGACATCCACATGCTCTCGGTGGGCGACGTGATCGCGGAGCTGGACCTGCGCATGCGGGCCGGGCTGGTCCCCGAGTTCCTGGACGGCAAGCGGCTCTACCGTGACCCGGTCCACCTGGATAAGATCGGTCAGTTCACCGCGGCCAACACCTTCCTCGCCACCCTGTTTGAACGCGACCCATCGGGCACGCCGGCGAACAGCCAGTTCAACATGTTCCGCGGGATGACGCAGCTGGAGATTCTTGACGAGCCCCTGATCGAAGCGATCCAGGACGCGGTCTGGTACGTCGTCAGCCAGCAGCTGCTGCCCGGGGACGTGACCGGTGACGGGCTGGTTGGGATCGATGACCTGAACACCATCCTGCCGAACTGGAACAAGACCCTGCCGCCGAGGGATCAGATCCTGGGCGATCTTAACAGCGACGGTGTGGTCGGGATCAGCGATCTTTCTGCCGTACTCGGTAGCTGGAACCTCAGCGGTCCCGCCGACGGGTCGTTAGAGGGCGACGCCAACGCGGACGGGTTTGTCGGCGTCGATGACCTGAACATCGTGCTCGGCAGCTGGAACAACACCGCTCCGCCTGTTGACCTGTTCGTCGGCGACATCAGCCGGGACGGCCTGATCGGGATCGACGACCTGTCTAAAGTACTTGCGAACTGGAACAAAACATTTGTCACGAGCGTCACGGTGCCGGGTGATCTGGACGGGGACGGGTTTGTCGGGATCAATGACCTGAACCTCGTCCTTGGTCATTGGAACCAGAACGTCCCGCCGGGCGATCCGCTTGCGGACCCCAGCGGCGACGGGTTCATCGGCATCGACGACCTGAACCACGTGCTGGCCAATTGGAACGCGGGGACGCCGCCCACCGCAGCAGCAACACATACGATCCCCGAGCCGGCGACGGCTTCGTTTTTGGGGCTTATCGTTTTTCTGATGCTACGGAGTCGTCAACCGTAGAATCTCGCTTTCTCGGTAGCCAGAGATGTGTAATGACCGTGAGAGGATTCGAACCTCTGACCTGCTGCTCCGGAGGTCGTACTCGGACTTACCCAAAGCCGATTCCTGCGCACTATCGCAGGTTTCGAATTGCATATCAAGCTTTAATTGCGTTGTGTACTGGAGATTTCGCAGTACGTACTGCGCATATCACATATGGATTACGTCAAGATCATTTTTAAATAAGCTATAATTATGTGTATATCATGATCATGAAATGTTCATGAATGTTGATGTGGCATATATGAATCAGCAAGTCTTGCGACGTATCATGTACTTACTACTCGATCAGGAAGACGTTGCGCGGCAGGCGGGGGAACTGGTCCTGGTAATCGATGTTGATATCGGCGTTACCGCGTGTTTCGATGGAACCGGCGATCAGGCCGTTTGCGAACGCGCCGGGTGTCCCTCTGATCAGCAGCGTGCCTTCGGGGATGTAGATTGTGCCGCCGACAAACCAGTCGGAGGTGCCGTTGAGTTCGGCATCGCCGGTATTGCTGCGTGACTGGAAGATCGGCACCTTGATGTTCGCCACGCTGGCGGGGACGGCGGGGCCGTCGGGATAAACAATCGGTGACATCCCCTCGATATGGAACGTGCCGTTGCCTGCTACGTTTAGAAAACCGGTCGGGCCGATGAACAGCATGACGCCGGAGGTCGCGTCCACATTGCCGCCGTTAAACTTAAATTCACCCGTGAAATAGTAGAGGCCGGACTGGAACGTAATATCCCCTCCCGTGATGGAAAGGTCGTTATACAGGCCCGGCTGCAGGGTATGCGTACCCCCCGTAATAGACACGTCGCCGAAGTTGACCGAGGGATCACTTGGGATATTTGGCTCGGGCAGGTCGGCCAGCGGGTCGGGGATCGGGTCGGCCCCGGTGATGAGTTCACCACTTAAATCGACCTGGTCCTCAAACTTCTTGTCGGTGCCGCCGACGACGTAGACCTCTTCGACATCCATGGAAGGCTTCCCGGTGTGGCAGGCGGCGTCGTCGTGGCTGGAATTGACCTGGACCACGCCCCCCTCGACGGTGAACGTGCCGCTGGTGCCACGCATCTCGAGTGTGCAACCGGCGGTGGGGTCCAGTGCGATCACGCCCGGGCCGACGTCGCCGCGGACCATGGCGATGGCGGTCCGCTCGACATCGACCTCAGTGACGCCAAAGAACGAGGCGAAGATGGTGGGCATCGGTCCGCCCAGCGAGCCATCCACCCGGCGGGCATCGACCCGCACGGCGTTGGGAAGGTCGCCTGCGCCGACGGGTGTGAAAGTCCTGTCAGCGCGTCGGTAGATGCCGATGGTCACGTCGGCGTTTGAGTCGACCTGGATCGCGTCGGTGTTGGCGAGGTTGGCGGCGGCGAAGGTGACGGCGGCGCTGCGGGCGTCGGCCTGGCTGCGACGCACTTTGGCGACGGCGGCCAGCGCGGAGGCATCCGCCCCGGCGCTGAGCTGCCGGCCGGTCAGCGTGACGAACGTCACGTCCACGGCCAGGGCGACGAAGGAGAACAGCAGGATCACCGAAAGCACCACCCAGAGCGTGGCGATACCCCGGCATCGCGGATCGATCCGGTCACTCTGTCGTGCGAATCTCATGAATGGTGTTTTGTTTGTCATTTGATCAATCCCGTTATGAAGGTCGGACGTCTTACGAGACGATGTGAACTATCCATCCGATCAGTCACGATCCGACAGCACACCCCTCAGTTTCTTTTTGACTCGATGCTCGCGGTACCAGACCTGCTGACGGCTGATGTCCAGCGCGTTTGCCACGTCTTCCACGGATCGCTGCTGGACCCAGCGCATGTAGAGCAGCTCGTAGTTTGGCCTGGAGACGTTTCGGCGGATGGTGATCAGCATCTCTTCGGCGCGGTGCTGAGAATCCATCGCCTCCATGAGGTTGGACGGGTCGGAATGCGAATCGGTGGAAACCCTGCTCATGATCGAGCGGCTGTCCCCGTCGTTGTTCCGGTAGTCGTGCCTGAAGTAGTTCGCGGTCACGCTGCGTACCACCTTGTAGAGCCAGGAGGAGAACGCGCCGCGTGAGGCGTCGTAGTCGAAGGTTTTAAGGTGCATGATAAGCCTGACCCAGACCTCCTGGGTGCAGTCGTCCAGGTCGTTGGCGGTCCGGACGTAGATGCGGACGAACCGACGTATCAGGGGGTCGCATTGTTTGTAGAACTGACGCCAGGCCTGGAAAGATTCGTCTGTGGGCGGGGCTTCTCCGCCACTTGTTTTCAAGTGGCGTTTGACGGCTTCCAACATAGAGCGGTTAAACCTGGCTCTGTCGCGACTCAACTGAGGACCCTCCCACATGTCCTCCCCGGTTCTTCAACGGCTCCATGCCGATCCCAATGCAGAATGCTTGAGCGAAATGAGAACTTCTATCGGTCACTACCCAGATAACACGGCTTGTGTGGCGCATCTAAGTAGTGAGTGTGTGGACTGCCAATAGCTAGCATTTTAATTGAGATGTTATAATAAACAACAGAAAACTGTGGCAGGAATCAGAAAAATGTGTCATTGTGAAGTTGGGTAAGCTGCGGCCCCCGGCCTACTTGCCTGCGAGCAACATTGTGGCTGAAAACCGGAAAAATAGAATAAATAGTGATATCCCGCGCAAGTCTTACCTGCTAGCGGGGTATCACATTAGGGCGCGGTTCGAGGCGTCGAGATCGGCCTGAGGGAACGGGCCGAAACATATCTGCGGCTGGGAAGCCCATCGTAAAAAGATCAGGTGTGAGTGTTGTACCACGTCTGGACGTGTGTTCCAGCGCGTAGTGACGTGCGCGGTCCGTACGTTGCATTGAAACCCAAGGCGCACTGTGTGTGCGTCGAATCTTTTAGGAGAAGAGTCATGATTGAGCTTCTGAAAAAGTTTGTCCGTGAAGACGAAGGCATCTCGAGTGTCGAGTATGCGCTGCTGCTTGCGTTCGTCGGTTCCGCCGTCGCCGCTTCCGCGCTTG
>JAJDCW010000294.1 GCA_029260635.1 Phycisphaeraceae bacterium | reverse complement strand
GCCCGGACCTGATCGACACCACGCTAACACTCACTGGGGACACCGGCGGGCAGTGGGTGACGATGACCCTGGATGTCCCGATTGTTTCGACCAGCAACGGCTCGTATGACATCATCTTCCGGACCCAGGCCGTCAACGACTCCTTTGAAACGGTAGGGACAATGATTATTGACAACATATCGGTCGTCGCCGTGATCGCCGGCGACCTTGACGGCGACGGGTTTGTGGGCATCACGGACCTGAACATCGTGCTGGGTAATTGGAATCAGAACGTCCCGCCGGCGAACCCGCTTGCCGATCCTTCGGGAGACGGCTTCGTTGGGATTGATGACCTTAACGCTGTGCTGGGGAATTGGAACGCCGGTACACCACCTCCCCCCGGCGCGTCGGTGCCCGAACCAGCGTCTGTAGCGGTGTTGTCGGGCCTGACCTTGGTTCATTTCGGACGCCGCCGTTAATAAAACATGGCAATGCGTCATGTCTGATGAACACCCAGGCAGCATGTTTCAATTGTAGCTCGCTCGGTATTCAGAAGTAACACAGTTAACAAAGACTAACATGAATGTGACATCTTGAGCCGGCCCCAACCCGGATCGTCTTGGGATATGAAATAGATTAGTGTTCGAGTTCTATACTTGAGAGGAGAATGGTAATGAGAGATTCGATGAAGGTTTTTTTTGGTATGAGTGTTGCTGCTACGGTCGCCCTGACTGGTGCTAGTGTATCGGCCGGCGACCTGGGCCTGGTTGTCAACGGTGACATGGAAGTAGTTAGCCGGTTCGCCCCTCACGGTGACCCCGGCGCGGATACACCTGCCGGCGTCCCTGACGGTTGGCACCACGGCAGCCACACCGGTTGGAACAACGCCGGCGACCCGGTTGCGGGTGGGGTCCGCTCCCTGCGGCTCAGTGACTTTGACGGTGCCATCGGTGGCATCTTTAATCCACCGCTCACCACAGCCTCGACCACCTGGCAAGAAGGCCGTAGCTTCGCGACGGACATCCCCGGTGTGGGCGATGCCGGCCGGAGCCTTGACCTGAGCTGGGACTGGAACTGGGACATTACCAGCGGTACCGTGTTCACCGCGACCGTCCGCATCTCGACCGCTCCGACCTTCGGTGGTTTTGACCTCGGCGGTCCGATTACGGACCACCGGTTCTTCACCGATGGCAGCGCCAACAGCGGTGGCTTCCAGAACTTCCTGGCGAGCATCCCGCTGAGCGCAGCGGATGCTTCGTTCGACATCATCTTCAACACGGGCGACCGGTCACTGAACGACCCCGATCCCGGCAAGCTCGATGCGGTCGGCTCGCTGTTCGTAGATAACGTTTCCGCGGTCCCCGAGCCTGCTTCGCTGGCTCTGATGGGTTTGGCCGGGCTGACGGTTCTTCGCCGTCGCTGCGCCTGAGCTGACAACATTACGCTTCGTTTAAGCGAGCGTGTTTCAATTGATACAGCCCCGGCGGGTTAACGCCCGCCGGGGACATTTGAGCGAGCGGGAGAAATTGGGCCTGCTCGATCGCAAACAACAAGGAACGTGGACATGACCCGCCGACGTGCTTTCACCCTGATCGAACTGTTGGTGGTGATCTCTATCATTGCCTTGCTGATCGGCATCCTGCTGCCCGCACTGGGTGCGGCCAGGCGTTCGGCACAGCGGACGGTGTGCAAATCAAATCTTAGACAGTTCGGTATCATGGCAACCGCATTTGCCGCGGATAACAAAGGCGTGATGCCCCGGTGTTTTTCACCGAATAATGATGAAAGTGTGGCCGTGCTGGACAGGATCAACGCGGACACGAACCTGACCACCAGCATACCGAACGAAGAAGCGCGTTTCGGAGTGCGGTGGGAAACACTCGAGAGCTACGGGATCACCAAGGAAGTGGCGACCGACCCCGAGTTCTATTCCGACGACCCCGCGGTACTCGAAGAAAACGGTGCCCCCTCAGGGACCGGGGCGCCAAGCAGCAATTGGGGCGACCAGTACGTCATTCGTTATATGTACGTGGCCGGGCTGGACACGATAGTATTCGGTAAACCCGGCGGCCCGGCTCCTCAGACGTTGCTGAAACCCGATGATTACGCCGACCTCTTCTGGGGCGCGCGTAAACCGGTGTCCAGCATGGACGACAATAAGGTAGGTCTTGGCGTGATCGCTTCCTGCCTGGTGCACTACAACCCCGGGTGGGCGAGTGGGGATGGCACGGGCACTTTCATCGGACATCCGTCAAGCGACGACCCGGATAAGCCGGACTATATGAATATCACTTTCGGCGATGGGCACGTCGATGACGAGAGCGGCAGCACGTTCTTTCCCGTCCCGCTATCGGATCAAAACTTCGATTACGTTTCTTATGTGGGCGGTCAGAGCTTCTATTACTGGGGGAGTCACACGACCAACCCCAGATGACCAGCCCTCGCGGGTCAGCGCTTGAAAATACTTATGCCCGCGGCGTTATACCGCGTATGTAAATGGTGACAGCGCTCGGGGTCTGGGCGGAACCCCTCGATACTTGGAATACCCGAATTATCTCAGGAGCCTTGGTTATGAAGGTCAAACGGTACGGGTTTACGCTGATTGAACTGCTGGTGGTGATCTCGATCATCGCGTTACTCATCGGGATCCTCTTACCGGCGTTGGGTGCCGCTCGAAGGTCGGCGAAAAGGATCGTCTGCGGGTCGAACCTCAGGCAATGGGCGACCATGGCCAACAGCTTTGCCGCAGACTCCAAGGGCCGTGTGCCCCAGGCCTTCTGCCCAGATGATTTCGGAGTCATGATGCCCGACGGCTTCAGGAGTGGGGGCCGAGGCGTGCTGGACCGTGTCAACTTCGATGAGGGCGAGCCCTCCAGGCTCGGGGAATCCTGGCAGACGCTTGAGGGATATGGACTGAACTTCGAGATGGCGACCGACCCCGAGTTATGGAGTGACTTCCCCGCACAGGAATACACCTCCGAGGCCGCCAGCCTCTATGAGAACGGGCCACCGCCCAACGGCGGGTCCTGGGGAGACATGGTGCTTATACGATACATGTACATGGGTGGATTGGGGACTGCCGAAAGCATCAATATGAGTAACGGTAAGATCGAGTCCGGGCCTAGAGGCGGATTCGCGCAGTGGGGGGACCGGCCCCCCGGCAATACGCTGGATGATTCATTCAGTTCTCAAAGAGTTCTTGCCGCCTGCCTGATTCACAAGAACACGGACTGGGACCCCGGCGCTGTGGTCGGCCACCCGTCCGGCAAAGACGAGTTCTTCCCGGGCTTCCAGAATGTGGCGTACCTGGACGGCCATGTCGCCTCAGACAATGAGGGGACATTCCCAAAGGTTCCTGTCAACAAGATCTGGTCTTCACCCAGCTACTTCGCCGGTGCCAGCAGCTTCTGGTGGGGAACCTCTGACATCAATAATATCGATGCGGATTATTACAACTAAACCCCCGCCCGCGACCGTTATGAATCACTAAAAGGCCGAAGGCATGTTTCAGAAGATAAATAGAATATTTCGAGTCGGTCTGATTCTGTTCATGGTCACACCCATGACAGTGGTTGCTGAGCAGCAGAACTCTATCGACCGCGTCGAGTTAGCGCCGAACATTCCCGAACCTTTCCACATGCGCGATTGGAAGGCCGTGGCCACCGGTTATGACCAACTGGTGTTTGATCTGGAAGCAAAAGGTGAGCACCTGCCTTTGATCTGGCTGGACGAGAAATATATCAATATTGACAGCACGGTCTTTGGTATCGCTACGTATGTCGGTGACTACCGGACACTCGGCGAGATCGAGGGTGCCCGGGTGTACGAATCGATCGCGACCATGGGGTCGGTCCTGGGCGCGACACTGATCGGGATCGACAAGACTCAGGGAGAACACAACTGGGTTCAGATGTGTGAATCGTTTTACTGCACGGCTAATGAAGAGTATCTGATCCTCAACAAGCCGGTAGACCGAAGCGGTAGCAGCTTCTGGTATGAAACCTTCCCCCATATCATGTTCTACAGCCTTGCCGAGCGGTACCCCGGGACGGGACGGATGGATGCGATCGTTGATGCCACTGCCCAGCGGTGGTACGAGGCGTGTGAGGTGCTGACCGACAACGGTCGCCATCCCGACTTCAACCACACAGCATTCAACTTCACAACGATGCAGCCCGTAGATAACGGACGGTGGCGAGAGCCCGGATCGGCGGGGTCCATCGGATGGATCCAATACATCGCCTATCGACGAGCACTTGCTTCAGGTGATGACTATGCCCAACGGCATCTCGACGCCGCTGACTGGTGCATGCGATTTCTCAACGACTGGCCGACGAACCCGTACTACGAGGTTCAGCTGCTATTCGGTGCATACACCGCAGCCAGGATGAACGCAGAACTCGACCGAAACTACGACCTGCATAAGATGATCAACTGGTGCTTCGACCGCAGCGTCACCAGGCAGGACATGGTCATGATCGCTGAGCGTTGGGGCGACCATGACGTGTATGGGTTGATGGGGTCACGGCGGCAGGACGAGCGTGGGGCGGGCGGATACGCGTTCGCCATGAATACGTTTGTAACCGCTTGGCCAATCGTTCCGATCGCCCGCTATGACGACCGCTATGCACGCGCGATCGGGAAGTGGGTCCTCAACGCCGCCAACGCCGCACGACTCTTTTATGCGAACGAACACCCAAGCGACCGGCAATCCTGCCCGGACTGGGAGGGAGACCCGGGAAGCTTCATCGCTTACGAGGGGATACGCAACAAGTGGCATGCCGACCGCCCAGGCGAAGTCCTGTTTGCAGCCGGCGACCCGCTGATCGAGGACTGGGGGCCGATCGAAACAGATTTTGGGTTGTATGGATCCGCGTTCTCAGGCGTGTTTGGGGCCATCATCGCTCCGACCAACGAAGCGATGATCCTGCGGATCGATCTGTTAGCGACGGACTTCTATCGTCAGCCCGCCTACCCGACCTACCTCTATTTCAACCCGCACGCGGTCGAGAAAAGTATACAAATCGAAGTTGGCGACGATCCGAAAGACATCTACGACTGTGTTGCCAATCGCTTCATCCACCGGGCCGTGGTGGGGCGGATTGATATTTCAATCCAAGCGGACAGTGCGGTTGTCATCGTGCTTGCCCCCGTATCGGGTGATGTGACGAAGGACCAACGCAGGACCCTGGTTGACGGCGTGGTGGTCGATTTCCGGGATGATTAGCCCGGCTGAAACAGCCGGAAAACTTCGATAGGAAACCTGGTAGCAGAGTATGAATCGGTTGGGGGTTAATACGGCAGCGTGTCGTATGGGTAGTGCCTGAGCGAATGAATATGTTAGGACGTGTGTTTCATGCGAGTTGTAGAAATCAATGTTGATCGTGGTTCGGACGTATTCCGATCCAATCACAGACGCGTGATCACCCGGTATCTGGACCTTGTAGAAGACGACATGATCCAATCGGTGGTTGACCGGGTCATGCAGTTCTCTGAAGAAGAGGTCGAAAACAACATGCAGCGGGTGTTGACACATTTTACCGATCGGCACCACTGCCTGAACTCGGTATTGTTGAAGCACTACAACAATGTATCAAAATATATCCCCTCGGATACTCAAGTATCTGAGGGGCGTAGACTGCTGATGGGTTCATACTTTACGATGGAATACTCGATCGAATCAGCGGCACTGTTCAATCCTTCTATCGTAGCCCACCCCGATCAGACCGGCGTATCTAATGGGGGCACCCGTCTGTTGATGAGTCTACGTGCGACCGGCGAGGGCCACATCTCGTCGATCGTATTCCGGGAAGGCGAGATACACCACGACGGCACCATCGTCTTCGAAAGCCCCGGAGATTCATCACGCACAGGTGAGATCGTTCAGGACCATCAGTACTCCAAAGCGCTGTTTCTTAGAAAACTGACAGAAATGCAGTGTCATAGCTCGGAGATTGATCGTGTTCTGGACAAGCTAGAAAGCCGGTTTACTGTGGCCGAGCTCGAAATTGCTTCCCGGATACTCCTTGGGGTGAATCAGGCCAGCCCGGCCATGAAGGAAGCGGTTGGACACCTACGCTACCTGGCCCATGCGAACTACGAGTTGCAGTTCGACAGTCATACTGATCCGAGTGATATGGTTATCTTTCCGACTTCCGTAGGCGAGAGATCGGGCATGGAAGACGTGAGGCTGGTACGTTTCGTAGATGATGATGAACAGGTGACCTACTACGGGACTTACACCGCTTACGACGGTCGTAAGATCCTCCCCCAAATGTTTGAGACCACCGACTTCCAGCGTTTCCGCGTTATGACGCTCGCGGGCAGGTATGCTCAAGACAAAGGCATGGCAATGTTTCCCCGCAAGATCGACGGGCGGTATGTGATGGTGTCCAGGCTCGACGGCGAGAACCTTTACCTGATGTATTCTGACAACCCGCATATCTGGAACAACGCGACCCTCTTGCAGAAACCCGTTAGCCCCTGGGAATCCGTCAAGATCGGAAATTGCGGCTCTCCACTAGAGACAGACAAGGGCTGGCTGTTGCTGACCCACGGCGTCGGCCCGATGCGTCAGTACTGTATCGGGGCGTTGCTGCTTGACCTTAATGATCCTGGGAAGGTCATCGGCAAGACACGCGAGCCGATACTCGTGCCCACAGAGGCCGAACGCGAAGGCTATGTCCCTAATGTCGTGTATACCTGCGGTGCTGTGATCCATAAAAACACACTGGTTATGCCTTATGCGATGTCCGACCTCGCTACTGGATTTGCCACTTTCGACCTGGATGAACTTATGACTTATATGCAGCCGCAGCCGATTTTTGTGTAAAAGGTAACTATTGGCTGTGTCGCTCTGTCTGATTGGGAACTGTATGATGATTGGGGTGACGATCTTCCTATCCTTCAGGTCTTGATTAGTAGCGTGTTCGCCTTCGATCGTATTACTGGCAGGCGTTTACACAGTTCTATTGTCTCTCGCATCGTTTCAGAGTGGTGTCTCAGCTATATGATCCGTCGAATGCGCGAATTCATAGCCAGCAATCGCCTCTTATTCACCGCTCTATTGGCGTTGATTGTTGCGACGGCTCTGTATCCACGCATCCATAGCGGGGGCGAGCAGAAGGCCGGGGTAACTGAGATACTCTTGTGGACCCCGGTCGAGGCGGGTGATGCCGTCCGTGTCGCGGTCGAGGAGTTCGAGCGGCGGAACCCCCAGTACAAAGTCTTGATGGGCGCAGCCTCAGTCAGAGACGCGACCAGTGATCCGACCCGATTCCTGCTGGGTGTCGCCGGGGGTTCCCCGCCTGACCTCATCCAATTCGACCGTTACGCCGTCGTGGAGTGGGCAAGCCGTGGGGCGTTTGAGGACCTGGCTCCCTTTGTCGCTAACGATAAAGACCGCGCCGACGGGGTCCACCCGGAAAACTTCTACCGTCCGCCCTGGGAAGAAGGTTTCTATCAGGGAAAGGTATACGCTGTCCCCATCAGTGTTGATACGCGTGGACTATATTTTAGCCATGATGCGCTGATCCGGGCCGGATTCATCTATCAATCCGATGATGTCGAAGTGACCTCGGGTATTGCTGAAGCGGGGCAGGCCAAGCCACCTAAGACCTGGGAGCAGCTCTGCCACAAACTGATCCATGCGGAAGCAGAAGTGACTACGAAGGGCGTAGTCCGGCTTAATGCTTGGACCCGGCGTCCGTCGGTGAATGAAGGCCTGCCGCAAGACAGCCCGGTTGATGTGACCGCACATGGTGTCAGAGAGGGAGATATTATTGTTTTGGTTCGCGCCTCCGATGTCTTCCGTGGGCGCGTAGCCGAGGTGCTATCTCCGGATTCGGTGCGGATTGATTTACGCCTTGAACAGCCGTCAGGCCTGACGGCGATCCCAGGGAATTTCACCAGTGGGACATGCCAGGTCAAGATCTTCGATCACGACAGCTACTCCGCACGATTGACTTACTACCATCCGCAAACAGGTGAGCTACAAACCGCGGGTTTCATCCCATTGTTCTCGAACAGTTGGTTGTATATGTTCGGGTGGCTTAACGGCGGGCAGTTTATGAGTGATGACGGATCGGAGTGCCGGCTGGACAGCCCCGAGGTGGTCGAGGCGCTCCAGTTCATGATCGATGCTTATGACGCGATCGGCGGCATCAAAGCTGCGCAGGCGTTCACCGCTAATGTCAGCAGCGGGCCTATGGACCCGTTCCTCGTTGGCAAAGTTGCGATGCGGATGGATAGCGATGGGTACCTCAAGCTGATCAGTGCGTATGCGCCCGAATTATCCTTCGGTGCGGTGGGCGCGCCTATCCCCGAAAAGCGGCTTGCCGCCGGGCATCAACCGGTTGGCTGGATGGGCGGTTGGTCCTACGCGATCCCTTCCACCGCCCGGAACAAGCAGGCCGGATGGGAGCTTCTGCGGTGGATGAGTTCTGCGGAGGCGAACCGCTTGATGACCGAGTTCGATGCCTCGCTGGCCAGGGCGCAGGGGCAAACATATTTCCCCTTCTCCCACCCCGACCGCCGGATCATGAGTTGGCTGCAAGATAAGTATGTCGAGAACAACCCGGCGGTCTCTGAAGACATGCGACGCGCTCACCGTGTATTCGTCGACCTGCTTCCGACCAGTAAGTACAGACCGGTAACACCCATCGGCCAGATGCTCTGGAGCGAACACATCCGTGCGATGGAATCCGCGATACGTCATGTTCAATTGCCCTATGAATCCTTGAATTACGGCAAGCGACGTGCGGATGCCGCGTTGGACCGGTTCCTGAATCCGCCCACCGGGCCGAACGTGCCATGGATCACCTTGATAACGATCTATGTGTTGGGGGTGGTCCTTACGCTAGCCGGGATTATTGGATTTGAGGAATACAAGACCCGCAAGCTGGGCCTTAAGCACCGCGGTTGGCTTGACGGCTACATCTGTGCGTCGCCCTGGCTGATCGGCTTCATCACATTGGGCGCCGGTCCGATTGTCTTCTCTATGGTCATCAGCTTCTGCCGGTACGACGTCCTTAATCCAGCCGTATTCGTTGGATTTGATAACTACACCAACGCGCTGGGATTTCATTTCGACGAGGTGATCCAGCGGCGTGTCCCCAATGACCCGCTGCTCTGGAAGAGCCTTTGGAATACGGCGTACATGATCCTCGGAGTCCCGCTGATTATCGTTGCCGGGCTCGCGATGGCGATGCTTCTCAACAGCAAGGCCAAAGGGTTGCCGTTGTTTCGGACGGTCTTTTACCTGCCCGTGATCGTCCCGGCCGTGGCGGGGTTTATCTTGTGGATATGGGTGTTCGATCCGGTGACGGGCCTGCTGAACCGCGCGTTGGCGATGCTGGGCGTGACCAATCCGCCCCATTGGCTTCACGACCCGGTCTGGGCAAAGCCCGCGCTTATATTGATGGCGTTGTGGGCGGCGGGTGGCGGGATGATCATCTGGCTGGCTGGGCTCAAAGAAATCCCCGATTCACTCTACGAAGCCGCTCAGATCGATGGCGCTAACCGCGCCCAACAATTCAGGCATGTGACCATGCCCCTGCTGACACCTTATATCTTCTTCAACTTCCTGATGGGGATGATCGGCGTGTTCCAGACTTTTGAGTCGGCGTACATCATGACCGACGGCGGTCCAGCTGACGCAACGTTGTTCTACGCGTACAAACTCTTTAATGAATCGTTCCGATATCTGAACATGGGGATGGCCAGCGCGATGGCGTGGATCCTCTTTATCGTGGTTCTATCGATCACCCTGTTTCAGATGTGGCTGAGTAAGAAGTGGGTGCACTACGAACGATGAAGCGATCTAACTTCCGAAAACTATTTTCGATAGAGATGGCGATCATCTATACGGTGCTGGTCACCGGGGCGGTGCTATTCAGCTTCCCGTTTGTCTGGATGGTTGCCACCAGCTTCAAGACCACTCGGGAGATGGCGAGTGCGGAAGCGGGTCTGTGGCCAAGCCCGCCCAGCCCCCAGACATCATCCCCTTACATAGATATTAACGAGTTTCCTGATCCTATCGCATTCTCCGGGGTCGATTCAAGCGACTGGGATCTGTTACAACCACGACTCGAGAGCCTGTTCAGCGATCGTATCACAGGATGGACACCCCACACGGACGGAAGCCCGCTGTCGCTTGAATCCGGGCCGATCGATCATGTGACATACCGAAGTGAGATGGAGGAGGCGTTATTCGATTTCCTGGGTGAGCGGCTCAGTGACACAGCACGCACGATGGGCCCCGACGCCATCATAGAGGAAACGGAAGGGTTGGTTGATGATGCCATGCTGGCCCGGGCCTTTGACCGCATCTATCGGCGCATCTGCATGGGGGGCGTCCGTGTCCGCAGTTCGGATTACAGAATGTATGCGGCGTCTACAGGTGAGGACTGGGCCGTGACACGCGGCGAGGGAGAGTTGGTTGTCAGGCAACATCAGGGCGAGTCCTATGCGGAATTAGATGTCCTGTTTACCGAGGATCACCCGGCATGTGTCCTAGGGCTCCAGCCGAAGATCGAGTTCGACCCCGCCGAAATCGACCGGGTCTTTATCAGCTGCCGCGGCGACGCCAGTTGGGCGCGAGTCGGGTTTGAGGTCATCCAGGACGGCCAGCTTTATCGTACGTCAGAAGTGATAAATCTATCGGATCAGCGTTGGCGCGAAGTTCAGCTCCGATGGAGCAGTGAATCGGCAGACCCGATACAACGCCGGATTTATTACTGGTTGGACCACATCGGCCCTGCTCCGGCAGGCAGCCCGCCATTTAGTATCGAGATGACGGTGGCCAACAACAGCCTCTTATGGGCCTGGGTGGATAAGATACTGCTACAGTACCGGGCGGTATTTCGGGAGATCCCTTTTGCCCGATATATCATGACCAGCCTGTCGCTGAGTATTCTCAGCATCGTGCTGATGGTGTTTTCCTGCACGCTCTCGGCATACGCCTTTGCAAGACTGAACTGGCCCGGGCGCGACTTCTGCTTTGTCATCATGCTCGCGACAATGATGATTCCACCGCAGGTGACGATGATCCCCTCGTTCCTGATATTCAAGTCGGTCGGCTGGTATGACACACTGCTGCCGCTCTGGGCACCCGCTGTATTCGGGACACCGTTCTTCATCTTCTTGTTGCGTCAGTTCCTCAAAACGATCCCACGTGACCTTGAAGACGCGGCCCGTATCGACGGCTGCGGGTTCCTGCGGATCTATTGGCACGTCATGGTGCCGCTGGTCACCCCGACGATCGCCATCATCGCGGTTTATACCTTCATTGCCACTTGGAACAACTTCATGGGGCCGTTGATCTACGTCAATGACGAACGCCTGTTCCCGTTGGCGTTGGGCCTATTCAAGTTCAATCTGCGAGCAGGAAGTGATGTAGGACTGATGATGGCGGCCGCGTTTATCATGACGCTGCCGGTCATCACGCTATTCTTCTTTGTACAGCGCTATTTCATTCAAGGCGTTACCTTGACGGGGATGAAGGGGTAAGGGGGACCCTCCGTTATCTCGGGCCTGAGCCGATTCTCGGGATGATGGTTACATTCCGCCTATTGGCCCTGAGTACCCAGTAGATCCTATTATGTATGTGCATACTTATAAGCACCTTACGGCAATGTGGGTGTATTGATAACGCCGCAGGCAGAATACGGTAGCTATACACCGATATTGGGGTATCGTTAGGTATTCCAGATAGTCACTCGATGAGGTACCCGGTTTTATTTTTGAGTTGCTCTTAGATGTCGTGACACAACGACGACCGAAGTTTAAGCCGTCATGCTCGGGTGTGCTGCATTCTACTTGGAGGTGGACATTGCGGGATTCAAAGCGAGGGAGATCTAGCCGCATTCGATCAGGAATGATCCTTTCGATTGCAGTTCTGGCTTCAGTGCCCTGCGCCGATCGTGCTTATGCGGTGGTATATACCAATGTGACCTCCGCGGCGGGGATCAATCATGTCCAGAACCAGGGGCCGGGCTTCGGGCAGTTGGTCATGGCCGGAGGGGCCGCGGCGGGTGACTACGACAACGACGGCTTGGTGGATATCTTTGTCACACGTCTGGACGCGCCTGACATCCTTTATCGCAACAAGGGCGATGGCACCTTCGAGGATGTATCCACGGCCGCCGGATTCACCGCGAGCCTACCCACCAACGGCCCTGCCTGGGGTGATATCGATAACGACGGCGATCTAGACCTGTACACCACCTCCGGTGGCGACACACGGTTCTATATGTATATTAATGACGGTGCTGGCCACTTCACCGAGCAAGCCGTTTCGCGCGGTGCAGAAGTCACTGGCGCTGTTCGTTATGGACAAAGTGTATCCATGGGTGATTACGACGGCGATGGGTACCTGGACATCCATACCAACGATTGGGGTAACGAGATTGTCAATAGCACCTCACGGCTGCTACGCAACCTCGGCGACGCCAATCCCGGCCACTTTGAAGACGTCACGGCCGCGGCTGGTGTAGACGTCTACCGCCCCTCTGCGTTTTTCGGCGGTGGAACCGACACGAAAACCTACCGCTTTTCCTCGACATTCACCGACTTGGATCGTGACGGGTACCCGGACCTCGCGATCGCCGCCGACTTCACCACCAGCCAGGTCTTCTGGAACAACGGTGATGGGACGTTCACCGACGGCACACTCGCCGCAAACGTAGGCACCGGTGAGGATGCCATGGGATTGGCCATCGGCGACTACGACGGTGATGGTCTGCTGGATATGTTCACGACGAACCTAGTCAATGTGCCCGGCGAGATTGATGACCACAACGGCAACCGCCTTTACCGCAACAACGGCGACCGAACCTTCACCGACCAGACCGATGTTGCGGGGGTCCGTAACTCCGGGTGGTCATGGGGCACCACCTTCCTCGATCACGACAACGACGGCGATCAGGATCTGGCGATTACCAACGGCTGGCCTTTTTCATTCGACCGGTCCCGCCTCTTCCAGAACGACAACGGGGTTTTTACCGACATCTCGATCGCCTCGGGGATAACGGATGGGGTGTGCCCATGTTCCAGTACGGGGGATCAGGGCCGCGGGCTGCTCAGTTTCGACTACGACAACGATGGCGATCTGGATATCTTCATCACCAAGAACGGTGAACAGGCGGTCCTCTACCGCAACGACGGTGGTGATGATAACGACTGGCTGAGGATCGATGTCGAAGGGACCGTCTCCAACCGCGACGGCATTGGCACGTTTATCACTCTTGACCCGGACATCAACATTGCAGGCGACGAGATAGTGCGGGAGGTCCGTGCCGGGAGTAATTTCTTGAGTCAGAACGAGTTCACCGCACACTTTGGGCTGGGTGCCAACGCGGCCAACATCGATCGCGTCACCATCGCTTGGCCAAGCGGGACCGTTCAGGAGTTGACCAATGTATCGGTGAACCAGTTGCTGCACGCCTTGGAGCCCATCATTATCGGGGACCTCAACGGCGATGGATTCGTCGGGATTGATGACTTGAATATCGTCCTGGGTAATTGGAACCAGAGCGTCACGTCCGCCAACTCGCTGGCTGGCGATCTGTCCGGTGACGGGTTTGTCGGCATTGACGACCTCAACGCGGTTCTGGGTAATTGGAACACCGGCTCCCCGCCACCCTCCGGCAACCAAGCTTCGATCCCCGAGCCGGGCACGCTGGCGGTGCTGTTGATCGTGGCGATGGCGGCCCCTTGCCGTGCATCCAGAGGTGGGTGACGCGTTGATTCGATGTTGTGGCACACGATTCTACTGAGTCTTCTTCCCTCGCGGCTAATAAGGTTCTGAATATGCGGATCATTTTGACGCTCGCGGTAGTTCTGTTTTTGACACCGATCGCATCCGCCCAGAGGCAGATGCCGATCACGCAGATCGACCTGATGCCCGACACGGTTGCCAACTATCAGATGCGCGATTGGCGTGATACCGCACTGAAGTTCGACAGTCTGGTGTTTGATGTGGATGCAACCGGTCAATATCTGCCTCTGACGAGGATCGACCCGACCCCGGAGTTCCCGTTACTGTCAGAATCTTTCGGTATCGCCGCCTATGTCGGTGAGACACGCACGTATGGCGAGAACGGCGAACCCGTCTTTGAGTCGCTGTCCACCCTGGGGGCGGTCCTTGGCGGATCACTGGTAGGGATCGATAAGAGTGCCGGGCCGCACAACTATGTTTCGATGAGTCGTGAGTTCTTTGGTATCGCACGCAATGAACCACTGATCCTGAACGGGCCTTTCGGCGGCTCGGGAGGCTCGGCATGGTACGAAACGATCCCCAGTATTCTTTTCTACAGCATCGCGGACCGTTACCCCAATCAGACTGAACTCGCCCCTGTGCTGAATGTGATCGACGACTCGTTTTATGACGCGGTAAACGATCTCACCGCCGGGGGAAACAATCCAAACTTCAACCACACCTCATACAACTTCAAGACCCAACAACCGGTCTTCAACGGCGTCTGGCGTGAGCCCGATATGGGAATGGGGATGGCCTGGCTCCAGCACGCGGCGTATTTTCGGAACAAGACAACAGACCCATCCAGGGCGCAGGATCATCTAAACGCCGTCGACTGGAGCCTCCAGTATTACGAAAACCTCCAGACAAACCCCGACTACGAGATCATGGTGCCCTTCGGGGCGTATACCGCCGCACGCATGAACGCCGAGCAGGGCGGCAACTACAACGTACATAAACTGGTCAACTGGGTCTTCGACCGCAGCACCGCCCGGCCGGACAAGATCGTCGTCAGTGGCACCTGGGGTGGGCAGGAAGTTGATGGGCTGATGGGATTCATCCGCCCAAACACCGGCAACGATGTGCAGGGTTACGCGTTCTCCATGAATACGTTCCTCACCGCCATGCCCATGGTCCCCCTCGCCCGTTATGAAGACCGCTACGCACGAGATATCGGCAAGTGGATGCTTCACGCCGCCAACGCCGCACGCCTTTTCTATGCAGACGCACATTCA
This sequence comes from Phycisphaeraceae bacterium, assembly GCA_029260635.1. Taxonomy (GTDB): domain Bacteria; phylum Planctomycetota; class Phycisphaerae; order Phycisphaerales; family Phycisphaeraceae; genus JAJRRS01. The sequence continues at coordinate 3,271 of JAJDCW010000294.1, read as the reverse complement.
CCAGCGAACCAATCTTCCGAGTTCTGGCAGGGCGACCCGGATAGGGTGATTACCTATGAAGGCCTCCGCCACCACTGGAATCATCAGGGCGAGGAACTATTCGCTGGCGGAGACCCATTGGTCTTTGGCTGGGGGCCCGAGACGGACTTCGCTTTGTATGGCGGGGCGTATGCCGGGGTATTTGGATCGATCATCAGCGAAACCAATCAGCTACAAATACTCAAGCTCGACCTGCTTGCGACCGACTCCTTCAGCAACGGCGCGCATCCGACATCCCTCTATTACAACCCGTTCAACGCGCATAAGTCTGTTCAGGTTGACGTGGGTGCAGCACCGATCGACCTGTACGACGCGGTATCGAACCGATTCATAGCCCGTGATGTGACCGGCGTTAGTTCATTCACCATCCCGCAAGACCAGGCGGTCATCCTCGTCGAGGTCCCCGCCGGCGGGGCCGCCCAGCGAGTCGGTCGTCAGCTACTGGTAAACGGTGTCGTGATCGATTTCGATGCCGCGTTGCTGCCCGACAATCTGCTACAGAATCCCGACGTGGATCAGGCCCACGTCTCCAACACAACGCGCCCGGCCGGCTGGCACTATTCTACAAACGCGGCCTGGAGTGATGGCATCACACAAAGCCCGACCCACTCGCTCGAACTCACCGATTCAAGTCTGGTGCAAGCCGAGGAGTGGCGCAGCTACGCTACAGCGATCCCCGACGATGGCGACACCGGCCGGAGCCTGGCGCTACGTTGGTTCTGGCAATACGACATCGCGCCCGGTCACGAGTTCCGCGCACGGGTACGCGTCTCGAGCTCGCCCGTCTTCGGATTGGACCTTATCGGCGATATCACCGAGTACAACTTCACTATCACGGGAGACTCTCTGGATTTCGAGATGTAAGAGGCCTTGATCCCTTTGCGGGCAGATATCCGATCTTTCGATATCACGTTCATCAGCGGTGGAAACTCGGGCGCAACGGGCGCTTTCTTCATCGACGATATCTCGGCAGCGGTTCTACTAGCCGGCGACCTTAACCACGACGGCTTCGTCGGGATCGATGACCTGAACATCGTGCTTAGTCACTGGAACCAGACCGTTCTCACCGGCGACACACTGCGTGGCGACCCGACGGGCGACGGCTTCGTCGGGATCGATGACTTAAACGCGGTCCTAGGCAACTGGAATGTAGGAACACCACCTCTTGGTGACGCGTCAACAAATATCCCCGAGCCAACCTCATTTGTGTGTTTGGGATTAGCATCGGCCATCGTTTACTATATTTCTGCCCTGCCCCGACGAGTTCACGCGGGAGTGTAGCGGGGGTAGGATTCGAACCAGCGACCTCCGGGTTATGAGCGGCTTAACGCTCATTTCCGCAACTTCTTCACTTACAGGTAACTGCGTCACCCGCCGAGGCATACGTCCCCGACGACGTCCCGTCCATATATTCCATTTTGACCGTGTTTATCAAGATTTTATGCGCTAGGTGATGTACAAAATACGCGCGAAACAAAGGACTTACGTACAACCTCCGGGTAGTTATCACGATTATCGTAGCGTTATCTAACACGGCTATGCCCCTTCTATAGAATCTTAGTCACACGTATCTAACTTGAATTACAACTATCCCGGCTAAATATATACCTAGCAATTGCTCCGAAGAGCGTCATTAGCGGAAGCATTTGAGACTCTGACCCCCTCCTGAAAACCTGATCCAGGGAATATGAGAGAATCCATCCGGCCGTAGTAGTGTGGTCCACACCGTCTTCGAAAAGTCGGCATGCCAAAAAGTTAGACTATGCACGCTTGAAACGGGATTTTGTGTCCCAGATTTGTGGCATTCCCCGTCGGTTTCAGGCAGCTTAGGAAGATAGGGGCTGGGCCAGGTGCGGATCGGTCGTGCTTGGCGTTGCCGCGGGGGTGGTCCATAATGTCGGGCAGTTGTCAGTACGGGACTTAGGGGAGTGGAGAAAATGCTGCCGCGTTGGGTGATTGTGCTGTTTACGATGCTTGCCGAGGCCTGGTCGGTCCGCCGAGATAACCAGATCCGGTTCCTGAAACTCCAACTCGAGCTGTATAGAGAGAAGGTGCCCGGCAACCGGGTAATCCTGTCGCCGGAAGAGCGGCAGCGCATGCTTCGGTTGGGCAAGAAGCTGGAGCATAAAGTAGATGATCTCATCGGGATCGTGAGTGTCAAGACCTACAAGAGGTGGCTGTGTGAAGAGAAGGGGGGCCGGGAACCGGGTCGGGTCGGCCGGCCGCGGGAAATTACTGCGTCGGTGCGGGCGCTGGTCCTGCGTCTTGCCAGAGAAAACAGCGGCTGGGGTGTGCGTCGGATCGTCGGCGAGCTGCGGAAGCTGGCGCTGACACCCAGCCGCAGCTCGGTGCAGCGGATGCTTTTGGACGAGGGGGTGCTGCCCGATCCGGACCGCCGTGCGCCGAAGGGCGTGACCACGCCGTGGCGGCTGTTCGTGTCGGCACACCTCAATACGATGGTGGCGACAGACTTCTTCTGCAAGAAAGTCTGGACAGTGACGGGCACGCACGTCGCTTACTGCCTGACGTTCATCCACTTGGGTAGCCGGAAGGTGTTCGTCAGCCCAGGTACTTATCACCCGACGGGGGAATGGGTCCAGCAGCAGGCGCGTAACGTGACGATGTGGCTGGAGGAGGAAGGGCTGGACTGTGACTACCTCATCCACGATCGGGATACGAAGTTCACCGGGGCTTTCGACGCGTTCTTCAAGGGTGCAGGGCGGACGGTGATCAGGACGCCGTTCCAGTCTCCCATTGCGAACTGCTTCGCCGAAACTTGGATCGGAACCCTCAAACGTGAATGCCTGAATCATTTCTTCTGTTTCAGCCTGGGGCACCTTGACCACGTCGTGCAGGCCTACGCCAACTACTATAATGAGCTTCGCCCGCACCAGTCGCTGGGCAATATGCCGTTGAGCCGAGTAGGGCATCCCCCTCCTCAGGCGGTTGACGATGATACCGGGCAGATCCACCGCCACGCCTATCTCGGTGGATTGCTCAACCACTACGAGCGGAAAGCCGCATGATTCACGGGAAAAACGGGCAGAGCCCGACAATATGGGCCACCTCCGGCTATGGGCCACTTCAGGTATTGATAAGTGACCCTATGGCTGTAAGCCAATGAAAAACCTCGACTTACGTCGAGGTTATCTTTAGGGGTTAATAATAGCGGGGGTTCCCTTCGAGCCTGCGATTTCCTCGTTACATACCCGACATCTGAGAAAGAGTAGAT
>JAJDCW010000293.1 GCA_029260635.1 Phycisphaeraceae bacterium | reverse complement strand
ACCAGCCTGTACAGGGTCACACTCAACCCGGCCACACCCGGGCAGGCCGAATGAGGCGTGGGCTTGTTGTGATACCGATTTTTCCGGAAGTCAGTTCTCGCCGGTATTGAGGAACAGCTTGGCGACCAGTTCTTCCCGGCTGGACACGCCCACCGTGTCGTAAAGTTCTTTGGTGTAGCTGCGGACTGTGTTATAGGAAAGGTTTCCGTCTATCGCGATCTGACGCTGGCTCTTGCCCGTGCGGAGTTGGTGCGCCATCAGCGACAAACGCTGCGGTAGCTTGTCTATGATGTTCGGTGTTTCCAGCAGCCCATCCGTGTAAAGCTTGTGCAACTCCGTGATGAACAGGTCGGCTATCTGTAACTCGCTTGGCGTGTACTCTGCTTTTGAGACGGTGCGTTGAAACACGAACTGCCGAGTGGTGTTGCTCCTGGGATAACGGAAAAAAGTAATAATCGCGTCATTGAGCTTTGAAGGTTCGACCATCTCCTCATAAACACGGTAGGGCCTGATCTCATCGATCGTCATCACTGAAGATCGGCTTAAGGTAAATACAGGATCGGGTCTGTTCCATGCTAGTCTTATCAAGGGGTCGTCATCGAACTCAGAGCTTCGGCCCCACTCGGAGATGTAATGCATCACGGTGGGGTCCTGGAAGGAACCGGGGGTGTAATGCTTCAGCTTGGTAGGGGTGTTTGGCCGAAACCCCACGATCCGCATCGCGTGACCAAAGTCCGCGCCGAGCAGTTCAGTCATCGCATCGATAATCACTTTGTCCTGCTGCGCGATATCGTTTCTCAACTCGCGCGCATGTCCCAGGACACGAAATACCCTCCTCACATCATCAATAGGCAGGTTTTGCGATCGTTTCATGGGTGATGGGTTCCGCGAGGCTTTATAAATACGGGCGGCCTCCCGGCAAGAGGCCAGTATATTCTCATCCAATGAGCCGTGTCAATGAAATTACCCACAATTGTGGGTAGTTGACCGGAGTATAGGTGGGTAAGATATGGATCATAAATGGATTGCGCCTTCCGGGGGAGCAATCCAATTAGTATTTGCTGCTCCCCCCAATCGGCCATTTAGGCTGCACATCTGTGGCGGATGTTATCCCTCACGCCTGAATATCCCATGTATGACCTGGTCTAACACAGGTGCTCTTGACCTTGTCTGGCCGGGTCGCGTTAACCATCAAGTGATTTTTGCAGTGTGTCCGCAGAGGCCCGCTCGAAATGTTTTTCTGTGAAGCGTTCGCGGATTTTGATAAAGGCGTTCTGCTGTTGGTGCCGGGCGTCACCGTCTTTGAGTAGCGGTCTCACCGCCCGGACCAGCGGGTCGGGGTCGCCGAAGTGTGGCATGAGTTCCGGCACAATCCGACCCAGTCCCATCGACTCACCGATCAGGTTCGGCAGCGACATCGTCTTGGTCTGGATCAGCCACCGTCCGACCAGATACCATTGGTATCGTTTGACGTTGTAGAAGACCGCCATCGGTGTGCCGTGTGCTGCGGCGTGCAGTGTGGCCGTGCCCGAAACAATCATGCCCGCGTCCGCCCAGTTTAATACGGTGTCGGCATCCCCCACGATCATATGCATCCCCCGGGGCAGCACACCCAGGGGCGACATCAACTCCACCTGGTGCGCCCGTGCGCTATCGGTCGCCGCGACGACGGCGGTCAGGTTGTGATGGGAGGCGTGTAGCCGCCGGTACGCCGAGAGCATCGTCGGCCAGTTGTGCAGGACCTCGCTGCGGCGCGACCCCGGCAGCAGTGCGAGCCTGGGGCCGGGTGTCTTGGGAAGTTGATCCCCGGGCGGCGTTCTTTCCGCGGCGATGCGGGCATAAAGCGGGTGGCCGACAAAGCTGGCGCGGACGCCGCGGTCCTCAAACCAGTCCGGCTCGAAGGGGAACAGGCACATCACGTGATCCGTCAGCCGACGCAGCTTGCGGATACGCCAGGGTGCCCAGGCCCAGAGCTGGGGCGCGACCAGGTGGACCACCTTCGCCTTGGGCTGCATCTTGCGCACCGTGCCGCAGACCGACCAGTTCGCCGCCGGGCTGTCCGTCGGGATCAACGCCTGGATCGGATGATCCGCCAGCCACGCCTTGAGTCGGCCAAGCCGCTTGAGGTGCTGGCTCGCCTGACCCACGGCCCCCCCGAGCATCACGGCGTGTTCCGTCGTGGTTTCAATCAGCTCCGCGCCCGCCGCCCGCATCGTCGGCCCACCCAGCGCGTAGATCTGCCGGTTCGGTTCTCGACGCTTCAGTTCTGCGATCAGAGCGCCGGCGATGTGGTCGCCGCTGGGCTCGAACGCGGTGAAGAGCAGGGCCTGGGTCTCTGGCATGCCGGTAGTCTAAGTCGGCATCGCCGGTCGTGCATGGTAGAGTGACGGGCCGGGCGGTTGGTCATCCACCCGCAGTACGTCTACGAGGACAGTCTCCAAGCATGATTATCCCCAAGCCTCTGGTCGAACAGATACACGCCGGCGAGTTCGCGTTCCCCGATGAGCTGCCGGTGCACCTGGCCTACGGGAAAGACCACGGCTACAGCTACTTCGTGGCCGACGAGTTATCGCAGCGTCTGCGTGTCGCTGCCGGGAAATTCGTCTCGATCCGTGACAGCCACCCCGAAGATCACACGCCCGCGGTCGTGTTGACCGATCAGAACGTGCCGGAAGACCTGGGACCCGAGGGGTATCAACTCACGATCACGCCCGAACGTATCACCCTCCGTGCATCCAGTAATGCGGGGCTGTTCTACGCCGGCCAGTCTTTGATACAACTGTTGCACCATCAACGCACGCAGATCGCGCCGGTAGGGTCCAACGGTTCAACGACACTTGCGGGACTGCCGTGCATCGATATCCGGGACAGACCCCGTTTCCCCTGGCGTGGCTTCATGCTCGACTCCGCCCGGCACTTCCAGCCGGTGGAAATGATTACCCGGCTCATCGACCAGATCGCGGCGATGAAACTCAACCGCTTCCACTGGCACCTGACCGACGACCAGGGCTGGCGACTGGAAATCCTCAGCTACCCCAGGCTCACCGGCGTCGGCGCCTGGCGGAACAACGGGCAGGGCTCCAGCCGGTACGGCGGCTACTACACCCAGCAGCAGGTCCGCGAACTTGTCGCTTACGCGAAGATGCGGCAGATCACGATCGTTCCGGAGATCGATATCCCAAGCCATAATCTCGCCGCGCTGGCGGCTTACCCCGAACTGAGTTGTCACGGCGAAGCCCGCGAAGTTACCGGCGATTGGGGCCTCCGTGACGGGGTCTACTGCGCAGGCCGGGACCAGACATTTACGTTCCTTGAGAACGTGGCCGCCGAGGTCGCCGCGTTGTTCCCCGGTTCGCCGATCCACTTAGGCGGCGACGAGCGCAAGCCCGGACTGTGGGATAGCTGCCCGCGTTGTCACGGCCTGCGCAAAGACCTGGAGCTGCCGGACGAATCGTCACTACAGAAGTGGTTCATGGACAAGGTCGCCGCACATATCCGCCAGGCGCACGGCCGACGCTCAATCTCGTGGGGTGACATCATCGACTACGGATGTAGCGACGACTTCATCGTCCAGGGGTGGGTCAAGGGGCAGGCCGGCAAGGCCGCGGCAAAGGGCATCGACACGATCAACTCCACCAACGACTGGGTGTATCTGGATTACCCCCAGTCGGCCCAGGAACACGCCGCAAGCTACCCTGACTGGATGCAGACGCTCCCGTTGGAAAAGGTTTACGGGTTCGACCCGATCCCGGAAGGTTTGAAGCCGCAACACCACAAACACATCCTCGGCAGCGAAGCCAACCTCTGGACCGAATTCGTCCCCGACGAGGCGCAGCTGTACCACCAGATCATGCCCCGGCTATATGCATTCAGTGAAACCGTGTGGTCGCCGGTGGAGCACCGGGACTTTACGGATTTCGAAAACCGGCTTGAGATTCAACGCACGCTGATCCAGCCGAAGTAAAACACACCTACCAGATAACCAACCAGATAGTTTGAGGGGCGAGGTGTCAGCCGCGTAATTTCTTGACCGCCTGTCCCACGTCCTTGCCCTCGACGCTGGCGCCGGTGGACTTCAGGTGTTTCATGGCCGCCCCCATCGCCTGCCCGTCGTTGCCGGCGGCCTTGACCGTATCCGCGACCGGCCCCAACGCCTCGATGATCTCATCGACCGTGAGTGTCTTAGGCAGCAGCGTCTCCAGCACGGCGATCTCGGCCTTCATCTTTGCAACGACCTCGGGCTTGTCGCTGAGTTCGGCCATCTCCTGGTTCGATTTGACCATCTTGCGGATCAGCCGCTCGGCCTCGGCGTCCGGCAGGGCCTCGGTCAGCCGGGCACCGGCGGTCTGAAGCTCGCCCAGCACGACTTTCAGCAGGTCGCGTCGCTCGGCATCCTTGTCCCGCATCGCCTGGATGACCTGTTTCTTGACCTCATCAATCAGCATTTCAGCCCTTTCCGAATGGTTCCTGACCGGCCATGATACGCCCAATCCCGTCGCCCGCCACGCGGCCGCCTCATCTGATATGCTTACCCCCGTAAGTCCGGCCCTCCCCACGGGGCCTCGCCGGGCGACACGTATTAACCCGAATGCCTAGAGAACCCAAAGGGGCACCCCATGCAAGTCAACGACGCTCTGAACCTGGTCCGTGAGAAGTTTACCGCCGAATCCACCGGCCAGACCGCGGGCGAGGCCGCCGACAAGTACCAGGACGCCTTCAGCGCCTACCCCGTGACCATGGAAGTGGCGACGCACATTTTTGCCGTCCAGCTCATTCAGCACAACATGGCGCAGCAGATGCAGGCCCAGCAGGCCGCCGCCGGCGAAGGTCAAGGCCAGGGCGACGCCGGCCAGAGCTGATCGACGGTATTAAGTGCCAACACAAGGAGGCGAAGCATGAAGCGTTGTTTGACGGCGTCCCTGTTCGTGTGGGCCGCTCTCATCGTGGCGGGATTTCCGGTTGCTCAGGCACAAACCCAGGCGCAAGCCGATGACTCCCCTCATGCCATGCTGGACATCGATACCTCAACTGTTGGTGATGTCGACCTGACGATGGCGTTGGCCCGGCTGGACACCGCGCTACGCGTTGGCCTCGGTATCGAGTCCGACCAGACCGCGGTCGGTCTGGTCGATATGCAAACCGGTCGGGTTGCGATGCTTCGAGCGGATACGCAGTACTACGCCGCCAGCGTCCCCAAGATCGCGATCCTGCTGGCGTACTTCCATACGCATCGTGATGCGCTGGAATCCATCGACGCCGACACCCGCCACGAACTCGGCCAAATGATCAAGCGGTCCGACAACGCCTTGGCCGCGAAGTACAGCAAGCTGCTCGGGCTAACGACGATTGCTGGCATCCTGATTTCGGAAGAATACAAGCTCTACGACCCGATGCACGGCGGGGGTCTGTGGGTCGGCAAGCACTACGGCAAGAGCGCGGAACGCAACCGCGACCCCTTGGCCGGCGAATCACATGCCGCGACCGTCCGTCAACTCCTGCGTTACTACCTGATGCTAGAACAGAAAAGACTGGTCAGCCCCGATGCGTCCGCCGTGATGCGTGACATCTTTGAGAGCGACGACCTGGAGCATCTGCAATCCAAGTTCATCCTCGGGCTGGCCGACCGGGACGTGCAGGTAATCCGCAAGAGCGGGACCTGGAGCGAATGGCACGCCGATACCGCCGTCGTGACCGGGGAGGGCCGACACTACATCCTCGTGTCGCTGACCCACCACGAGAAAGGCGCCGACTACCTTATCCAGTTCGCCCGCAGCATCGACTACTGGGCCACGGCTGGTTTTGAGGGCGAGGCTAATATCACACCCGCGACTCAACCGGAGGCCGACTGATGGACATCAAGATCACCGAGGAGGATTATCAGAAGATCGAGCAGATGATCGCCAGCGACGCCAGCCCCGTGGGCATCGACGCCAAGAAGACCCACGTGCTGATCCTGCATAAACTCATCCAGATCGAGAAACGACTCGACGCACTCGAACAGAAACAAAGCGGATAATATTTCCGAGGTCGCGGCGAGGCGTACTTCAGCACGCCGTGAGTTCAGATTCATATAAAACCAACGGATTGAACCACAGAGAACACAGAGTTCAAGGAGAATCAAATGAAAGTTTTTGAAAACACACGGAGCCTCATTTTCTTGATGTTGATGCTGATAGGTTCACTGTCTCTCGCCCCCATCTACGCCGCCGAGGCCGAAGGTGCGGATGAATCCGACGACAAAGGCCCGAACATGGCCGCGCTACTGGACCCGACCCACGAGTCCTGGTCCCGCCAAGCCCCCGACACCTTCAAGGTGAGGCTATCCACCAGCCAGGGCGACGTGGTGATTCAGGTCACCCGCGCCTGGGCACCGCTCGGTGCCGACCGCTTCTACAACCTCGTGGACAATGGCTTCTACGACGGCGTAAAGTTCTTCCGCGTCATCGAGGGCTTCATGGCCCAGTTCGGCATCAACGGCAACCCCGAGGTCTCCGACGTCTGGCGTGACCAGCCGATCAAGGACGATCCCAATAAGCAGAGCAACACGCGCGGCCGGGTCACTTTCGCGATGGGCGGGCCCGACACACGCACCAGCCAACTCTTCATCAGCTTCGGCGACAACAGCTTCTTGGATAACCAGGGCTTCTCACCCTTCGGCGAAGTCATCGAAGGCATGGACGTCATCGACGCCCTCCACGCAGGCTACGGCGAAGGTGCCCCACGCGGTAACGGCCCCGAGCAGGGCCGCGTCCAGCACGAAGGCAACCCCTATCTCGAAGCCGAGTTCCCTAAGCTGGATAGCCTGAACACCGCACGGATAATCGACTGATACTAACCCACGTTCTGCAAATAACTTTCTACCCTCAGCCCCCGGCTCTGCCGGGGGATCGATCACGAATCAACGATCCAACCCGGCACTTATCCCATGTTGATGAACCAAACCGATTTTTTGAAAACCAAGTTCGACCAAGGGCTGGACTACGCCGGCTTCGTGAAGCTAGCCGAGGCCGAGGGCCAGCAGATGCCCTGGGAGCAGCGTTACAGCCAGCTCGCGCTCGATCCTGAGCAGGCGTCGCTGGTGGGGGGGTTCACGCGGAAGATCCATGTACTCTGCCTCACCGGGACCTGGTGCGGCGATTGTGCGTTGCAGGGCTCGGCCATGCAGCGGATCGCGGAGGCGAATCCGGAAGTCATCGACCTGCGTTATGTTCTGCGCAGCGAGGAGCACGCCGATTT